>NZ_JBMBWH010000002.1:0-404792 GCF_048606435.1 Knoellia terrae | reverse complement strand
ACCGTGGCTTCATCTTCATCACACCTCCAGATCGAGGTGTTTCCCTGACCGCTTGAACCGAAGGGGGGGATTCCCCCGCCTACGGTGCAGTAGGCGCGGGGAAAGCGGGCCGGCTAGGAGGTGCGGTCGCGCAGCTCGGTGACGTGCCGGGAGATCGCCGGGTCGAGCCCGAGGCCGAGCGCGAGGTAGGTCGCGACGTAGTCGGTCATCGCGACGAGCGAGGCGAGCCGCTGCACCGGATGGCCGGGGAGCGCCTCGACCTCCCAGACCCGCACACCGGCGTCACGGGCGGACTCCACGACGGCGTCGGCCAGGGCGATCGGGGGGAAGGTCGACCTCGGCATCTCCCGCACCACCTCCGGGTGGTCACGCAGCATGAGCAGGCCGAGCTGCGGCGCGGGCGGGCCGTCGAGGAAGGGGTCGGCGAAGAGGTCACCGGCGCCCGTCCCGCCCACGTCGCTGGGCCCGCTGAACGGCCCGTCGAAGCAGGCGACGACCTGGGCGGCGTCGTCGGGGAGGGCGCCGTGCGTCGTGGGCATCCGGGCGGTCCGGGCCAGCATCGCAGCCGCGCGGTTGGCCGCCACGCCGGTGAGGTCGCCGTCGCCGAGGACGAGCGGCACGGTCTCGGCGAGCCCGAGGGCGATGACCTTGGCCGGGTTGACGAACGACTCCGACGAGGGCCGGCACTCCTCGGCTCGGGTGTCGAGGGTGTCGGCGACCTGGTCGAGCACGGCGTCGGAGCACTCGGCCAAACCCAGCCGCTCGGCCGCCATGAGCACCGGCGTGAGCAGCGACCAGAGCGCGGCCCGCGAGGTGGGCACCGGCGCGGTGATGCCCACGTGGACACCGCGGCCACGGGCGCACACGTCGGCGAGCGGGGAGTCGGGAGCACCGACGGTGAGCAGGGCCGCACCCCGCCGGGCCGCCTCGGCCGCCAGGGCCAGCGGGCCGGGGGCACGACCGCTCTGCGACACCGCGATGACCAGGTCGAGCGGCCCGATCCAGCCCGGGAGCGGGGCCTGGCGCCGCGTGGTCACCGGGACGGGGGAGCCCGGCTCGGCCAGCACGTCGAGCACGTCGCAGACGACCAGCGGGCCACCGAGGGCGGCCACGAGCACCGAGCGCGGACGGTCGCCGCCCGCGAGCCGGTCGATGCCCGCCTCCCGCGCGGCGACGACCGTGCGGCGGACCTGAGCCCCCGCCGTCGCGAGCGCGCGCAGCGAGCCCTGGCTGTCGAGGGACTCGAGCGAGTCCACGGAGTCGAGGAAGGCCTCGTCGAGGTGCGGCATGGCGGGCAGCCGGTCAGCCGGTCAGACCGGCTTGCGGCCCTCGTCGACGAGCAGCACCGGGACGCCGTCGTCGACCCGGTAGACGAGCCCGCAGGCGTCGGAGGTGCAGGCCAGCTCGGGGCCGGTCTCCCCCGTCTCGTCGCGCAGCTCGGAACGGCAGTTCGGGCAGCGCAGGATCTCGCGCAGCCAGGGCTCCATCGTGGCCATGTCAGTCTCCTCTCGCAGTGCTCCGGACGACGTCCAGCACATCGTCGCGGATCGCGGCCATCGTGACCGCGTCGGCTGCCTCGACGTTGAGCCGGAGCAGGGGTTCGGTGTTGGAGGCGCGCAGGTTGAGCCACCACATCGGGTCGCCGTCACCTCCAGTGTGGGTCAGGGTGAGCCCGTCGAGCTCGTCGACCTCGACGTCCTTGTCCGCCGCCCACGACCGGACGGCCTCGGTGCTCGCCCGCTGGTCCACGACGGTCGAGTTGATCTCGCCGGAGGCGGCGTATGCCGCGTAGCCGGACATGATCTCGCTCAGCGGCCGCGACTGCTCGCCCAGCGCGGCGAGGGTGTGCATCGCGGCGAGCATGCCGGTGTCGGCGAACCAGAAGTCACGGAAGTAGTAGTGGGCGCTGTGCTCGCCGCCGAAGACCGCGTTCTCGCGCGCCATCTCGGCCTTGATGAACGAGTGGCCGACCCGCGTGCGGACCGCCCTCGCGCCCAGCGCGGCGAGGACCTCCGGCACCTGGGCCGAGGTGATGACGTTGTGCACGACCGACACCTCGCTCGCCGGGGTCCCGGCGGCGACCTCCCGGGCGACCTCGCGGGTGGCGATGAGCGCCGTGATGGCGCTCGGGCTCACCGGTTGACCGCGCTCGTCGACGACGAAGCAGCGGTCCGCGTCACCGTCGAAGGCGAGACCGAGGTCGGCGCCGTGCTCGAGCACCGCCGCCTGGAGGTCGCGCAGGTTCTCCGGCTCCAGCGGGTTCGCCTCGTGGTTGGGGAACGTCCCGTCGAGCTCGAAGTAGAGCGGGACCACCGTGAGCGGCAGCTCGGGCAGGCCGGCGCCGGTCCCGAGCACGGCCGGGACGGTGTGCCCGCCCATGCCGTTGCCGGCGTCCACGACCACGGTAAGGGGGCGGATCCGCGAGAGGTCGACGAGGCCGCGCAGGAATGCCGCGTAGTCGGCGAGCAGGTCGCCCTCCTCGCTGGTCCCGGTGGCCTCGTCAGGCTGCTCGGCGGTGCCTTCGAGGAGCTCCTGCGCGAGGTCGCGCACATCGGCGAGGCCCGACTCCAGCCCGACCGGAGCCGCGCCGGGCCGGCAGAGCTTGATGCCGTTGTATGCCGCGGGGTTGTGGCTCGCGGTGAACATCGCCCCGGCGAGGTCCAGGTGTCCGCTGGCGAAGTAGAGACCGTCGGTGCTGGCCAGCCCGATGTGGGTGACGTCGACGCCGCGGCTCGTGACCCCGGCGCCGAAGGCGCGGGAGAGCTCGGGCGAGGTGGCGCGCATGTCGTGCCCGATGACGCAGCCGCTGCCCCCCTCGCGGGTGATGACCACCTCGGCGAACGCCGCCCCCAGGGCCCAGGCCACGTCGACGTCGAGCTGCTCCGGGACCAGACCGCGGACGTCGTACGCCTTGACGACGTCGGAGAGGGTGTGGGGAGGCACGGAGCGACCCTACTAGGGCCCACGCGCGTCGGCGGTGGCCGCTAGCGTGACCCGGATGAGCCCCACGCCGCACGCCGCCGACACGCACGACCTCATCCGCGTGCAGGGTGCGCGGGAGAACAACCTCAAGGACGTGAGCCTCGAGCTGCCCAAGCGGCGGCTCACCGTCTTCACCGGCGTGTCGGGCTCGGGCAAGAGCTCGCTCGTCTTCGGCACCATCGCCGCCGAGTCGCAGCGGATGATCAACGAGACCTACAGCGCCTTCGTCCAGGGCTTCATGCCGTCACTGGCACGGCCGGAGGTCGACCACCTCGACGGGCTCACGACGGCAATTATCGTCGACCAGGAGCGCATGGGCGCCAACCCCCGCTCGACCGTCGGCACCGCCACCGACGCCAACGCCATGCTGCGCATCCTCTACAGCCGCCTCGGCAGCCCCTACGTCGGTCCGCCGACGGCATACAGCTTCAACGTGCCGACCCGGAAGGCGAGCGGCGTGATGACGACCGAGAAGGATGGGCACACCGAGAAGCGCGTGGCCCAGCAGCAGGTCTACCTCGGCGGCATGTGCCCACGGTGCGAGGGCATGGGGCACGTCAGCGACATCGACCGCACGGCGCTCTACGACGACTCCAAGTCGCTGAGCGAGGGGGCGCTGACCGTCCCCGGCTACTCGATGGACGGCTGGTACGGCCGGCTCTTCGAGGGCATGGGCCTGCCGATGGACAAGCCCATCTCCACGTTCAGCGCCAAGCAGCTCGAGACGATGCTCTACGCGCCGCCCACGAAGATCAAGGTGGAGGGCGTCAACCTCACCTTCGAGGGCATCATCCCCAAGATCCAGAAGTCGATGCTGTCCAAGGACACCGAGGCGATGCAGCCCCACGTGCGGCGCTTCGTCGAGCGGGCGGTGACCTTCCAGGAGTGTCCCGAGTGCCACGGGACCCGCCTCACCGCGGACGTGCTGAGGTCGAAGATCGGCGGGAGGTCCATCGCCGACCTGTGCGTCATGCAGATCAGCGACCTCGCCGACTGGGTGCGCGAGCTGCAGGAGCCGTCCGTCGCTCCCTTGCTCAAGGGGCTGCAGCACCTGCTCGACTCGTTCACCGAGATCGGGCTCGGCTACCTCTCGCTGGACCGTCCGGCCGGCACGCTGTCGGGCGGTGAGGCCCAGCGCACGAAGATGATCCGCCACCTCGGGTCCTCCCTCACCGACGTCACCTACGTCTTCGACGAGCCGACGATCGGCCTCCACCCCCACGACATCGCCCGGATGAACGACCTGCTGCTCCGCCTGCGCGACAAGGGCAACACCGTCCTCGTCGTCGAGCACAAACCGGAGACGATCGCCATCGCCGACCACGTGGTCGACCTCGGGCCCGGCGCCGGGTCCGGTGGCGGCCAGATCGTCTTCGAGGGGTCTGTCGCGCAGCTCCGCAAGGCCGGGACGCTCACCGGGCGCCACCTCGACGACCGCGCGCGGCTCAAGCCGGACGTGAGGTCGTCCACGGGAACCCTGGAGATCCGTGGCGCCTCGACGCACAACCTGCGCGACGTCGACGTCGACGTGCCGCTCGGCCTCCTCGTCGCCGTGACCGGGGTGGCCGGCTCGGGCAAGAGCTCGCTGGTGCACGGCTCGCTCGATGGCCGCGACGGCGTCGTCGTCGTCGACCAGTCAGCGATCAAGGGGTCACGCCGCAGCAACCCGGCGACCTACACAGGGCTCCTCGAGCCGGTGCGCAAGGCGTTCGCCAAGGCCAACGGCGTCAAGCCGGCCCTCTTCAGCTCCAACTCCGAGGGCGCCTGCCCGACGTGCAACGGCGCCGGGGTCATCTTCACCGAGCTCGGCGTCATGGCGACCGTCGAGTCACCGTGCGAGGAGTGCGAGGGCCGGCGCTTCCAGGCATCCGTCCTCGAGTACACCCTCGGTGGTCGCAACATCGCCCAGGTCCTCGCGATGTCGATGGAGGAGGCTCTGGCCTTCTTTGCGGAAGGGGAGTCCCGGGTCCCGGCCGCCCACACGATCCTCGGCCGCCTCGTCGACGTGGGGCTGGGCTACCTCACGCTCGGGCAGCCGCTCACCACCCTGTCCGGCGGTGAGCGCCAGCGGCTCAAGCTCGCGGTGCAGATGGCCGAGAAGGGCGAGGTCTACGTGCTCGACGAGCCGACCACCGGTCTGCACCTCGCCGACGTCGAGAACCTCCTCGGCCTGCTGGACCGGCTCGTCGACAGCGGCAAGTCGGTCATCGTCATCGAGCACCACCAGGCCGTCATGGCGCACGCCGACTGGATCCTCGACCTCGGTCCGGGGGCCGGCCACGACGGGGGGACGCTCGTCTTCGAGGGCACCCCGGCCGACCTCGTCGCGGCGCGGTCCACCCTCACCGGGGAGCACCTGGCGGCGTACGTCGGCTGAGTGAGCCGACCGGGCCCGAGCGAGCGGGCGGGGCTCAGGCCTCGCCGAGACCCGGCAGCACCCGCAGGTGACCGCGGCGCTGCTCGCCGGGCATCGGCGGCATCGCGGTGACCGCCGCGCGGGCGACCGTCGGCTGGGACGGGGTGACTTCGCGGACCTCGCGCACCGCGTCGACGACCGCGAGGAGGTCGTCGACCTCGGGCGCGGGCTCGTAGCCGTCACGGTCGAGGCGCACGACCTCCCAGCCCTGCGGCACCGTGAGCCCGTTCGCGTGGTGCGAGCACAGGTCGTACGAGTGCGGCTCGGCGTAGGTCGCCAGGGGACCGAGGACGACGGCGCGGTCGGCGTACGCGTAGGTGAGCGTGGCGACCGCGAGCTGGGCGCACGCGGTCTTGGTGCACTTCCTGGACGCGTTCACCCGAGGGACTCTAATTCACCGCTCCGACGTCCCCGGGTCGGCGCGCCGTAGTCTCGTGCCGTGGCCCCCGTCGACCCCGTGCCCCCCGCTGCGCCGCGCCGTCGCGACCGACGAGGGCGAGGTCCGCGCGGCCCCGTGGCGTGGCCTCCGGTGCCTGCCATGCGGTCCCGGCGCGAGACCTTCGACGACGTCGTCATCGAGGTGGCCGAGCGGGCCCGCGAGTACCTCGGGAAGCGCTACGCCGCCGTCGAGTTCGCGGTCGAGGAGGTGCCCTCCACCGACCCCGCTCCGTGGGAGGAGCAGGCGGCCGCCGTGGGCCGGCTCGTCCCCGTCGGTGGCACCGCGGGGCACCGGATCGTCATCTACCGCCGACCCGTGGAGACCCGCGCCCGCGATGCCGCGGAGGTGTCGGTCATCGTGCGGGAGGTGGTCGCCGAACAGGTGGCTGCCCTGCTCAACGTGCCACCGTCCGAGATCGACCTCTGAGGTCTCGCTCAGGGCACCGGGTGGGCCCGGCTGACCGCAGAGGTCACCGTGCTCTCCACCAACGGTGCGCCGGAGACGAGCAGTGGCCCGGGCTGCCCTCCGGACGACGCCACCGCCGAGCGCACCTCGCCGGTCCCGGAGGTGCGACGCACCCACACCGACTCCACCGATCCGAGGTCCAGCGTCATCGCCCGGTCCTGAGCGAGGTCGACCTCGCGTGTCGTCCAGTCCTTGGCCCCCACCGAACGCCAGGTGACGGACACCTTCGCCGGGCCACCGGTCGCGACGACGCCGAGAACCCGCGTCGTCCCGTCCTTGGACGCGGGGTAGGCGGCTCCGAGCAGGCCGGACGACGCCGGGGTCGACGGGGCCCACATGAAGTCGCCGGGCCCATCGGCCGTGCGCTGGGTCGACCACAGCGAGGCGACGATCGGCACGTCCGAGGTGAGCTCGACGGCATACGTCCCCGGCTTCAGCCCGGTGAGCGCGAGCTCGCCCGTGGAGCGGGCGCCGACCCGGACGACGCCGCCGCGCAGCGGCGTGGGCCCGTCGGTGCCGACGACCCGGGCGCTCACGACGGCCTGCTGGCGGTCGGGGACGGCGATGCGGATGGAACCTGCCGTGCCGACGCGGGCGGCGGGGATCACCTGTCGACGGGAGGGGGCGGCGGTCGGGACGGTGGTCTCGGCACCGGCCGGCACCGACCCGTCGAGCCAGATGTCGCTCATCACGGCGCGAACCGTGCCGCCGTTGACCCGCACCCGGACCGCCGGGGACTCCTCGGCCCCGGTGATGGCGTCGACGAGCAGGGCGGCTCGCCCGCCCGCGGGCACGACGATGGCCCCGGTGGGCGAGGGCACGACGCCGCGACGGCCCAGGGCGGTGAGGTCGACCGTCACCTCGTTGGCGCCGGGGTTGCTGAGCACGAGGCGCTCCTGGCGCCCGGGGGCACCACCACCCGCGAGGAGCCAGAGGTCGGACCCGGGCTCCGCGCAGGGCACCGTCGCCAGCCCGCGCACCTCCGCACGGGCCACCGTCCACTCCTGCGAGGCGGCGATGCCGGGGGCCATCGAACCGGTGGCGCGGACGTCGCTGGACCTGCCGGGGGTGGTCGGAGCCGTGGTCGTCGTGCCGCGCTCGGTGAGGGCCGTGCTGCCGGTGCCCCCCGTGCGGATGCTGAGGCTCCCGTCGCCGGACGGGCGCGTGGGGCCGAGGACCTGCGTGGGGGCCGCCGCGGCGCCGACGAGCGCGGGCACCTGGAGGTCCTCCACCCCCGGCACACCGCTCAGCTCGGGACCGGGGCAGGACAGGTC
Source organism: Knoellia terrae (assembly GCF_048606435.1). Lineage (NCBI taxonomy): Bacteria > Bacillati > Actinomycetota > Actinomycetes > Micrococcales > Intrasporangiaceae > Knoellia > Knoellia terrae. The sequence goes on along the minus strand of NZ_JBMBWH010000002.1, from coordinate 397,216 downwards.
GGCGGAGGTGATGGGCGCGAGGGTCGGCTCACCGGCCACTGGCCCGCCGGGCGCCGCCGCGCCGGTGACGGGAGACGTGGTCGCGAGCGCCACCAGGCCCGCGGCGACGGCGCCAGTGAGCACGAGACGTCCGGGGCCGACCCAGCGTGCGCGGTTCATCGACGGCTCCGGAAGGCACGGGTCCCGAACGGGATCGAGAGGAAGGCCACGACGAGGATGGCCACGCCCTGCAGGACGCGCCACCACGGGCGCTCCGGCTCGACCTCGATGGTGAGGCGGTGCTCGCCGGCGGGCAGGGCATAGGTGGGGCGGTCGGCGTCGGCCACGGGGCTGAGCTCCCGCCCGTCGAGCTCCACGGTCGCGTGGCGGCCCCAGCTGGTCGGCTCGGCGACCGCGAGGAGGTCACCGTCGCGCGCCGTGAGGGTGGCGCTCGTCGCACCGTGCTGGCCGGTGGTCGTGACCGCGGAGGTGTCCGAGCCGGTGACGAGCGTGAGGCGGGAGGGGGCGACGGCGCGGGTGGTCGAGGTGCCGAGGGCGGCGATCCGCCACACGTCGTAGCCACCTCGGCTCGCGAGGCGCGACAGTCCACGGGCCGAGTCGAGGGTGCGGGCGACGTCGTCACCGGCGCCCTCGGCGACGGCGACGAAGCCCACGGCCTGCTGCGCGAGCCGCATCCCGGCGTCGTCGCGGGTGCCGTCGAGCAGCCCGCTGACGTCCTCGGCGAGGAGGGCATCTCCCACCAGGGCCTGCGGGAGGACGCGGGCGAGCTCTCCCGTCTCCCGGCCGACGACCCGGTATGCCGCGCCGCTGGGTCCCGGGGTGACGAAGACGGTGCGGTTGGCCAGCTCTCCCCCGGCCTGCTCGACCGCGACGGCCGGCCTCGGGTCGGACCAGGTGCGCAACACGGCGTCGAAGCCGAACCAGCCCAAGGCCCCTGCGGAGACGGCCCCGACGAGGACGAGACCGCCGACGGCGGCGAACCGGACCCGGCCCGCGAGGGACTGCGCCCCGAGGACGGCCGCGGCGACGAGGGCCAGGGTGAGCGGGAGCATGAAGGTGCCGACCCACGGGGTGACGGGGCCGGCAGGATCGACGGAGCCCGACGCCAGGTCGAGCCGGGGAGCGACCAGGACACCGGCCAGCGACAGCACGGCGAGGACGGCGGCACCGGTCGAGACGGAGCGGACCCGGCGCTGTGCGAGCAGGCCGAGGAGCCCCGCCGCCACGACTGCCGCGCCCACCCACCAGGGAGTGCTGCCCGCGCCGCCCGGGTGGAGCAGGGCGAGAGCCAGCGGCTTGACCGTGGTGGGCGTCCACTGGCTCAGGCCGGGCCCGGTGGCAGCGAGCGACCAGTCGTCCGCAAGGTCGACGAGCCACGGGCCCAGGAGCAGCGGCCCGATGACCGCCACCACGAGGGCTCGGGCTCGAGCGGCGGCACCGCCGACGACGGCGACGCCCACGCAGAGCAGGACGACGAGCGCGAGCAGGGGTGGGGCGAAGGCCCCGAGCACCGCAGCGCCCAGGGCGGTCGCGAAGGCTCCGGTCGCCGTGCCCTTGGGGCGCGTGATGAGCACGACTCCGCCGAGCACCAGCGGCAGGAGGACCAGCGCGACGAGGGCGCCCAGACGGCCCTGCGCGACGGACGCACCGGCAGCACCGGCGGTGGCCCACAGGACCGCGGCGACGGCACGCAGGGCGCGGGACGTGGTGAGGACCCGTGACGAGGCGTAGGCGGACACCGCTGCCAGTGGCAGCGCGAGCACGAGGAGGGCACCGATGAGGGCGCCTGCGGGAGAGGTGACGTCGGAGCCGCCGGGAAGCCGCTCGACGAGCCACACGGGGAGGGCGAGCAGGGCCAGTCCGGGGCTGGCGGGACCGTCCCCGCCGAGCCCGGTGCCGTGCCAACCGTCGAAGGCGGCGCTCCACAGGCTGCCGGAGGTCGCGGGACTCGCGACCAGCTCACCACCGGTGACCCCGGAGCCCAGCCGACCGAGGAGGTCGCCGCCGATCTCCCGCCCGGCGGCGACCACGACGGCGAGGACGGTGACGACCGCGACAACGGCGGGGGAGGTCAGGGCGCGTGCCACGGAGGACGAGTCGTCGCCGCGCGCGCCCTCGTCGGGCAGCCGGGCGGGGGCGACCACGGCCTCGTGGGCGCGGTCGAGGGCCCGGCGCACCACGAGGGAGCCGGGGACGAACAGGCTGCCGATGTCGCGATGACCCAGCTGGCGGGACCCCCGAGTGCGCACGCGGGCGAGCACGCCACCGACGGGGTCCAGCGACCCGAGGTCGGCCAGCACCTGCGCAGCGGCGCGAGGTCGCTTGAGGAGCAGCAGCCCGATGCCGGCGACGATGGAACTGAGGAGGACCCACAGAGCGAGCAAGGGCGCCTGCCACCACGGCGCCCGGGTGAGCGCGACGCGGCGGGCGGCGCGGCGACGGGCCGGGGTCGTGGCCGTGGCCAGACCGAGGGAGGCGACCGACCGGAGCCGCGCACTCGGTGCGACGACGACCCGGTGTCCGGCCAGCTGCGCCCGCCAGCCGAGGTCGAGGTCACCGCCGAGGTCACCGAACGAGCGCTCCCACCCGAGGACGCGCAGCACCGTGGCGGTCGCGAGCATGCCGGCGAGCGGGACGGCGATGACGTCGCGGCGCAGGTCGTACTGGCCCTGGTCGGGCTCCCCCAGCGGTGGGTCCTCGACGACCCGTCCTGTGCGGGTGGCGGTGATGCCCACGGAGCGCAGGCGACCGGGGTCGGACGCGTCGACGTGCTTGGGACCGACGATGCCGACGGAGGGGCTGCGGCGGTGGGCGTCGAGGAGGCGGGTCAGCGCCTGGGGCTCCGGGACGCAGCCCACGGGCAGCACCCACACGAGGTCGTCGTCGCCGAGGTCGGCGGACCTGACCCACCGCGTGACCGCAGCGCGATCCGGCATACGGGCGTCGAGGGGAACGTGCTCGACGCGGAAGGACGGAGTGCTCGCGGCGGCGACGAGGTCCGCCGCCGTGGTGGAGCCGTCGGCACCGGAGGTGTCGAGGACGACGACGTGGTCGGGTCGCGCCGCGGAGGCGGCGAGCGCGTCGAGGAGGGCGCGCAGACCGTGGTGGGAGCCGGAGGTGACGACGACGGCCCGGACCACCGGCCCGTTCGCGGGGGCGGGGGCGTCGGGCAGCACGGGGGCGGTCGTCAGCGTCATGAAGTGGTCGCGCGACCGGTCAGACGGCGCGCTTCTTCAGCTTGCGGCGCTCCCTCTCGGACAGACCGCCCCAGATGCCGAAGCGCTCGTCGTTGGCCAGTGCGTACTCGAGGCACTCGGGGCGGACGTCGCAGCCGACGCACACCTTCTTGGCCTCACGGGTGGAGCCGCCCTTCTCGGGGAAGAACGCCTCCGGGTCCGTCTGCGCACACAGGCTGCGCTCCTGCCAGGAGAGCACCGTCTCCTCATCGACCATGGCGTCGACCAACGTCAACTCGTGCATCGCTGCCTCCTCGACCCTTCTGCGACCCAGCCCGTGTCCAGACCGTCTGCCCTCGACCGAGGTGACCTCTGCTGGAACACAATGACGAAATTACACGCGTGTCATACCCATTCGTCAAGCGGAGTTCTGCTATCAGCACCCGCGGTGACCCGCCGACCGGCGTGTCGGAGCGACTCGCCGGTGGGGAAGACTGGCCCGCATGCGAATCACAGCCCTCGCGGGCGGCGTCGGCGGAGCGCGCTTCCTCCGGGGCCTGCGAGCCCACCTCGACCGCGTCGCACCGGAGTCCGAGGTCACCGTCATCGCCAACACCGGGGACGACATCAGCCTCTTCGGGCTGCGGGTCTGCCCCGACATCGACACCCTCCTCTACACGCTCGGCGGCGGTATCGACGAGGAGCAGGGATGGGGCCGGGCCGACGAGTCCACGCGGGTGCAGGGCGAGCTCGAGGCGTACGGCGCTGCGCCGCAGTGGTTCACGCTCGGCGACCTCGACCTCGGCACGCACATCGTGCGCTCGCAGTGGCTGGCGCAGGGGCAGACGGCGTCGGAGGTGACCGCGCGCCTGGCCGCCCGCTGGGGGCTGCCGGACCAGCGCATCACGTTGCTGCCCATGACGGACACCCCGGTCGAGACCCACGTCGTGCTCGACGAGGGCGACTCGCAGCGGGCCGTGCACTTCCAGGAGTGGTGGGTCCGGCTGCGCGCCGCGGTCCCCGCGTCCCGGTTCGTCGTCGCCGGCCTGGACCGTGCGGCAGCTGCGCCGGGGGTGCTCGACGCCCTGCGTGACGCGGACGTCATCGTCCTGCCGCCGAGCAACCCCGTGGTGTCGATCGGGATCATCCTCGGCGTGCCCGGGGTGCGCGACGCCCTTCGCGGGTCCACGGCACCCGTCGTCGGCGTCTCCCCGCTGATCTCGGGCCGACCGGTCCGGGGCCATGCGGACGCGTGCCTGTCGGCCATCGGTGTCGAGTCCACCAGTGCTGCGGTGGCCGGCCTCTACGCCGACTTCCTCGACGGCTGGCTCGTCGACCCGGCCGACGCCTCCGTCAGGGTGCGCGGAGTCGAGACCGCCGTCCACGACGGGCCGCTCCTCATGACGGACGTGGCTGCGACCGCTGCCATCGCTGCCGAGCTGCTGGCCCTGGCTGAGCGCGTCCGCCGGTGACCGCATGACCGCTTCACTCACGATCGTCCCGCTCCTCGGTGTGCCCGAGGTGAGCGAGGGCGACGACGTGGCGGCACTGCTGCTGGCGGCCCTGGGCCCCGGCGGGCTCGCGGCCGGCGACGTCGTGGTGGTGTCGAGCAAGGTCGTGTCGAAGGCCCTGGGCCTCAGGGCTGCTGGCAGCGTGGGCCGGGTCGAGGTCGTGCTGAGCGAGTCCCGACGCGTCGTCGCCGAGCGGGCGAGCGGCGACCAGGTCACCCGGGTCGTCGAGTCGTTGGCCGGTCCGGTCATGGCCGCCGCCGGTGTCGACGCCTCGAACACCGGGCCGTCGGGTGCGCTCCTGCTCCTGCCCCACGACCCCGACGCCTGTGCCCGCGACCTTCGCTCTTCACTTCTCTCCCAAGCCGGTATGCCGTCCGGCGCACCTGTCGCCGTGGTGCTCAGCGACACCGCCGGGAGGCCGTGGCGAGCCGGGCTCACCGACTTCGCGCTGGGATCGGCGGGGTTGCGCGTGCTGCTCGACCACCGGGGCGAGGCCGACGTGGACGGTCGCGTCCTGGCGGTGACCGCGCGGGCCGTCGCGGACGAGATCGCCTCTGCGGCAGACCTCGTCAAGGGCAAGACGGACGGGGTGGCAGCGGCGGTGGTGCGCGGGCTGCCACGGTCGTGGTTCGAGGTGCTCGACGACGGATGCGGTTCCGGCGCAGGGGACGTGGTGCGGGTCGGCGCCGGGGACTGGTTCGCGATGGGTCATGTCGAGGCGCTGCGTGCGGTGCTCGGCGTGGACCCGGGGTCTGCCGACTCGGAGGCGGTCGGAATTCGTTCCGTCGCGCCGGAGGGCATGAGCGAACGCATCGCCCGCGTGGTCGCCCTGACGCTGTGGGCGGACGAGGACGCCGGCCTCGACCTCGAGCTCGTCGATGGGTCGCACCACGCCGCTGTGGCAGTGCTGACCCTCGGCGCCTCGGACGCGTTCCGGTTGGGCCGGTTGACGCAGCGTCTCGAGGTCGCCGCCGCCAGCGAGGACCTCGCAACGGTGGGCTGGGGGAAGCCGACGGCCGAGCACAGCATCACCGTCACACTCACCGCCCGGCCCGTCGGTGAGAGCCCGGTGACCGCTCGAGGTTCCACGCCGTGACCGGCCGGGCGCCCTCTCCCGAGAGCGGAGTGGCACCCACGTGGGTCCTGCTCGAGGGCACCAGCGACGTGGCTGCCGTCCGTGCCCTGAGGACCGCCCGGGGCGTCCGCCCGGACAGCGAGCCGTGCCGGCTCGTCGACATGGGTGGCGCGACCAACATCCGCCGACACCTCCAAGCGGCGGCGACCGCACATCCTCGGCCTCGCGTCATCGGGTTGTGCGACGAGCGCGAGGCGGCGTTCTTCGTCCGTGCCCTCGACGTGGTCACCCCCCTCCACCTGGACTCCGTCGAGCGTCCCATCTCCGTCGACGACCTGCCCGCTCTCGGCTTCCAGATCTGTCGGCGCGACCTTGAGGACGAGCTGCTCCGGGCCTTGGGCGCTGACGGCGCACTGGCCGTCCTCGGGGACGTCGGCCTGCGCGACGCGTTCGCCGCCTTCACCCGACAGCCGGCGTGGCAGGGACGGCCCGTCCTCGACCAGCTGCACCGCTTCTGCGGAACGACGTCCGGCCGCAAGGAGCTCCTGGCCGGGGCGCTCGCGCGGGCGCTCGACGAGGGCTCGTCCCCTCCGCCGCTGGCGGCGCTGCTCGCGTCCATGCCGTCTCCCTGATCGAGCTGCTCACCGTCAACCCCTTGTTCGCGAACTCGCTTGCCCCTCAACGGAATTCGTTGTGGACAATCCTTGTCGTCGAACCCGTGTTCGAGTAGAATCGAGGCATGGACCTGGGGGCGGTGAAGACGGCATTGGCGCAGCTGTATGCCGCCGTGGCTGCTCCCGCGGACGAGGGCGGCGCCGGGTCGTTGGACATGGACACGCTGCTGGAGGCGGTCGAGGTGAGCCAGCAGATCGGCAACATCGCGGCCGGGATCCAGACCCGGGCGATCGCGCACGTCGCGGCGCACGACGAGGTCCGCGACGACGAGGTCGAGCAGGGGTGGTCCTGGCGCCGGCACGGGCTGGGGTTCGTCGCCGAGGACGCACCCGCGCTGGTCGCGACCCGGCTCGGGGTCTCGACACCGGTGGCGCAGCGTCGGGTCGAGGCCGCGGTGCACCAGGTGGGCGTGACCCCGCAGCTGGTCGACGCGATGGGGTCCGGGGAGCTGGACCTGTGGCGGGCCACGGTCCTGACCCGGGAGCTGACGCCGTGCCCGGACGAGGTCGCGCACGAGATCGCCGACCGGCTCGTGGACCGCTACGAGCAGCCACGCGGGTGGGACGAGAGCGCCGGACCGTTGGCGGCGCGGGCGCGCCGGCTCGTCGCCCGCCTCGCCCCGGAGGTCGCCGACCAGGAGGCCGAGAAGGCCCGCACGCAGCGGTCGCTGGTGCGGCGGGCGGTCTCTCTGGCCGCGGACCGGTGGGACGGGCTGGTCCCGGTCGAGCAGTCGCTGGTGATGTGGCAGGCCGTGGACTCCCTGGCCCGCCAGCTCTGCCGGGAGGACCCGACCCTGACCCTGGAGCAGGCCCGGCTCGACGCGATGGGCCAGCTCATCCTCCAGAAGGCCGACGTCACCCTCCACCTCCACGCCACCACCCCCGCCCCCGACCCCGCCCCCCGACACCAGCAGTGCCACCGACACCCACACCGACGACGGCAGTGATGCAGGCAGCGACACGGACACCGGTCCTGACGCGGGCGCTGACCCGGTGGCCACCGATGATGCTCGTGCAACGGGCGCCGCGGCGGCGGCCTGCTCCGGTGCTGCTGCTGGTGGGCGTGGGGTGGCCGAGCTCGGTGGGCTCGGCCGGCCCGGCACCACCCGGGTGAACCTCGACGCCCTGCCCGAGGGCACCCGCATCGTCGACTCCGCCCCGCTGACCTGTCACCCCGACACCGGCGCCCTGGTCGCCGGCGCCGTCCCCAAGACCCTCGCCCCAAGCGACGTGCGGCCGGCACCGCCCGGCGAGGTCGAGAAGCGGTACCGCCCCTCACCGGCCCTGCAACGCCTCGTCCGGCTGCGCGACGGACACTGCCGCTTCCCCGGCTGCCCCGTCACCGCCCGCTCCTGCGACCTCGACCACGTCATTCCCTGGCCCGCCGGACCCACCACGGCCACCAACCTCATCTGCCTCTGCCGACGACACCATCGCGTCAAGCAACGACCCGGTTGGACCGCCCGACTCGACCCCGACGGGATCGTGCACTGGACCGACCCCGGCGGCCGCGCCACCGACACCCACCCGGTCGACCACCTCGACCGGCTCCACCTCCCCCCACCCCCGAACCCGACCGCGACAGCCCGCACGGCCGCTCCGGCGTGGCCCGACGATCGAGCCGACGATCGAACCGAGAACCCCGACCTCATCCCCACCCTCCTCGAGCTGGCCCTCACCCGCCTGCTCCACCTCGCCGAGGCCGACACCCGACCCCGACCTCCCGTGGGCATCGAGTGGGTCACCGAGCCCCACGGACACCCCGTCCTCGTCGACCTCCCGGCCGCTCCCCCACCCCCACGCGACGACCCGCCGTTCTGAGCCGCCGCCGTGTTGCGGTTCGGCCGCGGCCGGAACTTCGCCCCGGGCCACTCCGTCCCAGACTCAGGAGACCCCTTGCCTCAGGTGTGGGCGACAGCCGATGCGGTGAGAGCGCGCTCGTGACCGTGGTTGCGCTGACGAACGACTGGACCGACGGCCGACCCGCCGCGGGCGATCAGCTGCGGCCGGGCAGGTGGGTGGGCAGGGTGAACCGCGGACCGTGCCGCGGCCGCATCGCCCCCGACAGCTCGAGGAGCCGCTGGACGCGGTAGCGGTGCCCGGCATACGGCTCGAGCAGCTCCGCCAGCCCGTCGTCGTCGACCGGTGTCCCGGTGAGGGCCCAGCCGATGTTCTTCGCGACGTGGTAGTCGCCGAAGCTCACCGCGTCGGGGTCACCCAATGCCCGCTGCGCCACCTCGGCGCTCGACCACCGCCCCACCCCGGGCAGGGACTCGATGCGGCGGCGGGCCTCGAGGGCCGGCACACCGACGAGGTCCTCGAGCCGGCCGGCCCGGGTCGCGACGGTCACGGCGGGGCGCGAGCGAGCGCCGTCGACCCCGGCGCGCAACCACTCCCACGACGGGATGAGCGCCCAGGTGCGCGGCTCGGGCGGCACGACGAGCCGGAGCTCGGCTCCCGGTCCCGGCGCGACGGAGCCGTTGCGCCTCACCAGCATCCGATATGCCGCGAACGCCTCCTTGCCGGTGACGCGTTGCTCGATGATGGTCGGGATCAAGGCCTGCACGACGAGCCCGGAGGCCGGGACCCGCCAGCCGGCGAAGCGCCGCCGGGCCTGGGCCACGACGTCGTGGTGGCTCGCGAACCCCCCGTCGTCGTCGTGCTCGCCCAGCAGGTGCGGCAGCCGGTCGAGCACCCACGCGGCGCCCTCGCCCCACGCCTGCGCCTCGACCTCGCCGAGCCGCGGGCGGTCGACGAGCCGCAGCGTCACCGGCCCGGTGGGCACCCGCCACGCGAACACCCAGGTGCCGACGCGGTCGCTCCACGACGTGGGGTCGCCACCCCCACGACGGAAAGCGTTGACGACGCTCCCGAGCTGCAGCGGTCGCCCGGGACGGAAGGTGCGCTCGAGAGGAGCGACCTCGCTCATCCGATGTGGCGGGGGGCGACGCGCAGGGGCGGTCCGGCGGGCCGCGCCGGCTCCTTGAACGCCAGCCAGACGTAGGTCGGCACGAGCGGAAGCGCGGCGGCGAGGGCCCTCTCGGGCAGGCGCCCCACCCACGCGGGGATGACGTCGCCGCCGGCGAACGCCGTCGGGTCGGCCAGCACCGGAAGCGTGTAGTCCCACACGTCGAACGCCGCGAACATGCGTCGCAGCCCGGCCGGTGTCGCGTAGTGCTCGTAGTAGTGGTCCCCCTTGCTCGCCAGGCGCAGGTAGCCGTCGGCCGCCCGCTGCGGCAGCCACGACAGGAAGGGCAGGCGGTGGTGCGGCTCGAGGACCTGCCACCGGTGGCCGACCCCGAGATACAGCACACCGCCGGGCGCGAGCACCCGGTGGATGTCGGCCACGACGGCGTCGGGGTCGACCACGTGCTCATAGATGTGGTTGAGGACGACCACGTCGACCGACCCGTCCTCGAAGGGCAGGTCCTCACCGCGGGCGAGCCGGAAGTCGACCCGGTCGCCGAAGCGCTCGCGCGCCTTGGCCAGCCCGGGCTCGTCGATGTCCACCCCCGTCGTCGAGGCACCCGCCAGGGCCAGCTCGTCGGCGATGAACCCCGCGGAGCAGCCGACGTCGACGGCCCGCAGCCCCGCGAGCGGCCCGCCCTCGTCGTCGGCCGACCGGCCCAGGCCGTGCGCGAGGACCGAGATGAGCTTGGCCGCCTTCTGCCGCCGGCCCTGCTCGTCGAGCATCTTGTCCATCAGCTCGGAGTAGGCCAGCTGTTCCTCGCGGGGCCGCTCGCTCATGTCCGTGATCCTAGGAGGTGGTGCGACCGGGCCCAGGCCCAGCCGCTGGCCGCGACGACGACGTCGGCGAGCACGGAGAAGAACCGGGAGACGACGACGACCGCGATCGCCGCAGGGAACGGCATGAGCGCCCCGAGGAGCAGCGCGAGGATGCCGTCGCGCACGCCCACCCCGGCAGGCACGACGAACGAGAACATCCCGATGGCCGACGCGAGCGCGAAGCCGCAGATCGAGCTGACGACGAGCGAGCCCCACGACCTCTCCGGCGCCAGGGCGTGGGCGAGGACGAGCACCGACAGCCCGACCCCCAGCCAGGCGAGGACGAACCACATCGACGTGAGCGCGATCGCCGGCGTCGTCAGCCGGTGCTCGAGCGGCTCGCGGCGCAGCACGCGCAGCAGCAGCGCGACCCCCGAGTTGAGCAGCCGCGGCCACAGCAGCAGGAGCAGCAGCAGTGCCGGGAGGAACCACCACCACCGGAAGTCCTCGGAGCGCGCCAGCAGCGCCGGCACCGCCGGCACCCCGAGGATCGCGCCGGTGATGACCGACAGGAGGATCGACAGCAGCCCGGCGACGCCCATCCGCCGGCGCGGCACCCCCAGCCGCGAGCCGAGGTCGGCCTGGGCGACGACGCTCCAGACCGAGCCGGGGAGGTACTTGCCCAGCTGCCCGACGAAGAACACGCTCGCACTCGGTGGGAGCGGCAGACGTGTCCCGAGGTCGGCGAGCAGCACCCGCCACCCGAGCAGCGTGAAGACGGGAGCGGACAGGGCCAGCAGGAACGCCGCCCCGAGCGTCCCGCGAGGAATGTCGCCCAGGTGCGACGACACCTCGCCCCAGTTGCGCCACACCGCGACCGTCACCGCCGCCAGGACGAGCAGGGCGACCACGACGCGCACGACGTCGAGCCAGCGCTGACGCGTCATCGCGTCACCGGCGCCGGAAGGTCAGGCGGAGGATCCCGTATGCCGGTGACGCGCCGTCGCTGCGTCCCCCCGGCTGGGTGCCCCGCAGCTCCCGCGCGGACGCCGCGGCCTGCCGGATGCGCTCGGTGATGTCGCCGTCGACGTCACCGACGAGCACGAGCCCGAGGTCGTCGGCGCGCGCGAGGACACCCCGGATCCCGGCCGGGGTGACGGCCCACTCGGGGTCGTCCTCACCGATCGGGAGGGTGAGCAGGAGCAGGCCGCCGGAGCGCAGCGCCCACGACGCCTGAGAGACGGTGTGGTCGACGTCCTCGGCGGTGCAGCCCCCGGGGTGGAGACGGGCGATGACGTCGAGGCTCGCGGTGTCGACGTCGAGGACCTCGACCGAGGTGCGCCGACCGGTCACCTCGAGCTCGACCGGCTCGAACCCCAGCGCCCTCAGCCAGCGCGAGAACGGGCTCGCGGTCCCGGACTCGTCGACGACGACCGCGCCGTGGCGCCCGTCGTCCCGGATGCGGAGGACGGCGGCGAGCGCACCGAGCGCGGCCCAGGCGGCGACGGCGTCCGAGGCCCGCGGCAGCCGCAGCTGCCTGGCCAGCGCCTGCGCGTCGAGGGCGTCGGAGTCGAGGGCGAGCACGTCGGAGGCCCGCACCCACTCCGGGAGGTCGCTCGGCCGCAGGGTCAGCCGCGCCCGCCGCCGCAGCCGGGCAGCGGTGACGAGGTCCCTGGCCCGCTGGACCACGCCCTCGGACTCGGCGGCGGCCCCGGTCTCGGGCTCCACGTCGAGCAGGGCACCCGACTCGGCACTGGCGAGCGCCTCGATGCCCCCCACGTAGTGCGCCCACGGGCCGCTGAGGTCCGGCGGGCGGACCGCGGACCGCAGCCGGCCGGCATACGCCGGGTCGGAGAGGCGACGCAGCGCCTCGACGAGCGCGTCGCGGTCACCGGGCGGGACGAGCAGCCCGTCGACCCCATCGCGGACCTGGCTGGCGAACGTGCCGACGCGCGAGGCGAGCACGGGCAGCCCGTGCCGCCGCGCCAGAAGGACGTTCTGCGAGGCGGTCGCGGAGCGGTAGGTCAGGGTCATCGCGTCGTGTCGCGCCAGGAGCGGGGCGATGCGGTCGGCCGGGACGTAGCCGCCGTGCACCTCGACCCGGTCGGCCAGGCGCGGGTCGGCCGCGAGCTCCTTGACCCGCCGGCCGCTGTGGCCCCACATCTCCCCCGCGATGGTGAGCCGGACGTCGGGGACGTCGAGCATCGCGTCGAGCAGCAGGTCGATCCCCTTGTAGTCGCGCACGATCCCGAGCGACAGCAGCCGGGTCGGACCGCTGGACCCGACGTGCGGCTCGGGGTCGCCTCCGGGCAGGTGCGGCGGCAGGTCGAGCTCGCGCACGTGCGGGGCGCCGAGCTCGGTGGCGAGCCGGGCCTGCGCGTCGGAGTGGACGACGACGGAGTCGACGCGGGCGAAGAGCGCCTGCATGAGCCGCCGGTCGCCCGGTCGCGGCTCGTGCGGCAGGACGTTGTGCGTGATGACGATCGTCCGCGGCCCCGCCCCCGCGGCGCGCAGCAGCGCGAGGTGGGCCGGCACGACGGGCGGGATGACGTGGACGACGATGATGGCGTCGACGTCGCGCAGCCGGCAACCGGTCCGCAGCCACGTGTCCGGGCGGGCCCACGACAACGTGTGCTCGGTCCGCGGGAACGGGACGACGTCGGGGGCGCCGTCGGGCACGGCCTGCTCCCCGGGATAGAGCAGCGACGGGTAGAGCGAGCTCCACGACACGAGGGTGACGTCGTGGCCCGCCTCGGCGAGCTCGTGGCACAGCTCGGTCGTGTGCGAGGCGACACCGCCCTTGTAGGGGTGGGTCGGACCGACGACCGCGAGCCGGAGGGACGCGGACTCAGACACCGTCACACACCGTCGCGAGACCTCACCACGAGGTCGGAGAGGAGGGCGAGCGAGGCGATCATGATGCCGCTGACGATGAGCAGCACGGTCGAGGCCGGGAAGTAGAACGGGTGGCGGACCATGTCGACGACCGCCTTGACGAAGCCGACGACGATCATCCACAGCGCCGGCGGCATGAGCACCTTGAGCGGATCGAAGTACATGACCATCCGCAGCACCTGGAGGATGTAGCGGTAGGCGTCGCTGACGAAGTGGAACTTGCTCACCCCGGCCCGCTTGGCGTACTTCGTGTCGACGTACTTGATGTCGTGCTGGTTGCTGAGGAACGCGATGGTGATCGTCGTGACGCACGAGAAGCCCGCCGGCAGCAGCCGCAGGTAGGGCAGCGACACGTCACGACGGAAGGCCCGCAGACCGGAGTTGAGGTCGGGGATGCGCGTCTTGGTCAGCCACTCGGCGACCTTGCGGATGAACCACTTTGCCGGGACGCGCGCCCACTTGTGGGTGCCCTCCTCGGTGGTGCGCGCGCCGACGACCTGGTCGTAGCTCGCGTCGTCGCGCAGGATCCGCACGAGCTCGGGGATGCGCTCGTTCTCGTAGGTCATGTCGGCGTCGGTCCACACGACGACCTCGCCGTGCGCCTGCTGCGTGCCGATGCGCCTTGCGGTGCCCGAGCCGCCGTTGCGGCGGAACGGCATGATCCGCAGGTTGGCGTAGCGCGTCGCCGCGTCCTGCAGCACCGCGAGGGTGTCGTCGGTCGAGGCGTCGTCGATGCAGAGCAGCTCGTAGGTGAACTCGCTGCCGTTCATCGCCGCGGTGATCCGGTCGATCTCCTTGAGGACGTGGGCGCCTTCGTTGTAGCAGGGCAGCACGATCGTCACGTAGGGGCGCGGGGAGCCGTCCTCGAGCAGGGCCGACCGGGTCTGCGGCTCGACAGGCGTGTCGTATGCCGGCCGCGCCGCCACCGTGCCCCTCCCGCCGGGGTCGTCGCTCCCGCCCGCGAGCTCGCCGTTCCGCACGGGGATGCGCTCGGTCAGGGCAGAGGAGTCAGGGTGCTCGTTCATCGCAGCCGAGCGTACCCGCGTCAGGACGTGCCGGAGGTCCCCGTCGTCCGTCGCCGGCCGGTCTGCCAGTTGAGCGACCAGGACGACATCCGGACGGCGATGACGACACCGACCGACGTCACCGCCGAGACGAGGACCGGCAGCTCGAGGCTGCGCATGACGAAGTAGGCGACGCACCCGGGGACGGCCGCGAGGACGTAGAAGGACCCGGGCTTGAAGTGCTCCGGCTGCTCGTTGATGAGGACGTCCCGGATCAGCGCCCCACCGACGCCCGCCACCGTGCCGACGAAGACGCACGAGATGGGCGGGAGCCCGACGGTGATCGCCCGGTCGGTCCCGAGGACCGAGTACATCGCCAGCGACATGGCGTCGAGCAGCGTGAACGCGACGTCCCGCCGGAAGCGCAGCGGCCCCACCACCGCCAGCAGCGGCGCGACGAGGAGCCCGCCGAGGACGGCCGAGGGCAGCAGCCAGGGCGAGGTGAGCGCCCGCACGGGCACCTGGAGCAGCAGGTCGCGCAGGAGCGCTCCTCCGAGCCCGCCGATGACGGCGAGGAAGAGGACACCGACGATGTCGAACCCACGACGCCGCGCCGCGAGCGCACCGGCCAGCCCGCCGAACCCGACCGCCACGGCGTCGAGCCACAGGGGGATGGCGAGCGAGTTCACCCGAGCAGGCTAGGGCACCTCCGACCGGTGCGAGGATGTCGCGATGGCCAGCGAACGCGTCCGGTTCCCCAGCTCCTCCGGTGAGGTGCTCGCGGGCATCGTCGACCTCCCGCACGGGACGGTCCGCGGCTGGGGAGTCTTCTCCCACGGCTTCACCCTCGGCAAGGACTGCCCGGCCGCTGCGCGCATCTGCAAGCAGCTGGCCGCCGAGGGCGTGGGCATGCTCCGGTTCGACAACCTGGGGCTCGGCGACTCCGAGGGCGACTGGGGTGACGGCTCGTTCTCCCACAAGGTCGCCGACACGGTCGAGGCGGTGCGCTTCATGGAGGGCAGCGACCGGCCGGTCGACCTCCTCGTCGGCCACTCGTTCGGTGGGGCCGCCGTGCTCTCGGCGGCCGGGAGCTGCCCCGACGTCAGCGCAGTGGCGACCGTGGCGGCGCCGTACGACCCCTCGCACGTCGAGCACCAGTACGACGCGGTCGTCGAGAGGGTCATCGCCGACGGCGAGGCGCCGGTGACCTTCGGCGACAAGGCCCTGACGCTGCGCCGCGAGTTCGTCGAGGACGTCCGTCGGGCCGACCTGCGCGCGTGCATCACCGCGCTGCGCCGGCCGCTGCTCGTCATGCACTCCCCCACGGACAACACCGTCGGCATCGCCAACGCGAGCGAGATCTTCCGGACGGCGCGGCACCCCCGCAGCTTCGTCTCGCTCGAGGGCTCCGACCACCTGCTCACTGCACCGGGCCAGGCCAAGCGGGCCGCACGCATCATCAGCGCGTGGGCCGACCCGTACCTCTCCCCCTGACCCGGTTCCCCGTCGCGGCCACCGGTGTGGAAGCGTGGGCAAGCGTGGACACAGGCGCAGTTCTCGAGCTCATGAAGCAGGTGGCCGCCGAGGTCATCACCCCCCGGTTCCGGTCGTTGGCCGACGGCGAGGTCATCGAGAAGAACCCCGGGGACCTCGTCACCGTGGCCGACCGCGAGGCCGAGGTCCTCCTCACCCGGGCCCTCGTCGAGTCCTTCCCCGGCGCCGTCGTCCTCGGTGAGGAGGCGCACGCCGCCGACCACGGCATCCTCGACCGCTACCTCGCCGCCGAGCACACCTTCACGGTCGACCCGGTCGACGGCACCAAGAACTTCGTCCACGGCAACCCCGACCACGCCGTGATGATCGCCGAGACCCGAGCGGGCGAGACGGTGCGGGGCTGGATCTGGCAGCCCGAGCACGAGGTCGCCTGGGTCGTCGAGCGCGGCGCCGGCGTCGAACGCAACGGCGAGCGCGTCACCCGCCCGCCGGTCGGTCCGGACGGCGACCCCCGCGGCGCCACGTCGATCTGGTCGCTCCGTGGCCACACGCTGAACGACCTCCCCGCACTGCGGCCCTCGTGGGTGTGCTGCGGCGTCGACTACCCCAAGGTGATCGAGGGCGAGATCGACTACATCCTCTACAGCCGCTCCAACGCCTGGGACCACGCCCCGGGCTCGCTCATGGTCACGGAGGCCGGCGGCTTCGTCGGCCACCTCGACGGCACCGCCTACTCGCCGCGGTCCACGCAGCCGGGCATCGTCGTCGCCTCCGACCGCGACACCTACCGTGCCGTCCAGCGCCGCATGCCGCAGGAGTTCGCCACCCGGTGAGCTCAGCCCTCCGGTGCCGTCACCGGAGGGACGCTGAGCCACACCTGCAGCGGAAGCGTGACGAGGTGGTCGGGGCGGCGCTCGAGCAGGCGCTGGTCCTCGAGCACGGTGGTGTCGAGGACCGGCCGGGCCGAGCCCGGCGCGAGCGTCTCGAGCACCTGCGGCGAGTCCGCCGCGAGCAGCACGAGCCGCCCGCCGCTCCCGCCGACGCGCTGGGCCAGCGTCGTCACGGACTCCCGGAGCGCCGCCTCGTCCCGGCGCAGGGCCGCCGTCGTCGACAGGGCCGTCCCGCCGCACTGTCCCCGTATGACCTGCGGCCACTCGTTGGCGGCGCGCGAGTCGACGGCCAGCACGACGTCGTCCTCGCCGATCTGCTGGCAGACCGTCTCGACGGCCTCGAGCTCGCCGAGCTCGACCCGCTCGCCGCGGTGCGGCCACGTCGCCGCTGCCGTCGGCACCAGGGTCGCGGCCACCAGGACCACGCCGGCGACGGCCGCGAGCGCGACCGGGGCGCGGCGCGCGAGGTGGCGGACGGCATACGCGGCGGCGGCGACGCAGAGGAGGACGACGAAGGGCAGGACGACGAGCAGGCGGCGCTCGGCCCAGGGGTGGTCCGGCGTGATGCCCGGACGCCACAGGGTGAGGACGCTGGAGCCGCTGCCGACGAGCAGCGGTCCGGTCCACGAGGGCAGCCCCTCTCCCGCCGTCCAGCGCGTGACCACCTGCCGCACCGACCAGGTGAGGGCGGCCAGGGCGATGACGAGGGCGGGGACGCCGACCCACCACGACAGCCACACGACCGTCTGCTCGGCGTAGGTGCGGCCGCCGTCGACGGTGAGGCCCTGGCGCAGCTGCAGCCCGGCGACGACGCGTGAGCCGGGGTCGTCCGGCGACTGCCGCACCGTCTGCCAGAGCGGCCGGCTCGCGAGGAAGAGCCCGGTCGCCACCACACCGACGGCCAGCAGGTCAGGCAGGACCCGCGAGAAGCGTTGTGGCAGTGCGCCTCCACGCCGCTGCCACCGGAGCATCCCCGCGGTGAGCAGCCCCAGGAGGACACCGAGCCCGAGGAGCGGGACGAGGCTCGCGGCGATCGTGCCGAGGTACTGGTTCGACAGCCAGAGGGCCGCCGCACCGGCGAGCAGCGTCGAGACCCCGGCGCCGACGAGCGTCGCGCGTGGCCAGCGCTGCCCCCGCGCCAGCGCCAGCGCGGCGACGGGCACGAGCAGGATCGTCTCGCGCAGGCCGTCGATCCGGACGAAGGCGGTACCGCCGACGAGGATCCCGGCGAGCAGTGCGGCGCGGCCGGTGGCACCCGAGCGTCCCTCGCGTGCTGCGATGACGAGGGCGAGCAGGCCGCCACCGAGGGTCACCATGGCGAGCGGCTCGGAGTAGGTCGAGCGAGCCGTGTGCAGCACCGGGAACAGCAGCGCCACACCGAGGGCGGTCACCGGCGACCACCGGGCCCCGGTCACCCGCGCGGTGAGCAGTCCCAGCCCCAGCAGCCCGAGGGCCGAGGCGATCGCGGGCAGGAGCATGGCCCCGGAGGGTCCTCCGAGCCAGACACCGAGCGACCAGATCGCCCCCGGACCGATGACGAACTGCGGCTGCACGGCCGGCCCCTGCCCGGTGTCCACCTCGTAGAACGCGGGGCTGGAGAGCGTGACGCCCTCGACGTCGAGCAGGTCCGCGCCGCCCTTGCCGTCGAGGTCGGCGGGCACGACGCGCCGGTGCGTCTCGGCCATGGAGATCGCCGTCTGGAGGTAGCTCCCCGAGTCCCGCCGGGGCAGCACCTGCTCGGAATGCGTTGCGGCAGTCCAGATCCCGGCTCCCGCCGCCACCGTGACGAGCAGGACTGCCGTCCACACCGGCAGGGCCCGAGCCGGTATGCCGTCCGCCCACCGTCCGCACGCGAGCGCCGCGACGCCGGCCAGCGGGAGCACCAGCCAAGGCGACCACCAGCCCGGGGCCGAGAGGAGGACGGCGAGCAGCGCCATCACGACCACCCAGGTCGCGGCCCCGAGGACGAGGGTCTGGAGCCACCGTCCGGCCCGGCGCTCGAGGTCCGACGTCGGCAGGTCCTCGTCGGGGGTCGGGGGCGCGAGGGTCATGGTCGGCCACGCTATCCGGCGGCCGAGGTTCTACCCTGCTGGCGTGACCCGACCCGCTGACGTGCTCCAGCAGATGCTCCGCTCCGACTCCGCGAAGCCGCGGATCACGACCTACGACGACACCGACGGGCCGACCCGTGGTGAACGCATCGAGCTCTCCGCACGCGTCCTCGGCAACTGGGTGAGCAAGGCCGCGAACGCCCTCCAGGACGAGCTCGACGTCTCCCCCGGCTCCGTGATCCACCTCGACCTGCCGCCGCACTGGCGCACGGCCTACTGGGCGCTCGCGACGTGGTCCGTCGGCGGGACGGTGAGCACGGGCGGCGTCGGTGCCCCCCGCCCGGACGTCGTCGTGACGACCGACCCGGACGTGGCCGGCTCGGCCGGCGGCCCCGCCGTTCTCGTGACCCTCGCCGGGCTCGCCCGGGCCGCCACGGTCGTGGTGCCGCCCGGCGTCATGGACGAGGCCAAGGAGCTGAGCACCCACGGCGACCAGTTCGCACCGTGGGAGGAGCCCGGCGACGACGACGCGGCGCTGGTCGTGGGAGGTGAGCGGACGGCATACGCGGACGTCGTCCGGCCGCACGAGGCGGCCGAACGCCGGCACCTCACCACGACGAGCACGGCCGACTTCCTCCGCGCCTGCCTCGCCCTGTGGGCGGCAGACGGCTCGGTCGTGCTCAGTCGCGGCGAGGCGCCGGCGGACGTCCTGGTGGAGCGCTCGCGCACCGAGGGTGCGGTCGGCCCCTGAGGCTCAGACCTGCTTCTCGATGGCCCGCCAGGTCAGCGTGGCGACGACACCGGTGGTGGCGAGCTTCGCGCGGGTCTGGGCGGCCCTGACCGCGGCCTCGGTCCCCGGACCGAAGGCGCCGTCGGCGGGAATGCGCAGCGCCTTCTGCAGCGCGACGACGTTCGCCCCGGTCGAGCCGCGCTTGGCGACGGTGCCCCAGTACGGGAAGAGCGGGTGGACCTTGAGCTCGACACGGTTCCAGGTGGCGCGGTCCACGACGCCGGTGGCCGGCAGTGCCACCGACTTCTGGAACGCCACGACGCGGGCCGTCGTCGCCGGACCGAAGGACCCGTCCACCGCGATGCCACCGAGGCCGGCCTGGAGCACCTTGACGGCGGTGCCCCGTGCGCCCGCGCGCAGGACGGTCGCCTTGTAGGGCGTGAACGCCGTCGTCAGCGCCGACGGCGCGGTGGTCGGGGGCGGAGGCGGAGGCGTCACGGTCGTGGGTGTGCCGGTGGACGACTGGCCCATGAGCGCGGACCAGGTGGACGCCGCCACGACGCCGGTGGCGCTGATGCCCTTGCTCTTCTGGTAGGCGATGACCTTGGTCTCGGTGCCCGGGCCGAACGAGCCGTCGGACGGGATGCTGAGCGCCTTCTGGAGGGCCACGACCGGAGCGCCCGTCGAGCCGCGCTTGATGACGATCGAGGAGTACTGGGCGAGCGGGTGGCCGATCGGGGACGCCGGGATGGTGCCCATGAGCGCGCGCCACGTCGACGCCGCGACGATGCCGGTGGGAGACAGGCCCTTCGAGGACTGGTAGGCCTTGACCTTGGTCTCGGTGCCGGGGCCGAACGAGCCGTCCGCGGTGATGCTGAGCGCCTTCTGGAGGGCCACGACGGCCGCACCCGTCGAGCCGCGCTGCAGCACCGTGTCGACGTAGGCCGACAGCGGGCTGGTCGTCGTCGTGCTGCCGCCGTTGCGCGCCGGGACGAGGACGAGCTGGATCAGCTTGGTCCAGGTGGCGTTGTCGAGCTGACCGGTGACGGGCACCGCGTTGCGGGACTGCCACGACTTGAGGGTGGTCTCGGTGGCCGGGCCGAACTGCCCGTCCTGGGGCAGCCCCAGCGCCCGCTGGGCGAGCATGACGTCCTTGCCGGTGTCGCCGCGCTTGAGCAACGGGTAGCCGGTCGCGGTGAGCGGCGGCGCGACGACCGGCGTCGGCGCGGTGGCGCTGGTCGTGGGGCCCGTGTAGCGGACCTCGAGGAGGGCCTTGCCGGTCCACCACGAGGTCTGCTGGTAGGCGCCGTCCCACGTGAACGAGATGTGGATGTGGTCGGTGTGCGGTGAGACGCCGCTGTAGGGCGCCCAGCCGCGCCCCGGGTCGTAGGCGCGCCACATCTGGCGGTTCCAGATGATGTAGTTGATGCCGAAGCGGCGGGCCATCGCGCCCGGGCGACCCTGCGCGTCCGGTGCCGACAGCCAGCGGGTGATCGCGTTGCCCAGGGCCAGGCCGTCGGCGTTGTAGGCGTTGACCATCCAGTCGAGGGCACGCCCCTCACCGTGCTCGGCGGCGCAGGTCCGGTTGATCCCGTAGATGTGCGCGCCGTAGTGGCTGTTGAGCAGCTTCGCGAAGGCCGTGGGGCCGGGCAGGTTGCCGTCGAGGCAGCGGTAGCCCTCCTGGTACCTCGGCGCGACGTCGAGCTCCGCGGGCAGGGCCTTGGTGGGCGGCGGGGGGACGCTCGTCGCGAGGCCGAAGGCACTGCCTCCGGCGACGGAGAGACCGAGGGGGATCGACAGGAAGGAGACGGTCACGGCGCCGAGGGCGCGGACCGACCCTCGGGTCGACGTCGGGGCAGGCAGGGTGGCGCGCGTCAACGAAAGCTCCTCAGGGCGGGCTGAGTCAGGGGGTCGTGCCCGCAGCGCCGTCCCAGACGTCACTTCAGACACATCAGCGAGGACAGTTGTCCCACTGGTCACACTGGTTGCGCAAGTGATGACTAGGTAATTACACGCATGTACTTCAGTGCGGCCCGTCTGTCGGTGCAAGATCTCCTGCAATTTATGACAAAGTCGGGAAGATCTGCACATGGTGGCTGGGCACCATGGACCAGCCCCTCTGCTGGACCCCCACCACATCGGCGACGGACGCACGGGTGGCTAGAGTTCGCGCCATGGACAAGGTCGTCTCCACTGCAGCCGCAGCCCTCGAGGACGTCCGCGACGGTGCCAGCCTGGCCGTCGGCGGGTTCGGGCTCTGCGGCATCCCCAGCGTTCTTCTCGCCGAGCTGCATGCCAGGGGGGTGGGCGAGCTCGAGGTCTACTCGAACAACTGTGGCGTCGACGACTGGGGCCTGGGCATCCTGCTCGGCGCGAAGCAGATCCGGCGCATGGTCTCCTCCTACGTCGGCGAGAACAAGGAGTTCGCCCGCCAGTACCTCGAGGGCGAGCTCGAGGTCGAGCTCACCCCGCAGGGCACGCTGGCCGAGCGCCTGCGCGCCGGCGGTGCCGGCATCGCCGCGTTCTTCACGCCGACGGGGGTCGGCAGCCAGGTCGCCGACGGTGGACTGCCCTGGCGGTATGCCGCGGACGGCTCGGTGGCCGTCGCCTCACCGCCCAAGGAGACACGCACCTTCACGCTCGGTGGCGAGGAGCGCACGTTCGTCCTCGAGGAGGGCATCACCGCCGACTTCGGGTTGGTGCGCGCCTGGAAGGGCGACCGCCACGGCAACCTCGTCTTCAACAAGTCCTCGCGCAACTTCAACCCGCTCTGCGCGATGTCGGGGCGCGTGACGATCGCCGAGGTCGAGGAGCTCGTCGAGCCCGGGGAGCTCGACCCGGACGAGGTGCACCTGCCCGGGATCTACGTCCAGCGCGTCGTCCCCCTCACCCCGGAGCAGGCCGGGGACAAGCGCATCGAGAAGCGGACGGTCCGCGCAGCGGCCGGCGAGGAGAGCTGACATGGCACTGACGCGTGACGAGATGGCGGCCCGGGCCGCCAGCGAGCTGACCGACGGGTCCTACGTCAACCTCGGCATCGGGTTGCCGACACTCGTGCCCAACCACGTCCCCGACGACGTCGAGATCGTCCTCCAGTCCGAGAACGGCATCCTCGGCGTCGGCGCCTACCCGGCCGAGGACGCGGTCGACCCCGACCTCATCAACGCCGGCAAGGAGACCGTGACGACGCGCCGCGGTGCGAGCTACTTCGACAGCGCCACGAGCTTCGGGATGATCCGCGGCGGCAAGGTCGACGCGGCGATCCTCGGGGCGATGCAGGTCTCGCGCGTCGGCGACATCGCCAACTGGATGATCCCCGGCAAGATGGTCAAGGGCATGGGTGGGGCCATGGACCTCGTGCACGGCGCCAAGAAGGTCATCGTCCTCATGGAGCACGTCGCCAAGGACGGAAGCCACAAGATCGTCGACGAGTGCGACCTCCCCATCACCGGGCTCGGGGTGGTCCAGCGGATCATCACCGACCTCGCCGTCATCGACGTCACCGCGGACGGGCTCGTCGTCCGCGAGCTCGCCCCCGGAGTCACCGAGGACGAGCTGCGCGAGAAGACCGGTCCCGCGCTGACCTTCGACCTGGCCTAGCCCGGGTCAGGGGGCGACGAGCCTCCAGGCCGACGCGTCGCGGCTGTCGAACTCGAGGCTCGCGAACGGCTCCAAGCTCGTTGCGTGCGGCATGAGCTTGTCGACGTAGACCCAGCGCACCCCGAGGTCCCACAGCCGCTGGCGGGCCTCGGCCGTGGGTGAGGCGATGAAACCGTCGTTGAGGTCGAGGATCTCCGGCTTCCAGTAGTCCATGGTGATCGAGTCACGGCCGTTCGGTGCCAGCTTCGTCGCGCGGGGCGTGGCGGTCCAACCCTCCACCAGCGACTGGCGCTCACTGAAGGCCGTCACGAGCCAGCGCCGGCTGTCACAGCCGCCGTAGGGCGAGCGCACGACGGTGCAGTGACGGTTGGTCATGACGAGGTCGTCGACGTCGGAGTGGTCACGGATGTGCCGTGCCGTGTCGATCTGGGACTGCGATACGGCATGCTGCTTCGCCAGTGACGACGGTCGCTTGACCTCCGGGAACAGCGGCGCGCTCACCGAGTTGAGGCCGGCGAACACCCCCGCCAGGAGACCGGCCGTGCCCACCGTGGCGACGGCGGACCGCCAACGCGCCCGGGGGTCCCCGAGCAGCCAGGCGGCGGCACCGCCCGCGGCGACGATGACGGCGGCGACGGCCAGCACGCCCCAGAGCTCTGCGAAGCTGCCCGCTCCCACCTCCCCCACCAGGCGGGTCGGCACGAGATGGACCGCCGCGCCCGTGGCGACCGCCAGTGGCAGCAGCCGCGCCACCGTGGCCGGTCCGAGGGCCCGAGCCAGCGCCTGTGCACCCAGCGCCGAGCCGAGCGCCGCCAGCGGGATCGCGGTGCTGAGGAAGTAGTACTGGCTCCTCCCGGGGTGCGAGAAGACCCCGACCGCTCCTGCGCCGGCCAGGGCACCGCCGGCGAGCAGCCAGTACATCGGCTCCACCCTCGTCCGGCGGCCCAGCAGGGGGGCGAAGGACAGCGCCGCCCTCGTGAGCCCGGCGAGGACCGCCAGCACCACCGCGACGAGGACGTAGCGCCGACCCGGGATCGAGTCGAGCAGCCCGTGGACGTAGGTCTGCTCCGCCGCCTCCTGGAGCCCGAGGTGCAGTCCCGCACTCGAGCCGTGGAAGACGACGATCATGGCGAAGACGAGTCCCCCGGCGACCATGACGAGGTCGACGAGCACCCGACCGAGCAGAGCCCGGTTGAAGAGGAGCATCGCGCCTGCTGCGAGGGCGAGGCCGGCGACGACGAGGGGCGAGGTCGCTCCCTTGGTGCCGGCGGCGATGACCGACAGCAGCGGCACCAGGACGTACGCACCTCGAGGGAGCTCGCCCCGCCACCGCTGGCCGAGCAGGAGCACGAGGGCGAGCAGGGTCGGGACGCCCAGCGCCAGCGTCGGGGAGTCCGGGTTGAGCGGGAGCCCGGCCGACGCGACGCCGAAGGGGTTCGCGCCGGACGCGATCATCGCCAGCCCGGTGGCGAGGAGCGCCACCTTCGCGCTGCCGGAGAGCCGGAGCGCGGCCACCATGACGCAGAGGACGACCGTGAGCGGCATCAGGGCCGGCATGAACCGGAGCAGGACGAGGTCGAGCCCCACGCCGGACGTGGCGGTGACGTGGGCGAGCCAGGCATGGGTGAACCAGTGGTAGCCCAGGTCCTCGCCCGCGACGGTGGGCCAGCTGACCGGACCTCGGGTCAGGAGCTGCGAGGCCAGGGCCTGGTGCAGGTAGGCGTCGATGTGGGGGGCGCCCAGGCTCCGCCACGTGATCTGGTTGGTGCGGAAGTAGGAGACCAGCTGCCGGACCGCCCAGAAGGACAGGAGGGCCGCGAGGGGGGTGAGCCACCACGCGATCGGCGCCCACTGCGCCGAGAGGATGCGCCGACGGGTGGGCGCGACGGCAAGGAGGACCGCGGCGACGAGCAGGGGCAGGGCCACGGCCGCCCACCGCTGACCCGTGAGCCCGGCCACGACCTGCGTGGGCACCGCGATGGCGATCCCGATGGCGAAGCCCATGACGAGGTCCTCGAGCAGCCACCCACGTCGCGGACGGACCGCCCGCCACACCAGGGCGCCCGGCAGCACCTGGGTCAACGCGACCGCTCCGACCGCCCGGGCCGCGTCACCCACGGGCAGCCCGGTCCGCACGGCATACGCCAGGTAGACGAGGGCGGCGACGGCTGCGACGGCAGCAGAGGCGAGGTTCTGCCACCGCCATGCTGCGACGTCATCTCCACGCGAGACGAGCGAGGTCGAGCCGGAAAGGTGCAAGGGGGAGCTCCTGGTGGTGCGGTCGGGGGTCGCCGCTGATTGTGCAGCATCGCGCTGGACGGCTGTTAGAGTCCCCGAGTCCTGCTCATCGCAACTCCAGGAGTGCTCACCGCATGTCAACCGGGACCGGAACCCCCGAGGAGTCGAGCGTCTACACGCCGGGATACTTCGAGACGCGGCTCAAGCAGGACGCCAGCCGGGCCAAGGTGTGGGAGCACCTCGGCGCGTACTTCCAGACGTTCGTCCCGCGCGACGGTGACGTCCTGGAGCTCGGGGCCGGCTGGTGCGACTTCTCCAACCAGGTCCGGGCGCGCCGGGTCGTCGCCATGGACCTCGATGCGACCGTGGAGAAGGCGGCTGCCCCTCACGTCGAGGCCGTGGTCGGTGACTGCACCGACCTCTCGAGGTTCGAGGACGGCTCCTTCGACGTGGTCTTCGCGAGCAACCTCCTCGAGCACCTCCACCGCCCGCAGTCCGATGCCCTGCTGGCCCATGCGCAGCGAGTCCTGCGTCCCGGGGGCCGGCTCATCCTCATGCAGCCGAACTTCCGGCTCAACCCGGGACGCTACTTCGACGACTACACCCACGTCGCGATCTACACCGAGCAGTCGCTGCAGGACTACCTGGTGGCAGGGGGCTGGGCCATCGAGAAGCTCGAGGCGCGCTTCATGCCGCTGACCCTCAAGTCCAAGGGGTCCAGGCTGACGTTCCTCGTCCCGTGGTACCTCCGTTCGCCGATCAAGCCCCTCGCCGGGCAGATGCTCGTCGTCGCCAACCCGAAGAAGAAGGACTGAGCTCCCATGTGGCAGGGCAAGTCGATCGCGGTCGTTCTCCCGACCTACAACGAGAAGGACAGCATCGCCGAGTGCATCCGGCGCTTCGAGGCACTGCCCGAGGTGGACCAGGTCATCGTCATCAACAACAACGCGGCGGAGGGCACCTCGGCCGAGGTCGCGACGACCGGTGCGACCGAGATCGTGGAGACGACCCAGGGGTACGGCGCCGCCATCAAGCGCGGGCTGGCCGAGGCGGACACCGACCTCATCGCCATCTGTGAGCCCGATGGCACCTTCGCGCCCGAGGACATCACCAAGCTCCTCGCCTTCATGCCCGAGTGCGACGTCGTCATCGGCTCCCGCACGGTCTCGAACTTCATCTGGCGCGGAGCCAACATGGGGTGGTTCCTGCAGTGGGGCAACTGGGCCGTCGCCAAGCTCATCGAGGTGCTCTACAACACGACCTACCTCAGCGACGTGGGGTGCACCTTCCGCGTCATGACCAAGGAGCACGCTGAGGTCATCCTCGAGCGCTCGCGGCTCGACGGCTCGGCCTACGGCCTGGAGATGCTCCTCATCTCGGTGATCACCAAGGCACGGATGGTCCAGATCCCGGTGAACTACCACTCACGGGTCGGCGTCTCGTCGGTCACGGGTGAGCTGGGCAAGACCATCTCGCTCGGGATGGAGATGATCCTGCTCACCTTCAAGATGCGTCTGCGGGCCCGATCGGTTCGCCGTGGGCTGCGCACGCCGCGAGGGCCGCACCGGCAGATCCGCCCCTCCTGACCTCAGGCTCCCTGACGGTCGGCGGGCACCTCGGTCAGGTGGTGCTCGGCGATCTCGCTGAGCCCGCTGTGGTCGCCGTGCTGGCTGAACACGTGGCGCCGGTACGCCCAGAAGCGGAACCCCGTGGCCAGCACCAGACCGACACCGTTGGCCGAGATGTTGTCGGCCAGGGGTGAGCGGAACCCCAGCCAGTAGTGCGACACCCACAGGCATCCCATGGCGATGAGCGTGCCGAGGGTGGCCACGACGGCGAAGAGCAGGAACTCGTGGTGCGCCTTGTCCCGGCGCGTGCTCCGGAACGTCCAGAACCGGTTCCCCAGCCACGCGACGATCGTCGCCAGCGTGCCGGAGACGACCTTCGCGCTGAGCGGGTAGTCGTGCAGCGGACCCTCTCCACCGGCATACCTCAGGAGGTTGAAGCCCCCGACGTCGGTGACGAACCCCAACGCCCCGACCACCCCGAAGCGAGCCAGCTGTCGCAGGGTGGAGGAGGAGACAAGTCGCGGTGGCACGGCACCCTTTCGGTCGTGGAGGCCTCACCGTAGCAACCGCGGGGAGGGGTCAGGGGATGGTGCGGGTCACCACGATGCGCCGCACGAGGGAGACCTGACCGGTGCTCCGGTCCCAGCCCAGGGTGCCGCCCTGGAAGTCCTGCTGGACGCCGCGGGCCCACGTGCGCTCCTCGCTCGTGGGGAACCCGAGCGACGAGGTGGGACCGCCACGGGAGACGTAGTGGGCGTCGATGGCCCCGAACGTCGCGTGGGCGGACGTCGTGGAGTGCCACCAGAGCCGACCGCCCTGGAACCGTTGCGACGTCCCACCGTTGGTGGCCGACTGCTCGGCGGTGGGGTACCCGAGTCGCCCCGCGGGACCACCGAGCTGCCAGAGCCCGGTGAGGATCCCCCCGACGACCGACCTGCCGCCCGTCTTTCCGGTGTAGTGGATCTGCCCGTCCGTGAAGGACTGCAGCCACCCGTTGGTCGTGGGCTGGGACATCGGGCCGGTCGGCATGCCGCGCGGTGAGGCCGGGCCACCGCGGGCGTCCCAGTAGGTCCTGATCGCCCCGTGGACGGAATGGGCGCGACCGAGGGCGTCGACGCCGATCACCGAGACCGACCGGGCGAAGTCGGTCCGGGTGCCCCCGGCGATGACCCGCTCGTCGGCGACCGGGGCCCCGTAGACGCGTTCACCCTCCTCCGCCTCGTACGCAGCGGTCGTCACCGGCCCCAGGCGGAAGACCCCGTTCGTCGTGGACCACAGCGACTGCCCGCCCTGGAAGTGCGTGCGCACGCCGAAGGGGGTGGGCCGCTCGGCCGTCCTCACCCAGCCCAGTGCCTGGGCGCCGCCCTTGTCGACCCACGCCCGGTACACCGGGCTGTCGCCGTGATCGGCCAGCTGCGCGACCGACGTCCGGAGTGCCGGAAGCTGCGAGTAGAGGTTGGCGCCCGGGCACGCCGTGGTGTTCGTGTCGCGGTGGCCACTGATGAACGGCAGGGTCACCTTGGTCCCCTTGGGGTACCTCGACCCGGAGTCACCGCTGGTGAGCGTCGTCGTGGTCGCGGGTGAGCGGTAGAAGCCGCTCGCGCGCCAGGCGATGACCTGCGCCAGGGCGGACATCGTCGCGGCCGTGGGGACGGCGGTCTCGTAGTTGCCGAGCACCGAGACACCCCAGGTGTCGGTGTTGAAGCCGAGGGCGTGGGCACCGGTCACCGCCCGGTCCAGGCCACCGGCTCGACCCTCGAAGACCTGGCCGTACTTGTCGACGAGCACGTTGTAGCCGACGTCGCACCAGCCGAGGCTCTTGGTGTGGTACGCGTAGATTCCCCGCACGATCGAGGCGGACTCCGCCGACGAGTAGCTGTTCGAGCCGGCGGTGTGGTGCACGAAGACCCCCCGCAACGTCTCGCCGTAGCTCGGCCCGCACGTCCGCAGGGACTCGTCCGCCCCCCAGTCCCGGCGGCTGACGATGCTCGGCCGGGCGGGGACGGCGCGCGCCCCGGTCAGTGCGCGGGCGCCGAGGGCGTCCGCCGCGCTCGTGCCCGGTTGGACCAGCTCGACCTGGCCGTGGGCGACTGCGCCTCGGGCCTTGGCCGTGCGCGGCGACGTGGTCCGCGGGAGGCGGACCTGCGTCGCGGTCGGGTTGCCGCCGACCCACACCGGGTCGGTGCCGACACGCGGCGCGGCCGTGCTGCTCGGGTCCTTGGTCGACGAGACGGCAGTCTCCAGCCAGGGCCCCCACGGGCCCTTGGCCGAGCGCACCCTGACGAACACGCTGGACTCGGCCGGCGGAGCCACGTCGGCCGGCCACGTGACGCCCACGACGGGCGCCGACGTGGGGAGCTCGACCGTGTCGGCGGCCACCGAGCGCAGGGCGCTCACCGGGTGCTTCGTGATCGTCGGCGCCACCAGTCGGGGCGCCGGAGCGGCGGTCCCCGTGACGGGGAGGGCCGACAGCCCGACGGCTCCCATCAGGGCGAGGACGGCGACGCGAGCGGTCCGGCGGGCCGAGGGTCGGGAGCTGGGGCGGGGGGCAGACGGCATGACAGGAGTCCAGTTCGTGTGGGGGCACGGACATTGAACCCTGTGATTAGTGCAACTGGAGTAAACGGGAGGTAAAAAAGTGACCGATGTGACTATAAAGACCTAGTTCGACACCTGTCCCGGGCCCGCCGCTGAGCGCAGGGCGGTGGCGAGGACGTCCCGCTGACGCGGGTCCAGCGGGGTGGGGAGGAAGGTGTCGAGGAGGGCGCGCTGGCGGCGCCCCAGTCCTTGCTCGAGGTGCCGGAGCTGGGGGACGGACACCCTCAGGGCGGGACGGCCCTGCACCGCGGCGAGGTTGAGCAGGGCGGTGCTGTCGGTGCCGAGAACGACCGCCGCCGCCAGGACCGCGGAGTCCAGCTCGGCCGGCTGGTCACGACCCAGCTCGTGCCAGGCGGCATACCGGCCTCCCCGCTCCGCAGGGTGCGGACGGACGGCGAGCTCGAGCCCCGCGTCGGTGCACGCCTGCGCCACCTGGCGCAGGTGCCCCTCGAACGCCTCGGCGGGAACGAGCCCCATCTCCACCCACGGCTGGGTGAGGTAGACCGCGAGACGGGACGGGCTCGAGGTCGCCGCGAGCCCAGCCACGGACGCGGCGAAGGCCGCGGCAACCTCCGGAACGACTCGCCACGTGCCGCCGACGTCCTCGTAGAGGGCCCACCGGTGGTCGGTCAGCAGGCGGGAGGCCGCCGTCACCGCCAGCGAGCGCACGGTCGGCCACGGCTCACGCCCACCCTGGCGGCGCCACGCGTCCCGGCGGGTCCGCCAGTCGCCGTAGGTGCCGATGCCCTCGTCGACGACCACGACCTCGGGTCGGGAGCGTTCCCGCGCGAGCAGCCGGAGGTAGGGCTTGATGCCGGGGGTCCCCACGGACAGCAGGATCCGCCGCTCCTCGCGGGCACCGGCACCGGCACCGGCGCGGCCGGCCCGGCCCGCCCGGCCCGCGGGGCCCGCGGGGACGGCCGGTCCCCCGGCCACCCGGAGCGTGAGCCGAGCGTCGTGTGGCAGGAGGGTGTGGAGGTGCTCGTCCCGGACCGGGTCACGTCCGAGGAAGGTGCCCGAGCCGAGGTAGTCGACCACGACGCTGCCCGTGGTCGTCGCGAGCAGGTGCCGCAGGTAGCCGCCGGCGTGCAGCAGGTGGGTGGCGCTCCTGACCCCGGCGAGGGTCACGCGCACCGTCGGCGGCGGGTTCACACGACCGGGGGGCGTCCGGTCCGGGTGAGCCTCCACACCGTGCCCCAGCTCATCGGGCGGCGCGCCCCCGGGTCGGTCCGCCAGCCCTCGGCGAAGCCGGTGAACCACACCTTGAGCGGCTCGGCCCGGTGGACCCGGGCCAGCGTCGCCGCCACCCAGACGCCGAGGTAGACCGGGATGAGGGGTGCGGGCAGGTTGCGGCGGGCGACCCAGACCCGGTTGCGGGCGTTCATCCGGTAGAAGACGGCGTGCCGCGCGGCCTGCGTCGCGGGATGGTGGACGACGACGTCGGGCGAGTAGTGCAGCGTCCACCCCGCGTCGACGAGGCGGAACGCCAGGTCGATGCCCTCGTGCCCGTACCAGAAGTGTCCCGGCCACCCGCCGACGGCGTCGAAGGCCGCCCGCCGGATGAGGCAGACGCCCTCCCAGAACACGACCACCTCGCCCGGCGCTCCCCCGCCGGCCGCGCGCAGACGCGGCACCCACCGTCGGGGTGCAGGTCTACCGTCGGGATCGGCTCCCCGGGGCTGGACGACCGCGACCGAGGCGTCGCGGAACGCGGTGGCGAGACGTGACAGGACGTCGGTGGTGGGGAGCCGGGCGTCGTCGTCGTAGAAGAACAGGAGCTCCCCCCGAGCTGCTGCCGCGCCGACGTTGCGCCCCTCCGGGATGCCGACGTTCTCCTCGAGGTGCACCGTCCGCACCCCCTCGGGGACGCCGGACGGGACCCATCCGTTGCCGACGAGGACGATGTCGAGGTCGACGTCCTGCTGCGCCAGGAGGGTGGCGAGGGACGCGGCGAGCTCCTGGGGCCGATCGCCCATGGACAGCACCACGGCCCCGACACTCGGTCTCGGTGTCACGAGGTCCTCCGGGGTCCGTGGGTGGGTCCGTGCGCGGGTCGTGCGTGGGTGGCTCGGCGTTACTGTAGGCCACGCGCGCAGGGCGCAGACCCGTGGTGAGGGTGGGCGTCACGGCGCAGCGCCGGCGCGTGGCACCGTTAGGCTGTCACCTCGCTGACCCGGTCTCTCGTCGGGCAGGCTCGCCGGACGACGAAGGGACCCCTGTGGCAGCCACATCCGAGTCGGAGCGTTCGCGCGACAACGTGACCGGAGCGCAGGTCCTCACCGGCGAGATGCTCGCCTGGTCCGACCTCGACCGGGTCGCCGCGCCCCACGCGGTCCGGGTGGTCGTCGCCGAGCTCGTGCGCACGAGGGCGCCTCGCAGGGTCCTGCTCGCCGGTCCGCGGGCTGCCATGCTGCTCGACGTCGTGCCGACCTCGACCGCGGTCCACGTCCTCGTGCGGTCCATCCCCGACTCCCGCGGCGTGAGCGACGACGCGGGTCTGCACGAGCGAGCCTCGCTGCGCGTCGGTGGCCTGGACGCGTTCCACGACGACGAGGGGTTCGACCTCGTCGTGGCCCTCGGCGGGCCGGCTCGACTGCTCGGCCCGGACTCCACCGGCATGGGCGAGGCCGAGGTGCTCGCCGCGCTGGCCGGCCTGCTCACCCCCACCGGCTCGCTCGTCGTCGACGTCACCAACGAGCTGGGCATGCACGAGCTCGTGGCGGCGCAGTCCTGGCTCGACGTGGACGCCGACGACGACGCCTGGCACCTGGGCGCCCGCGGCTTCGACGACCGCCACCTCCACCTGGCCGAGCTGCGAGCCGTGTGCGAGCGCCTCGATCTCAGCACCGACTCCACCTTCGGCGCCTACCCGTCGCCCGACGGCCACCACCTGCTCCTCGACGGGGCGGCCCTCGTCGACGGTGGCCCGGAGCTCAGCTCGGCCGCCCGGCTCCACGGATGCCACGCCGTCGCCCGCCACTTCGGCGACACTCCGGCCCTGCGCGACCCACGGGACACCGTCGAGCGGCTCGTCGACGCCGGTCTGACCACCGAGCTCGCGCCGGCCTGGCTGCTGGTGGCACACCGCGGTGACGATGCAGCGCCGCTCGCCCTGCCCGCCATCGTCGATGCCGAGACCTGGGTCGACCCGAGCTGGGCGCGGGTCGACACCGTCGGGCGTGACGGCACCACCCACTCGACGTGGGCGACGGGAGACGTGCTTCCGGAGGTCAGCTCGGGTGCCATCACCCGGGACCTCGCCCCGCGCAGCTCGCCGGACGGGCGGATCCTGGAGATGGCGCTCCGCGACGCGTGCGCGCGCCGCTCCCACCGCGACATCCGTGAGCTCGTCCAGCTCTACCACGCCTGGCTCCGGGACCCGAAGGTCTGGACCAGGGCCACGGCGGAGCGCCGGGGGTTCGCGACGATGGACAACGTCGTGGTGGGTGACGAGCAGACGCTCGCGGTCGTCGACCCGTCCTGGCGACGTGCCGGCGTCCTCGGCGCCGACGACATGTTCCACTTCGGCGTCCGTCACTTCGCGACCCGCCTGCTGGCCTCCGCCTCGCCCCACCCGTGGAAGACCAGCACGACGCCTGCCCAGCTCACCGCCACCCTGGCGGGCATGGCCGGCGTCGTGGTGACGGACGACGACACCGCCCGGGTCGTCCGCGTCCGGAGTGAGATGTCGGCCGTGATCACCCCCGACGGTCGATCCGTCGCCGAGCTGATCGAGGCGGACCTCGAGCAGGGGGAGCTCCCCCGCAACCTGCCGTCGGCGACCGCGAGCGGGTTCCGGGAGCTGCTCGCGCTCGACCGCGTCCGCTCACGCCGGATGCGCGAGCACGACGGTCAGGTCGCGTGGCTGGAGGGGACGCTGCGCCATCGTGACCGCTACATCCGCGAGCTCGAGCGCATCATCGAGCGCTACGAGGAGACCCTCACCTGGAAGACGGTGCAGGCCATCCGCGCGCCCCGGCGCATCGCGACCCAGAAGGCCGTCTCCACCGCCAAGGCGACGGCCAACGAGGTGCTCCCCCCGGACTTCATGTCGAAGGCCCGCCGGTTCGCCCGTCGCGCGATCTCGTAGGCCCGGCCGGCGTCAGGACGCCAGCACGCCGTAGGCGAGCACCAGGTCGTCGTGGTGCGTCACGGCATACGTGATGGTGTGCTGGTCGATCGTCACCGGGCTGGGGCCCACGGGGCCTGCGGCGGCCAGCACGACGATCGGCACGTCGGCGAGCTTGGCGCACACCTCCGAGGCGCACCACGCGCCCCAGAAGGACGCGAGGCTGCTGCCCCAGCGCCCTCTCCACCGTCGCCCGAGGTGCTCCGGCACGGGTTGCGCGGCGAGCTCCGCGTCGACGGCGAACCGCACACCCTCCACCGGCGGTGGCGACCAGCAGACGACGAGTCCCGTGGCCAGGCGGGAGTGCGTGCCCCGCTCACAGCGGTGGCCGGACGCGCGGTCGACGACCGGTGGGGTGCGCCGGGCCTCGTCGAGCAGCGCCTGCGCGCGCCGGCCCGCGGCCGGCGGCTCAGATGCTGCCGCCACCGTCGACCGTGATCACCTGGCCGTTGATGTTGGTGTCGTCGAAGAGCAGGGAGTGCACGACGGGGACGATGTTGTCGGGCTCGACGAGCCGGCCCGACGGGGTCCGGCGCGTGATGGTGTCGAGCTGGGTCTGCCCGAGGACCGACGACATCTCGGAGGCGAAGAAGCCGGGAGCGACGCTGTTGACCAGTGCCCTGCCGTGCATCTCGCGGGCGAGCGTGCGCATCGCGCTGTCGAGACCGCCCTTGGTCGCCGAGTAGGCCACGAGGCCGGAGTACCCACGCTGGGCACAGATGGACGTCACCATGACGATGCGACCACGGTTGCCCTTGGCCATGATCCGGCGCAGCACGGCGCGGGTCAGCAGCAGGGGGGCGGTGAGGTTGGTCTCGATGATGCGCGCGATGTTCTCGGGCGAGGTGTGGACGTGCAGGCTGTCCTGGCCCATGGCGGCGTTGTTGACGAGGGCGTCGATGGGCCCGAGCGTCGTCTCCGCCTCCTTGAGGAAGGCCGTCACCGCAGCGGCGTCGGTCGTGTCGACCGCCCCGGCGACGACCGACTCCGGGTGGTCCCGGGCCAGCTGCTCGAGCTCGGGCGTCACCGTCCGGGCGAAGGCCGCGACCTTGGCGCCCTGGGCGAGGATGTCCTCGACGATCGCGAGACCGAGGCCGCGTGACCCTCCGGACACCACGACGACCGATGCAGGTCCGATGGCAGAAGTGGTGTCAGACATCGCTCTTCAGTGTCTCCTTGATCGGGATGGTGTCGAGGAACCGGATGCGCCTCGGCACGGAGTAGTCGGGCAGCCGGTCGGTGCACCACTGCGTCAGCTCCGCGACCGTGGCTGTGCCGCTGAGCACGACGTCCGCGGTGACCATGCTGCCCACGATGGGGGCCTTGCGTCCACGGACCGAGGCCCAGGCCACCGCGGGGTGGGCCTGCAGGACGTCGCGCACCGCCGACGCCGACGCCTTGGCGCCACCCACGTTGATCTCGTCGGTCGCAATCCGGCCGGTGATGGCGACACGTCCGTCGACGACCTCGACGCGGTCGCCGGTCCGGAGCCGGGCGTCGATGCCCTCTCCCCGCTTGGGTGAGCCGATGACCAGCTCGCCGTCCTCGATGCTCAGCGTCGCTCTCCCAGAGCCCTCCTGGTCGAGCCACTCGTGCGGGAAGCCCGCGCGGCCGTCGTGGACCGCGATGGTGGCGCCGGCCTCCGACGAGGCGTAGATCCACGAGACGCGGGCGTCGGGGAACATCTCGCGCAGCCGGCTGAGGATCGCCTGGTCCACCGGCTCACCGCCGAGCGTCACCTGCTCGAGGGGCAGCGCGGCCACCGCCTCAGGGTCGCGATAGATGGCCTGCCGCCAGAAGGTCGGTGTCCCGGACGCCGCGGTCACGCCGGCTGCCAGGGCCCGTGCGGGCCACGTGTCGAGCTCGTCCGGCTCCACGAACAGGACGTGCTGCTCGGGCAGGCTCAGGCCCAGCGTCACCACCTGCCACCAGGCGTACGCGCCGTGGGCGTAGGGGCACAGCCACGTGCGCGGCGGCTGCTCCCCCGCGACGGTGGTGAGGGAGTCGAGGGTGTGTGCGACCTGCTTCGGCCGACCGGTGCTGCCGCTGGTGAGCAGCCAGATGCGGCCGGGCACGAGGTCGCGCTCGGTCGTGGGGGGAAGCACGTCGGACCCGTCGACGACGGCCAGGCCCGAGCGGCGCAGGTCGGCGACCAGCTCAGGGGTGATCCGCCCCCGCGAGACGACGAGCAGCTCGCCGTCCCCTCGCTGCACGGCCGTCCAGACGGCGCGGGCGGCGTGGTGGTTGTCGTCGACGACCACGGCGGCCGCCGGCGGGAGGTCGAGGAGCTCGAGCTCGTCCCAGGCGAGGGTGCTCCGACCCGTGACGATCCGGTTCGCGGACGCGGTGAGCGCAGCCGAACGGCTCGGCGTCACGCGGCCTGCAGCTGCTCGAGGAAGTCGAGCACGTCGGAGACGGTGCGGATGGCGCGCAGCTCGGGAGCGTCGAAGTTGAGCTCCTCACCGATCTCGTCCTCGACGCGCAGCGCCAGCTCCGAGAAGTCCAGCGAGCGGAAACCGATCTGTTCGAGGTCGGCCGAGTCCTCGGCGGGCATCTGCTTGCCTTGGGCTGAGAGCACGTCGGCCATCATCGTCCGGATGTCGTCTCGGCTCAGTGCACCCATGAATCCACCTCGAAGTCGTGTCGTTTGGTCTCGGATAGTCTACTCACCGATGGCGCGCCCCGATCGCGGTGCGCCGACCGCCCCGAGCCGCGAGGAGCACGATGCTGCGTCCTGCCACGGATGCCGACAGCGCCGACGTCCTGACCTGGCGCAACCACCCCGAGGTCCGCGCCGTGTCGCTGACCCAGCACGAGATCACGGCGGAGGAGCACGCGGCGTGGTGGGAGGCCACGAGGTCGTCGGACACGCGGGAGGTCTACATCTACGAGCGCCGCGACGTGCCGTCGGGTGTCGTGACCTTCTTCGACATCGACCGCGACGCCGGCAGCGCCTGGTGGGGCTACTACCTCGACAACGCCGGCCTCGCCGAGCGGGGTGAGCTGCTCCCGGCGTGGATCGAGGTGCAGCGCCAGGCGAAGCGGTTCGCCTTCGAGACGCTCGGGTTCTCGACCCTCGAGGGCGAGGTCCTGGAATCAAACGAGGCCGTCCGTCAGTTCAACCGGCGCAACGGCTTCACCGAGCTCGACCGGTCCGTCCGCGACGTCGACGGCACCCCGACCGCCGTGATCCACGTGCGAGCCACCCGAGACTGACGCAGCGACGAGACGAGACGACATGACCGACACCAGCACGCGGCCCGCCGACCCGGGCGCCTCCCGGCCGACCACCGACTCCCTCACCATCGGCTCGCACGAGGTGGGGCCGGACTCCCCGCCGTTCATCATCGCCGAGATGTCGGGCAACCACGACGGGTCCCTCGACAAGGCCCTCGAGATCGTCCGCATGGCCGCCGACGCGGGCGCGCACGCCATCAAGCTCCAGACCTACACCGCCGACACGATCACGATCGACGTCGACACCCCGGACTTCCGGCTCTCCTCGGGTCACGAGCTGTGGGGCTCCCGCCGGCTCTACGAGCTCTACGAGGAGGCGCACACCCCGTGGGAGTGGCACGAGCCGGTCTTCGAGCTCGCCCGCGACCTCGGCATCCTCGCCTTCTCGTCGCCCTTCGACCCCACCGCCGTCGAGTTCCTCGACGGCCTCGACGTCCCCGTCTTCAAGGTGGCCTCCTCCGAGATCGTCGACCTGCCCCTCATCCGGCACGTGGCCTCCAAGGGCAAGCCGGTGATCATCTCCACGGGCATGGCGTCCGTCGGTGAGATCGCCGCTGCCCTCGACGCCGCCCACGGCACCGGCAACGACCAGGTCATGCTCCTCAGCTGCACCGTCAGCTACCCCGCCGACCCCGCCGCGTCGAACCTCCGCGGGATCCCGGTCATGCGGGAGGCGTTCGGGGTCCCGGTCGGGCTCTCGGACCACACGATGGGGATCGGGGCCGCGGTGGCGTCGGTGGCGTTCGGGTCGTGCCTCGTCGAGAAGCACGTGACGATGTCACGTGAGGGAGGTGGCGTCGACTCCGCCTTCTCCCTCGAGCCGCACGAGCTCGCCGCACTGCGCCGTGAGACCGAGGTCGCCTGGAAGGCACTCGGCCAGCCTCGCATCGGTGCGCGGGCGGCCGAGCGCGAGGGCCTGCGCTTCCGCCGTTCGCTCTTCGTCGTGGAGGACGTCCGGGCCGGTGACCTCGTGACGTCAGCCAACGTCCGCTCGATCCGTCCGGCCGGTGGCCTGGCGCCGGACGACTTCGGCCAGGTCGAGGGACGGGCCTTCCGTCAGGATGCCGCCAAGGGCACCCCGATGAGCTGGGACCTCGTCTGACGCTCCCCGTCCGACACCGGGGCCGGAACCTCGGCGGCGCTCAGTCCCGCAGGACGTCCACCGAGGCGTCGTCGGAGGGGCGGTCCGAACCGTCCCCGGCCGTGTCGTCGGAGCCCGAGCGGGAGGACGAGCCCGTCCCCGCCCTGGCGGAGCCCTCGCCGGCCTCGTCCTTCTTCGTGCGGTCCTCGTCAGCGGTCTCTGCAGCGGTCTCGCCCGCGACGGTGAGCTCGTCCTCCTCGAACCACGACGGTCCGGCCAGCGACGCCTCGGCGCCTGCCGGTCCACGGTGGCTGTCGTCGCGGGCGCGACGCCGGCCCCGGAACAGGCTGACGGGGAACTCGAGCGAGGGCGCGGGCGGCGGAGGACCGGGCCGTGGCCCCATCGACCCCGTCCAGCCGAAGGCCTCGATGACCTCCTCGGGATGCAGGATCTCGTCCGCCCCGAGCTCCTCGTCCGCGACGGCCCTGGCCAGGTCCGCCGGGATGGAGACCTGGTGCATGTCGGGCCACATCCGGCGCGGCTTGCCGACGCCGCCGAGGATCGCGTGGTCGGACTCGAGAGCCATCGGGTCGCCGTAGACGCCGGCCTCGATGCCGGCGGCGGCGGCGTAGAGGACGGCGCTGCTCATCCGGTTGGAGACGACGCGCTTGTGCCGGCGCATCTCGTCGAGCTGTCGGTAGAGGAAGGCCACGTCGGTGTCCTTCCACAGGTATCCCCGCTGTCCGTGCGTGATGACGCGGACGCCCGCGTCCTCGTACTCGCGGCGCACCTTCGGGTTGTCGAACTCGTTCCAGTGCAGGCACACCGTGATGGGGACGTCACCCTCGGTGCGCTTGATCTCGTCGATGTATGCCGCATGGTTGCCGACGACCTGCTGCCCCTCCCAGCCGTGGAAGGGGTAGACGATGGTGCCCGTCCGCTGCTCGGGCTGGTTGCCCGGGCGTGCCAGCCACTCGTCCTGCGCCTCGAGGTCGAGGAGGTAGAGCCACGGCGAACCGACGACGCGGTAGTCACGCAGTCCGGCGGCGCGGCCGCGGCGCACGCAGGCCTGCGACCAGACGAGCTTGGGGTAGGCCGGGGCGAACACGGTGCCGACCGCGAACCCGTCGTGCATGTTCCAGCCGTGCTGCAGGTAGCCCCAGATGCGCAGGGGCTCCTCGAGGCCGACGTAGCGCGCCATGATGTGGGCGTGCCCGTAGAAGTGGTTCGCGTGGTGCACCTCAGCCTCCGACAGCGCGTCGGACGGCGTCGATGACCTGGTCGACCTGGGCGTCGGTCAGCTCGGCGTGCATCGGCAGCGAGAGCTCCTCCGCGTAGAAGGCCTCGGCGTTGGGGCACATGCCACGCTGGTAGCCCAGGTCCTCGAACATCGGGTGCCAGTAGACCGGCAGGTAGTTGACCTGCACGCCGATGCCGTCGCTGCGCATGCTGTCGAAGACCTCACGCCGGCGACCGTCGAGGACGCGCAGCGGGTACAGGTGCCAGATGGGGTCCACGTCCGGGCGCTGGACCGGCAGGCGCACACCGTCGACACCGGCGAGCCCCTCCTGGTAGCGGGCGAAGACCTCCGCACGCCGCTTCTTGAAGGCGTGCAGCCGCGCGAGCTGGCTCAGCCCGAGGGCCGCGAGCACGTCCGGCAGCCGGTAGTTGAGGCCGTACTCGTGCACCTCCTGGTGCCACGGACCCTCGTCGGGGTAGCGCATCCGGTCGCGGTCGCGGACGAGCCCGATGAAGTGGAACTCGTGGGCCCGGCGGCCGAGCTCGGGGTCGAGGGTCGCGACGGCCCCGCCCTCCGCGCTCGTCATGTTCTTCGTGGGGAAGAACGAGAACGTCGTGAGGTCGGCGAGCGCCCCGACCGGTCGGCCCTTGTAGGTCGAGCCGATCGAGTGGGCGGCGTCCTCGAGCAGCAGCGCGCCGACCCGGTCGGCGACCGGGCGCAGGGCGTCGACGTCGATCGGGTGACCGGCGTAGTCCACGCCGGCGATGACCCTGGTCTCGTCGGAGACGACGGCGTCGACCGCCGCCGGGTCGATGTTGGCGGTGTCGTCCTCGATGTCCACGAAGGTGATCCGCGCGCCGAGCGCGACGGCGGAGGACGCGGTCGCGACGAAGGTCATGGGCGTGGTGACGACTTCGTCACCCGGTCCCACGCCCGCGGCGGCATACGCGACGTGCAGCGCCGCGGTGCCGCTGGTGACGCTGACGCAGCGGGTGGCGCCGCTCA
This sequence comes from Knoellia terrae, assembly GCF_048606435.1. Taxonomy (NCBI): domain Bacteria; kingdom Bacillati; phylum Actinomycetota; class Actinomycetes; order Micrococcales; family Intrasporangiaceae; genus Knoellia; species Knoellia terrae. Next base: position 357,294 of record NZ_JBMBWH010000002.1, on the reverse strand, counting down.
GCTCGGCGAGCGCGTCCTCGAACGCGGTGACGGTGGGTCCGGTCGTCAGCCAGTCGCCGCGCAGGACCTCGGCCACCGCCTGGATGTCGTCCTCGTTGATCGACTGGCGGCCGTACGGGATCACCTCAGAGACCCTCGTCGCCCAGGATCTGCAGCATCTGCTCACCCGTGAACCACTCGTCGTTGTTGTCCGACGTGTAGTGGAACCCGTCCGCCACCGCGGTGCCGTGGGCGGGGGGCGTGTACCCCCAGGAGGCGAGGTCGGGCTGCAGGACGTAGCGGTCGCCGATCTGCAGCGCGCGTCGTCCCTCCTCCGGGGAGATCATCTCCTCGTGGAGCTTCTCGCCGGGGCGCAGGCCGATCTCGTGCATCCTGGCGCCCGGGGCGACCGTCTGGGCGAGGTCGACGATCTTCATCGACGGGATGCGAGGGACGTAGAGCTCACCGCCCTGCATCGTCTCGAACGAGTCGGTCACGAACTTCACGGCCTGCGGGAGGGTGATGAAGAAGCGCGTCATCCGCAGGTCGGTGATCGGCAGGGACTCGCCCGCGTCGGCGAGGCGACGGAAGAACGGGATGACCGACCCACGGCTGCCCATGACGTTGCCGTACCGGACGACGCAGAAGCGGGTCGGGTAGCTGGCGGCGTAGTGGTTGCCGGTGATGAAGAGCTTGTCGGCGGTGAGCTTCGTGGCGCCGTAGAGGTTGATCGGCGAGGAGGCCTTGTCGGTCGAGAGGGCCACGACCTTCTTGACGCCGGAGTCGATGGAGGCCTCGATGACGTTCTGCGACCCGACGATGTTGGTCTGCACGAACTCCCACGGGTTGTACTCGGCCGTGTCGACCTGCTTGAGCGCCGCGGCGTGCACGACGTAGTCGACGCCGTGCATGGCGCGGTTGAGCCGGTGTCGGTCACGGATGTCGCCGATGAACCAGCGCAGGCGGGGGTCGTCACCGAACAGCTGGCGGCACTCGTACTGCTTGAGCTCGTCGCGCGAGAAGATGACGATGCGCTTGGGGTCCAGGTCGTCGAGGACCTTGCGGATGAAGGCCTTTCCGAAGGAACCAGTTCCTCCGGTGACGAGAATCGACGAACCCTCGAGAATGCTCACGCGTTGTGCTCCTAGACGTCCGGGCGGCGAAATGGCACCCCGCTCGCACGAGCGTGCACACCCGGCTGCCTGACGAGGGCCAAGCGCGAGGCTAGCATCTCAGGTCGGCCCGCCCTGCCTCGACAGCGGCGCGGCGACGCGTCCCGAGGAGCCCCATGAGCCAGCCCCACATCGGCATCCGAGCCGACGCCTCCCCGCTTCTCGGCGTGGGCCACGTCGTGCGCTGCCTGGCCCTCGCCGAGGAGCTCGCCGGGCGGGGCTGCACCGTCACCCTCCTCGGGTCGGTGGACGTGCCGTGGCTCCGGGACCGGCTGGCAGCCGTCCCGCTGCCGGTCGTGCCCGCACCCGACGACGCCGGCTCACTCGTGAGCCTCGCGCAGGAGCTGGGGATGCAGGTCCTCGTCGTCGACGGCTACGAGCTCGACCCCGCAACCGGGTCGAGGGCTCGAGCGGGCGGCCTGACCGTGCTGGCCCTGCACGACGGGTCCTTCGGGGCCGGCCAGGACGCGGACGTCTACCTCGACCAGAACTTCGGCGCGACATCGCACCCCGCCGGAACGGACGGCAGGGTGGCCCTGGCCGGCGTCGAGCACGCGCTGTTCCGACGCGAGATCCTCGAGCTCGCGACGCAGCCGCGCCGTGAACCGGGCCGGGCGAGCGTGGTGGGGGTCTTCGGGGGCACCGATCCGCAGGGTGCGGCAGCGGTCGTGACGCCCCTCGTGCTCGCGACCGGTGTCCCCGTGGACGTCACCTGCGTCGTCGCGCGGCCCGAGCTGCGCGAGGTCGTCGAGGGGCTCCCCCACGGCGAGTCGCAGACCGTCACCGCCGTGGCGCCGACTCCGGACATCATGGGCCTCGCCTCCCGCAGCACGGTCACCGTGAGCGCCGCCGGATCCTCGATCTGGGAGCTGCTCCACCTCGGGGTCCCCACCGGCATCGTGGCGGTGGTGGACAACCAGGAGCAGGCCTACGCGGACGTCACCTCGAGGGGGGTCGCGGCAGCGGTCGGGGTCCTCGACGAGCTGAGGAGCTCCGAGGCCGCACGCACCAGGTCCACGGAGGTGCTGCACCGGCTGCTCACCGACCCCGACCGCCGACGGGGGCTGGGCGACAACGCCCGTCGGCTGGTCGACGGACAGGGCCGTCGCCGGGTGGCCGACGCCCTGCTCGCGGCCGTCGGCCGACGGTGACGCGGAGGCGCTGACCGCGGGGACCGTGGCGGCGTCCTGCCGGCGGGTAGCCTTGGCGCCGATCCAGCCACCCTTCGGAGGAAACATGCGGACGCGAGTCGTCATCCAGTCACGGCTCACCTCCTCGAGGCTCCCGGGGAAGGCGTTGCTGACCCTGGCCGGTATGCCGCTCATCGAGCTCGTGGCGCGACGGGCGTCCAACACGGGGCACGAGGTCGTCGTCGCGACGAGCGACGAGCAGTACGACCGGCGGATCGCCGAGCACCTCGAGAGCGTCGGCCTCGAGGTCGTCAGGGGGCCGCTCGACGACGTGCTGGGCCGCTTCGTCACCGCCGCGGCGGGCCTGTCCGACACCGACCGCGTCGTGCGGCTCACCGGCGACAACCCCGTCGCCGACGGCGCCCTGGTCGACGAGCTCGTCGCAGCGGTCGAGCGCTCTCCCCACGACTACGGCCGGGTCGACATCGACCGCGTGCCCGAGGGCTTCGGGGCCGAGGTCTTCTCCGCCGGCGTGCTGAGGGAGGCCGCGGCCCGTGCCCGGTCTGCCTACGATCGTGAGCACGTCACCCCGTGGATCCGGCGCAGCGGGGGCGAGCTGCTCTTCGTGCCGGACGGTGCCCCCACGGACCTGTACGCGTACCGGTGCACCGTGGACTGCCTCGACGACTACGACCGGGTCTGCGGCGCGTTCGCCGGTGTCGAGGACCCAGTGGGCGCTGCGTGGCGCGACCTCGTGGCCCGCGTGGGCGACCGCGTCCTGGCCAGGGGTCCCGTGCTGCCCCGCAGCCGGGGCGTGGCTCCCCTTCTCCTCGGGTCCCGTCGGTTGCCCACGGACGGCGCGGCGCTGCGCGACCTCTTCACCGTGGCCGTGTCGCACGGCGTGAGCCACACCCTGCTGCACGACGAGGCGGCGCAACGAGCCCACCGGGCCGGTACGGACCCCGCGCTGAGGCAGCGTCTGGCGGCCGCGGCCCTCGTCGCCGTCCCCACGGGCGCCGAAGCCGACGAGCTGCTGGACCTCAGGGTCGAGCGGTTGCTCTCCCACCTCGGCGGACGCGTCGACACCGTGCTGCTCGACGCCGGCGACGACCGCAGGAGACTGCCGGAGGCCCTCGCCCGGCTCGTCGACCTCCGCACGTCCGGCCTCGTCGGTCGGCTGGGTGTGGTCGTCAGGGAGGGTATGACGGTCGACGAGCTCCCCGACGACGTCGGGTGGGTGCACGTGGCACGTTCCCGCTCCGGCGGGGACGTGACCGCGGCGGCTCGTGAGGTCACGTCCCGGCTGCGTGGACGGGACGTCGTCGTCTCGCACGAGGGCGAGGCGGACGCGGAACCCCGCGACGGCGCGCTGGTCGTCGACGCGACGTCGTCGGACGAGCTGCTCGACGCGGTGCGACAGGTGTCCGGGCGGACGGTCGCTGCGCTCTAGCTCGCGCTGTTGTCCTTGGTGTAGTGCTTCAGCACGGCGTCCATCGGGCCGTCGTCGACGAGCTCACCACGTCGCAGGTAGATCCCGCGCGTGCAGAACCGCCGGAGGTCACCCTCCGAGTGCGAGACGAGGAAGAGCGTCTTGTCCTGGGCGAGGAGCGACTCCATCCGCTTGTAGCACTTCTCCTTGAAGGCGGCATCGCCCACAGCCAGCACCTCGTCCACGAGGATGATCGGCTCGTCGAGGGTCGTGATGACCGCGAAACCGAGCCTGACCTGCATGCCCGAGGAGAAGTGGCGGAAGGGCATCTCCAGCCCGTCACGCACCTGCGGTCCGGCGAAGTCGACGATCTCGTCGAAGCGCTCGTCCACCTGCTCCCGCCTGAGCCCGTGCAGGCCGGCCGTGAGGTAGATGTTCTCGCGCGCGGTGAGCTCGCCGAGGAAGCCACCGGTGAGCTCGATCAGCGGGGCGACGCCGCCGTGGACGCGGGCCTCGCCCTCGTCCGGGATGAGCACCCCCGCGATGGTCTTCAGCAACGTGCTCTTGCCCGTGCCGTTGGAGCCGACGAGACCGACGGCCTCGCCGTGGCCCACGGTGAAGCTCACGCCCTTGAGGGCCCAGAAGGTCTGTGAGGGAGCCGTGCTGCGACCCTTGAGGACCATCTCGCGCAGCGAGAGGTTGCGTCGACGGGACCGGAAGAACTCGATGCCCAGGTTCTCCACCTCGATCATGACGTCCGGCATCAGATCTCCTTGAGGACCGAGCGTTCGAGACGCTTGAAGACGGTCGACCCCACCACGAGGAAGACGAGGGCGAGGACGACGCTGGTGACGATCGGCTGCGGGACGAGGGGCTCGTCGAAGAGGCCGGCCCGGTAGAGCTCGAGGACACCGCTCATCGGGTTGAACCACAGCACCACCCGCAGGTTCTCGGGCACCGTGTCGAGCGAGTAGATGATCGGGGTGCTGTAGAAGGCCATCCGCATGGCGATCCGCACGACCCGCTGCGTGTCCTCCACCAGCACCGTGAGTGGCGCGAGCAGCAGCCCGACCCCCACCTGCACGAGGAACTGCAGGACGAGACCCAGCGGCAGCAGCACGAGGCGCCAGTTCAGGCTCGCGTCGCCGCTGATGACGTAGAAGGCGGCGAACGCGACGAGGATCGGCAGCGACAGCAGGTACTCGACGCCCTTGGCGATGACCACCCGGATCACCCAGAGCTCACGGGGCAGGCTGGTCGACCGGACCAGCTTGGCCTCCGACAGCAGCGCCCTCGACGTCTCGGTGACCGACGAGCTGAACCACTGCCAGGCGAGCAGCCCGACGAGGAGGAAGAGGAAGTAGGGGTGGTGGCCGGCGTCGGGGCGCTTGAAGATCACCGCGAAGATCACGAAGTAGATCAGGGCCATCGCCAGCGGGTCGATGATCGTCCAGAGGTAGCCGAGCACGCTGCGCGCATACCTGACCCGGAGGTCGCGCCGCACGAGCGTCTGGAGAATCTCTCGACGCGCCCACAGCGCCGTGAGGCGGCCGCTATCCACCGACTGCACACTCCTCCGTACGGGAACCGACAAGGCGGCTCAGTGTGTCATACGGGTTGGCGCGCACCCGGCACCGTGGTGGACGACGGGACGTGCCGGCTGGTGAGGAACCCCGCACCCCAGGACCAGTGCATCGTCGCCAGCGCGATCGGCGTCAGAAGGCGTGTCCGCAGCGCCTCCCCCCTGCTGATGGCGAGGCCACCGGCACCGACACAGGCGACGTATGCCGCGGGCACCAGCAGTGCCGGCGCCCACGCGACGCCGACGGCCGTTGCCGCCGTGACCCCGGCCACCATGACCGGTGGCGCGAGGTAGCGCGCGTTCGCCGTCTCGGGATGCTCGCGGATCACGACACGCCGCCAGTAGCCGTACTGGTAGTACTGCCGGGCCAGCGCCCGCACGCTCGACCGGGGCCGGTAGGTGACCTTCATGTCGGGCGTGAACCAGATCGTCCCGCCCGTCTGGCGGATGCGGAGGTTGAGGTGCCAGTCCTGCGTGCGGGTATAGCGCTCGTCGAAGCCCCCGACGCGTTCGAGGGCGCTGCGGCGGAACGCCCCCAGGTAGACGGTGTCGACCGGACCCGCGTCGCCGCCGACGTGGAACGTCCCGCCCCCGACCCCGATGCGGCTGCGCATGGCACAGGCCACCGCCCGCTCGAAGGCGGTGGTGCCCACCGCGTGCATGAGTCCGCCGACGTTGTCCGCCCCCGTCTCCTCGAGCGTGCGCACGGCCGTCGCCACGTAGTCGGAGGGGATCTCCGCGTGACCGTCCACGCGGACGATGACGTCGTGGCGCGCGGCGGCGATGGCCGCGTTGAGGGCCGCCGGCGTCCGCCCGCCCGGGTTGGGCACGGTCCTCACCCGGGGATCCGCGGCAGCGAGCTCGGCCGCCACGGCGTCGGTCGAGTCGGTCGACGGACCGAGCGCGAGGACGACCTCGACGTCACCGGCATACGCCTGGGCCAGCACCTGGGCGACCGCGTCGCGAAGGTGACGTTCCTCGTTGAGGACGGGAACGACCACGCTCACGGGCGCGCCGGCCGGACGGGTCTCGGCGGGTGGGGAGGGCTGGCTCATCGCGACGATTCTCCCCCACGCGGGTGGCGGGGAAGGCGCCACCGGGTCGGCGTGCCGTTTTGCGTCGATCCGGATGATGAGCGGAGTATGGGGCGCGTGCCACCACGCCCCACCCGCGACGACGACGCCCGGCCGATCCCTCGGCAGGGACGTCCGAGCGAGCGTCGGCCCGACCCGGAGGACGACGACGGCGCGTTCACGGTCGACACCCGCGGGCGCCGACGCCCGCCGGCGAGCCCGGCACCGCGGCGCCAGCCCACCGCCCGGCCGGTGCGCGAGGGCCACCCGGCACGACCGCCACGTCCGACCGGCCCCGCAGCTGCGCCCGAGCGCCCTCCAGCACCCGAGCAGCGACCTGCTCCCCCGCGCAGGTCCCGTCCCGTCGCGGCCCCGCCCGAGCAGGAGCCCCGGCCCCGCCGCCGCCGGCCGTGGCTCCTCCTGCCGGCCCTGCTCGTCGCCTGGCTCGCCTTCCTCGTCGTCACACCGCTGCACGCCTGGAGCTCGGTCTCGCGGGTGGACGACGCGCCGGCGGGAGACCGCCCCGCCGAGACGCCCGGCGACACCTACCTGCTCGTCGGCTCCGACTCGCGCGACGACCTCACGGTGGAGGAGCGCCGCGAGCTCGGCACGGGCAACGCCGAGGGCCGACGCACCGACTCGATCATGCTCGTCCACGTGCCGTCGGGCGGTGGCAAGTCGGCGATCATCTCGATCCCCCGTGACAGCTACATGCCGATTCCCGGCCACAACAGCAACAAGGTCAACGCTGCCTACTCCATCGGCGGTCCGCAGCTGCTCGTCCAGACGTTGGAGCAGGTCACCGACCTGCGCATCGACGGCTACCTCGAGATCGGCTTCGGCGGCTTCGCCAAGGTCGTCGACAGCCTCGGCGGCGTCGACATCTGCGTGCCGTTCGACATGGACGACCCGAAGGCGCACATCAACCTCGCCAAGGGCTGCCAGACCCTCGACGGCAAGAACGCCCTCGGCTTCGTGCGGGCCCGCTACTCCGACCCGCGCGGCGACATCGGTCGCGCCGAGCGGCAGCGGCAGTTCCTCGCGGCGATCATGAAGGGCGCGGCGACCCCGTCGACCGTCCTCAACCCGTTCCGCTACTGGTCGTTCACGCACACCGCGGCGGGGGCGGTGGGCGTCGGCGAGGAGACCGGGATGCGCGACGCCGCCAACATCCTCCTCGCCATGCGGGGTGCGGGCAACGACTCGACGCTGAGCCTCACCGTCCCGATCCAGGACGCCAACTACCCCACCGCCGCCGGTTCGGCCGTCAAGTGGGACAGCGAGCGCGCCCGCGAGCTGTTCACGATGCTGCGGGAGGACCAGCCCCTCGAGGCACCGCCGGCCGGCACGGACGGCAAGCCCTCCGCGGGCTGACCTGCCTCAGTCCTGCTGGTCCGACTCCTCCAGGAGACCGTCGACCTCCACGTGTGTCGCGCCCGTCCGGGGACAGACCCACGTCCCCTCCTGTGCTCCGGGCTCGAGGGGGACGCCGGCGCGACCCACCCACCGGATCCGGCGTGCCGGGACGCCGGCCACGAGGGCGAAGTCGGGGACGTCCTTGGTCACGACGGACCCGGCCGCCACGAGCGCCCACCGGCCGATGGTCACCGGCGCCACGCACACCGACCGGGCGCCGATCGAGGCACCCTCGCGGCACACGACGGCGACGGACTCCCAGTCGTCGGCCGTCTTGGCCCGGCCCTGCGGGTCGACCGCCCGGGGGAAGTGGTCGTTGGTGAAGACCACCGCCGGCCCCACGAAGACGCCGGCCTCGAGCACCGCCGGCTCGTAGACCAGGGCGTGGTTCTGCAACTTGCAGTTGTCGCCGATCCGCACGCCGGGGCCGACGTAGGCCCCTCGACCGACGATGCAGTTCTCGCCGAGGACGGCGCCCTCGCGCACCTGGGCGAGGTGCCAGATGCGCGTCCCGTCACCGATGCGCGCCTCGGGCGCCACGTCCGCGCTGTCGGCGACCTGTCGAGCCATCGGGTTCTCCTCGGGGTGCGTCGGCAGCGCGTTCAGCCCTTGAGCAGCTGGCGCGCCATGACGATGCGCTGCACCTGGTTGGTGCCTTCGTAGATCTGGGTGATCTTCGCATCACGCATCATCCGCTCGAGCGGGAAGTCGCGCGTGTAGCCCGCGCCGCCGAGCAGCTGGACCGCGTCGGTGGTGACCTTCATCGCGACGTCGGAGGCGAAGCACTTGGCCGCCGCGCCGAAGAAGGCGAGGTCGGCGTCGGAGCGCTCGGACTTCGCGGCGGCGACGTAGACGAGCTGGCGCGCGGCCTCGAGCTCCATCGCCATGTCGGCGAGCAGGAACTGGATGCCCTGGAAGTCGGCGATGTTCTTGCCGAACTGCTTCCGCTCCTTGACGTATGCCGTCGCGTGGTCGAGTGCCCCCTGCGCGATGCCGACCGCCTGCGCACCGATGGTGACGCGGGTGTGGTCCAGCGTGCGCAGGGCGATCTTGAGGCCCTCACCGGGGGCGCCGACGATGCGGTCGCCGGGGATGCGCACGTTCTCGAGGATCAGCTCACGGGTGGGGCTGCCCTTGATGCCGAGCTTGCGTTCCTTCTCCCCGAAGGAGAACCCCTCGTCGGACTTCTCGACGACGAAGGCACTGATGTTGTTGCCGCGCGAACCGTCGGGGTCGGTGACCGCGAGGACGGTGTAGTACTCGGAGACGCCGGCGTTCGTGATCCACGACTTCTGCCCGTTGAGGACCCAGTCGTCCCCGTCCTGCTTCGCGCGGCACCTCATGGCGGCGGTGTCGGAGCCGGCCTCGCGCTCGGACAGCCCGTAGGAGAACGTCGCCTTCCCGGCCGCGACCGGCGGGAGGTAGCGCTGCCTGACCTCCTCGGAGGCGCCGAGGATCAGGGGCATCGTGCCGAGCTTGTTGACCGCCGGGATGAGCGAGGAGCTCGCACAGACCCGGGCGACCTCCTCGATGACGATGCAGGTGGCGAGCGCGTCGGCGCCGACGCCGCCGTACTCCTCACCGATGTGGGGCGCGAAGAAGTCACTGGCCACGAGGGCGTCATGCGCCTCCTGCGGGTAGCGCGACTCCTCGTCGACCGCCGCGGCATACGGCGCGATCTTGTCCCTGGCCACGTCACGAACCGCCTCGCGGATCGCCTCGTGGTCCTCGTTGACCTGGAACAGCGGGAAGTCGGCGTTGGCACTCACCCACCGATCCTACCGACGCGTATGCCGTGCCCTCGGCCGCTCGCGTGTGGAACGCGACACCTCACGCGGGCGCCTCCCGGCCACCCGGGCGGGGCCCGGACGTGCCCCGTCCGGCTGGGTACGCGAGCCCATGCCGAGCCGGCGTCGGGCGAGGACAGTCGGACCATGGACCAGAAGGCAGTCGAGAGCGAAGGCGTCGGCACCTCCCCGCGCCGCGTCCCACGGACGGCCGTCGTCCTCCTCGTGCTCGCCGGTACCGTCGCGGTCGCGGGGATCCTCGTCATCGGCGGCTTCCACCGTGAGTACGGCGACATCACGCGGTCCGGATACACCCAGGCTCTCCGGCCCGCGTCGGTGCTGGCCGTCCTCGTCGCCGTCCCGGCGTCGTTGGCCGTCGCCCTCGCCGCCGCGGGCCGCAGGTCCTCGCTCGCACTGGTGGCGGCCCTCATCGTCCTTGGTGCCCCAGCGGCAGCTCTCGTCGCCACGGAGCAGGGCGTGCGCGCGAGGGAGAGTGCGATGCCGACCGCACCTTCGTGCTCGGGCGGCGACCCCGCCGAGGAGGCCGAGCCCTTCAAGGCGGCAGGGGTGGCGCGCTTCGAGGCGGCGCTCGCCCCGTACCGGCAGGTCTTCGCCGAGCTGCCGAGCCCGGGCCGGTTCGGTGCAGGCGTCGAGTCCGTCGACGGGTGCGGCGGCTGGCTGGTCGGCGTCGGTGTCGACGAGGCCCACGTGTTCTACCTGCGCGAACTGCCGTCGCGCGGGTGGACCGTCGTCGAACGTGCGCCGGGCGAGATGCTCGTGGCCACCAAAGGGGACCTCACCTTCGAGGTGAGGATGGCCGTGACCGACGGCGGACCGTTCGTCGAGGTCCTCCGGACCGGTTCACCGGGGCTGCTCAACGCAGGGCCGGGATGACCTGCCGCTCGAAGATCTCGACCCCGGACAGGTCGTAGGCCGACTCGACGAAGTTCGTGATCGCGTAGGTCATGCCGAGGTCCTGCATGTCAGCGAGGGCGCTCGCCACCTGGTCGGGGGTGCCCACCGCAGGGCCCTCCCGGTAGGCCTTCATCGTCGTGGCGATCGCGTCCTCGGGCACGCCGGCGCTGCGCAGGTGGTTCTCGATCCACGCGAAGCGCTCCCGGACCTCCTTCTCGTCGCGACCGATGACGACGTTGAAGTTCGAGGAGCGGGTGATGGTGTCGAAGTCACGGCCGACGTCCGCGCAGTGCTGCGCGAGGATCTCGCTCTTGCGCCGGAACACCTCGGGCTGGCCGAGGAAGTTCGTGTAGTCGGCGTACTCCGCCGCGATCCGCAGCGTCTTGCGCTCGCCGCCCCCGGCCACCCACATGGGGATGCCGTTGCGCTCCGAGCCCTCGAACGCCGTGCCCTGCAGGGGTCGGGGGAAGCACATGGCGCCGTCCACCTGGTAGTGCTCCCCGGCATACGTGGCGGTGCCGGTGGTCCACATCTGCCGCAGAATCTCCACGCCCTCGCGCAGCCGCGCGAGCCGCTCCCCCGCGGTCGGGAAGCCGTAGCCGTAGGCGCGCCACTCGTGCTCGTACCAGCCGGCGCCGATGCCCATCTCGAGCCGGCCCTCGGAGATGACGTCGACCGTCGCCGCGACCTTGGCCAGGTAGGCCGGCTCGCGGTAGCTCATGCAGGTGCACATCTGCCCGATGCGCACTCGCCCGGTGACCCCGGCGAACGCGGCCATGAGCGACCACGCCTCGTGCACCGCCTCCTGCGTCGGGTGCGGCACCGGGTGGAAGTGGTCGAAGACCCAGATCGACTCCCAGTCGCGGATGCCGTCCGCCCGCCTCGCCAGCCCCGCCATCACACCCCAGTGCTGGTCGGGCTCGATGCCGACGAGGTCGTGACGCCAACCCTGGGGGATGAAGATGCCGAAGCGCATGGCTCCACCCAACCGGTCCACCCGGGCGTGCGCAAGGCGGACGCGCACCCCCGGCCCCACGAGGTCCGGTGCGGTGGCAGGGTGGCGACCATGACGTACCGGCACCGCAACGACCCCGACCTCATCCGCGAGCTCCTCAACGACCCGGGAATCTGGGTCGTCGTCGGCCTCAGCGGCAACACCGCCAGGCCCGCACACGGCGTCGCGCAGTGGCTCAAGCACGAGCTGCACAAGGGGATCATCCCCGTGCACCCGAAGGCGGAGACGGTCCACGGCGAGCAGGGCTACGCCAGCCTCGCCGACATTCCCGACCAGGACGTCAAGGTCATCGACTGCTTCGTGAACTCGGAGCACGTCGGCGCCGTCGTCGACCAGGCGATCGAGCACAAGGACCGGCTGCAGATCGACGCCATCTGGATGCAGCTGGGCGTCGTGGACGAGGACGCCGCTGATCGCGCCCGTGCCGCCGGCATGAAGGTCGTCATGGACACGTGCCCGCGCATCGAGTGGCCCCGGGTCAGGGGCGAGGGTTCGGCCCGCTGACCGGCGTCGGGCGCCAGGCGTCGGTCGTCAGGCGTTGCGGTGGGCGCGCAGCGCCGCACCCTTGGCGTGCGCCTGGTTGCGCAGCCCCTTGCGGAACTCCCCCATCGCCGCGCGCAGCCGAGCCGCCTCCTCGCCGTCCCCCGCACCGAGGATCCGGGCGGCGAGCAGACCGGCGTTGCGGGAGCCACCCACCGACACCGTCGCGACCGGGACGCCGCTCGGCATCTGCACGATCGAGAGCAGCGAGTCCATGCCGTTGAGGTGCTCGAGCGGGACCGGCACGCCGATGACGGGCAGCGAGGTCACCGAGGCGAGCATCCCCGGGAGGTGGGCGGCGCCGCCGGCACCGGCGATGATGACGCGCAGCCCGCGCTCCTCGGCGTCGAGGCCGTAGGTGATCATCTCGTCGGGCATGCGGTGGGCCGACACGACGTCCACCTCGTAGTCGATGTCGAAGTCGTCCAGCACCTTGGTCGCCAGCTGCATGACGGGCCAGTCGCTGTCGCTGCCCATGACGACGCCGACGACCGGACCACCGGAGTCGATCATGCTGTTCATTCCGCGATCGTTCCTTCGATGTAGTCCGCGGCGTGCCGTGCTCGGGTCCGCAGGTCGGCGAGGGTATCACCGCTGACGTTCACGTGTCCGATCTTGCGGCCGGGTCGCACCCCCTTTCCGTAGAGGTGCACCTTGGCCTCCGGGTCACGCGCCATGACGTGCCGGTATGCCGGGTAGAGCTCGGGGTGGTCGCCCCCCAGCACGTTGCCCATCACCGTCCACGGGTGGCGCGGTCGCGGCGACCCCAGGGGCAGGTCCAGCACGGCCCGCAGGTGCTGCTCGAACTGCCCGGTCACGGCGCCGTCCATGGACCAGTGGCCGCTGTTGTGCGGACGCATGGCGAGCTCGTTGACGACGAACTCGGCCCCGGGCAGCTCGAACATCTCGACGGCGAGGACCCCGGTCACGCCGAGCTCCCCGGCGACCCGCAGGCCCGCCTCCGTGGCGCGGGCGGCGAGGTCGGGGTCGATCCCGGGCGCGGGGGCGATGACCTCGGTGCAGATCCCGTCGGTCTGGACGGTCTCGACCACCGGCCACGCCGCGGCCTGGCCCGAGGGGCTGCGCGCGAGCAGGACCGCGAGCTCGCGGGTGAACCCGACCCTCTCCTCGAGGAGCAGGCCCGACCCCTCGGCCGCGGCCCGCTCGAGCCAGTCCTCGAGCTCGTCCGCGGACGAGACGACCCGCACACCCTTGCCGTCGTAGCCACCCCTCGGGGTCTTGGCGACGACCGGCCACCCCACGTCCTCACCGAACCGGGAGACCTTGGCAGCGGTGTGCGCCTCGGCCCAGCGCGGGCACGGGATGCCGAGCTCGGTGAGCCGGCGGCGCATGGCCAGCTTGTCCTGCGCGAAGACGAGCGCCTCCGGGGTCGGGTGCATGCTCACCCCGGCGTCGGCCAGGGCGGCGAGCACGTCGGACGGGACGTGCTCGTGGTCGAAGGTCACGACGTCGCACTCCCGGGCGAAGGCGAGCACCGCCTCGACGTCGCTGTGCGCCCCGACCGGTGACGACGGGACGACGAGTGCCGCGCTGGCGTCGGGGGCCTCGGCGAGGACGCTGAGGGTGAGAGCGAGCTCGGCGGCCGGGCCGGCGCACATCCGTGCCAGCTGTCCGCCACCGATGATGCCGACGACGGGGAATCCTCCGGGGGCACGCAGCGGGGCAGTCACCCGGCGAGGATAGCGGCGCGCGCACGTGGGGCCGGCATGCGGCAGGGAAGCGGCCGGCATACGGACGGATGCGGCGGCTAGGCTCTGGCGGTGACGTCCACGAGCCCTGTCGGGGGCCTCATCTCCCGGCTCCGAGGCGCGATCGACGTCCTCTACCGCGAGGCCATCAAGTTCGGGGTCATCGGCGCCCTGGCCTTCGTCGTCGACATGGGCAGCTTCAACATCCTGCGGCGCACGCTGCTCGAGGACAAGCCGACGGCGGCGGTCATCGTCTCGGCCTCCCTGGCGACGGTGTTCGCGTGGATCGGCAACCGCAGCTGGACCTTCCGTCACCGGCGCAACCGCCCGGCGCACCACGAGGCGGCGCTCTTCGCCGGGACGAACGGGGTGGCCCTGGTCATCCAGGCGGTCGCGGTCGCCTTCTCCAACTACGTCCTCGACGTCGAGTCACTCACGGCCGACAACGTCGCCAAGGTGGTCGGGATCGGGTTGGGGACGCTGTTCCGGTTCTGGGCCTACCGCCGCTACGTCTTCGCGGGCGAGCCGATCGACGTGGACACCTCCCCCCTCGCGGACCTCACCCGCCACGACCGCAAACCCTGACCTCGGGCCGGGGTCCGGGGGCAGGGGGCCGCGGACCTACTCGGCTTCGGAGAGGAAGACGGCGAAGACGGCGGGCTGGGTGCTGACCAGCTCGAGCCGGCCCCCGTTGTCCTCGGCCAGGTCACGGGCCAGCGTCAGGCCCAGGCCCGAGCCCGAGGACGAGACCGACCGCTCGAAGATGTGCGGCGCGATGGCCGGGGCCACACCGGCGCCCTCGTCACCGAGCTCGATGACGACGGACGGCCCGGCCCGGCGGGCCGCGATGTCGACGGTGCCCCGCCCGTGGGCGAGCGCGTTCTCGACGAGGGTGGAGAGGATCTGCGACAGCGCCATGGGCGTGGCACGCACGCGCAGCCCCCGCTCGCCGTGGATGCGCATGCTGCGCTTGGACGAGGCGAAGGCCGGCTGCCACTCGCGCTGGAGCGAGGCGAGGACGGCGTCGAGGGAGACGCTTGGCCGGGTCGGGTCGCTGACGCGGGTGCGGCCCATGAGGTCGTCGACGACCTTGCTCAGGCGTTCGACCTGGTCGATGGCGACCTGGGCCTCCTCCTGCACGACCTCGAGGTCGTCGGTCGACGCGATCTCGTCGAGCCGCATGAGCAGCGCGGTGAGCGGCGTGCGCAGCTGGTGCGACGCGTCGGCGGCGAAGTCGCGCTCCGCTGCGAGGTTGCGGGTCACCTGGTGGGCGCTGCGCGAGAGGACGTCGCTGATCCGGTCGAGCTCGCCGATGCCCGAGTTGAGCGGCATGAAGCGCGACTCGCCGGCGCCGAGGCGCTCGGCGCGCACGGCGAGCTCGGTCAACGGGTCACCGAGCAGCCGCGAGCGCCGCTGCGCGACGAACCAGCCGGCCGCGAGGCCGAGCAGGACGAGCAGGAGGATGCCGCTCGAGAGGAAAAGAAGTCCCTCGACCCCGGTGGTGTGACGGATCATCTGGGCCCGGCCGTCGGGGTGCGCCGACGTCACGAGGAGGGCCAGCACGAACAGGGGCACGCCGAAGATCGCCAGCGTCGCGCCGACGGCGAGGAGGGTCGAACGAAGGAGCAGCCGACGCATGCCCGGTCATTCCCCCGCAGGGTCGAAGCGGAAGCCGACGCCCCGGATGGTCGTGATGTAGCGGGGCTGCATCGCGTCGTCGCCGAGCTTCTTGCGCAGCACGGAGATGTGCATGTCGAGCGTCTTGGTGGAGCCGTACCAGGCCGTCTCCCAGACGTCGCGCATGAGCTGCTCGCGCGAGACGACCTTGCCCTGGTTGCGGGCCAGCACGCGGATCAGCTCGTACTCCTTGGCGGTGAGCTGGATCTCCTCGTCGTGGAGGAAGACCCGCCGCGACTCGGTGTCGACCCGGATGTCGACCTGACCGCTCGTCGCGACGTCGGGGATGCCCCGCCGCAGCAGGGCCCGGGCGCGGGCCAGGAGCTCGGCGAGCCGGAACGGCTTGGTGACGTAGTCGTCGGCCCCGGCGTCCAGCCCCACCACCGTGTCGACCTCGTCGGCGCGGGCCGTGAGGACGATGACCGGCACCGTGTGTCCCTCGCCGCGGAGCCGGCGGCAGACCTCGAGCCCGTCCATGGTGGGCAGGCCGAGGTCGAGGACGACGAGGTCGGGCGCCTCGGCCCGGGCGGCCTCGAGGGCCTCCCGGCCGTCGGCGCGCACGGTGACCTCGTAGCCCTCGCGCCGCAGCGCGCGGGCCAGTGGCTCGGAGATCGCCGGGTCGTCCTCGGCGAGCAGCACGCGGGTCATGGTGGCGAGCGTAGTGGGGACTGCCCGGTTACGCGTGGTGGTCCCAGGGGCGGGCTCGGCGCGCCCCGGTCGACCGGGTGAGCTCGAACGGCGTGACGGTCCCGATGCCGCGCAGGTGGCGCCGGCGCTGCTCGACCATGGAGAAGCCCGACAGCGTGCCGAGCGCGCGCGCCACCTCGTCGTCGACGAAGACCCGGCCGGGCGGGGTGACCGCGGTGAGGCGGCTGGCGCGGTTGACGGTCGTGCCGAAGACGTCGCCGAGGCGGCTGATGACCTTGCCGAAGGCCATGCCGACGCGGACGTCGGGCAGCAACGGGTCCTCCCCCATGGCGTCGACGAGATCCACCCCGATCGCGGCGGCCGCGGCGGCGTCGACGTGCACGAAGAGCACCTCGTCACCCACGGTCTTGATGACCCGGCCCCCGTGCGTGGTCACGACGTCGCTGGCGAGCTCCTCGAACCGCTGCACGAGCGTGGCCAGCTGCCGCTCGGTCATCCGGCGCACGAGCGAGGTGAACGAGACGAGGTCGGCGAAGCCGACGACGCGCAGCGGGGCGCTGGGATCGTGGTCGGTGTCGCGCGCGTCGGCGAGCATGCGGGTGATGGCCGAGGTGAGGTGGCGTCGCCAGACGTAGACCATGAGCGGCTCGAGCTGGTCGACGAGATCGACGAGCAGGGTCGCCGCCTCCTCGGCCACGCCGCGCTCGGGCACGGCCCGGGCGTCCTTCTCACCGATCTCGGCCTCCTGCTCGGCCGGGGTGATGTACTCCGCGACGAGCTGGGTCTGCCACACGGCGAGCCGGTCGGCGGTGCGGGCGAAGGCCCGGGTCATCGCGAGGGCGAGCTCCTCGTCGAGGTCGTTGTCGCGCACGAGGTCGGCCACGCGACGCAGGGCGACGAGGTCGGCCTCCGTGAACATCGCCTCCTCGTCGTCGACGATCTGGAACCCGAGGGCGTGCCAGAGCCTGCGGGCGGCCGTGACCGACACGGCTGCCTCGCGGCTGACGTCGCGCCGGCCCATCGTCGCGGGGCGGCCGAGCAGTCGCTCCTCGATCGCGGCCTCGAGATCGCCCGGGCCCTCAGGCACCTGCGCCACCTGCACCCTCCTGGTCGCTCGCGGACGTCACCGGACGTGGACGACGTCTCCGGCGGCCACCGCACACGGACCGGCGTCGGTCCGCAGGCACAGTCTGCCGTCTGCGTCGACCCCCGTCGCGACTCCCCGCATCTCGGAGGTCGGCAGGTGCACGACGACCTCGCGACCCACGGTGGCGGACGCGGCCTCGTAGGCCGTGCGGACGGCATACGGGTCGTCGTCCAGCTCGCGCAGCAGGACCGCCAGACGGACGAGGTATGCCGTGAGCACGCGTTCGCGGCTCACTCCCGATGCGCCGGCGAGCCGGAGCGAGGTCGCGGTGTCGACCGGCAGGTCGACGCGGTCCTGGTCGATGTTGACGCCGGTGCCGACCACGACACCGGCCGGCGTGAGCTCGGCGAGGATGCCGGCCAGCTTGCGGTTCCGGTCGGCCGGGACGAGGAGGTCGTTGGGCCACTTGAGCGCGATGTCGAGCCCGCTCTCGCTGGTGAGGGCGTCGCGCAGGGCCAGCCCGACGACGAGCGGGACCCACCCGAGCGGGGCCGTGGCCGGGCGGGGCACGAGGACGCTCGCCGCGATGCTCGCCCCTGGCGTCGTGGTCCACGCGCGGTCGAGGCGCCCGCGCCCGGTCCGCTGCTCCTCGGCGGTGACGACGCGCCACACCTGCGGGTCGCGGGCGAGCTCGGCGTTGGTCGAGCCGACCGACTCGTGCACCTCGACCGGCAGCCACGGGGGGCCGGGTGTGACGAGGTCCGCATCCATCGGTCGGCGAGCAGCAGGAAGGGGCACGGGGTCAAGGCTAGAGTCGCCACCATGGCGCAGACCGACACCCAGCCCACCGGTGGAACCGACGTCCCCGCCGCGGACACCGGCATCGACATCCACACCACCGCCGGCAAGCTCGCCGACCTCAAGCGTCGGGTCGGCGAGGTCGCGCACGCCGGGTCGGAGCGGGCCGTCGAGAAGCAGCACGCCCGCGGCAAGAAGACCGCTCGCGAGCGCCTCGCGATGCTCCTCGACGAGGGCTCGTTCGTCGAGATGGACAAGTACGCCCGGCACCGCTCGGTCGCCTTCGGGCAGGACGCGAACCGGCCCTACGGCGACGGGGTCGTCACCGGCTACGGCACGGTCGACGGGCGCACCGTCGCGGTCTTCGCGCAGGACTTCACCGTCTTCGGCGGATCGCTCGGCGAGGTGTTCGGCGAGAAGATCACCAAGGTCATGGACTTCGCGATGAAGGTCGGCTGCCCCGTCGTCGGGCTCAACGACTCCGGTGGGGCGCGCATCCAGGAGGGTGTGGTCTCGCTGGGCCTCTACGGCGAGATCTTCCGCCGCAACGTCCACGCCTCCGGGGTCATCCCGCAGATCTCGCTCATCATGGGGCCGTGCGCAGGTGGCGCCGTCTACTCCCCCGCCGTCACCGACTTCACCGTCATGGTCGACCAGACCTCGCACATGTTCATCACCGGGCCCGACGTCATCAAGACCGTCACCGGCGAGGACGTGGGCATGGAGGAGCTCGGCGGGGCGCGCACCCACAACTCCCGCTCCGGCGTGGCCCACTACATGGGGACCGACGAGGAGGACGCGGTCGAGTACGTCAAGGCGCTGCTGTCCTACCTGCCCTCGAACAACCTCGAGGAGCCGCCGGTCTTCGGCGACGACGAGCTCGACCTCGAGGTGACCGACGACGACCGGGCGCTCGACACGATCATCCCGGACAGCCCGAACCAGCCCTACGACATGCACCGCGTCATCGAGGCCGTGCTCGACGAGGGCGAGTTCCTCGAGGTGGCGCCGCTGTTCGCGCCCAACATCATCTGCGGCTTCGGCCGGGTCGAGGGGCGTTCCGTCGGGGTGGTGGCGAACCAGCCGATGCAGTTCGCCGGCACTCTCGACATCGACGCCTCCGAGAAGGCCGCCCGCTTCGTGCGGACCTGCGACGCGTTCAACGTCCCCATCCTCACCTTCGTCGACGTCCCGGGGTTCCTGCCGGGCACCGACCAGGAGTGGGACGGCATCATCCGCCGCGGGGCCAAGCTCATCTACGCCTACGCCGAGGCGACGGTGCCGCTGGTCACCGTCATCACTCGCAAGGCCTACGGCGGCGCCTACGACGTCATGGGCTCCAAGCACCTCGGCGCCGACATCAACCTCGCCTGGCCGACCGCGCAGATCGCCGTCATGGGGGCGCAGGGCGCGGTCAACATCCTCTACCGCAAGCAGCTCGCCGCCGCCGTTGAGCGAGGTGAAGACGTCGACGCCACCCGCCAGCGGTTCATCACCGAGTACGAGGACACCCTCGCCAACCCCTACGTCGCGGCCGAGCGCGGCTACATCGACACGGTCATCACGCCGTCGAACACGCGGATGAACGTCACCAAGGCGCTGCGGGCGCTGCGCACCAAGCGCGAGTCCCTGCCGCCCAAGAAGCACGGGAACATCCCCCTATGACGTCTTCTGAGGCCCAGCGCATCGAGGTGATCGGCGACGCGACGCCCGAACAGGTCGCCGCGCTCGTCGCGGTGCTGTCCGCGGCCTCGGGAGATCCGGTCGAGGCCGCGGTACCGCGGCGCACCTCGGCCTGGTCCGCCCCGGCACGGGCGATGCGCCGCCCCCTCACCCCCGCCCCCGGCGCCTGGCAGCACTCCCTCCGCCCCTGACCCTCCCGGCCCCCCGGACTCCTTCCCCCGACACCTTTCGACCAATAGGTCACGAACCGCCGGGACGGGCGTCCCCACCCTCGCCGACATCTTCCGACCAATTGGTCACGAACCGCCGGGACCGGCGGCCCCACCCTCGCCGACATCTTTCGACCAATTGGGCACGAACTGCCGGGACCGGCGGCCCCACCCTCGCCGACATCTTTCGACCAATTGGTCACGAACTGCCGGGACGGGCGGCACCACCCTCGCCGACACCTTTCGACCAGTTGGTCACGAACTGCTGAGCTGTGGATATCTCGCCGGCGGGATCCCGCAGCCGAGACAGACTCGCGTATGCCGTTCGCAGATTTCGACCCGACCCAGCCCTTCACGGTCGAGGAGGCGCGCGAGGCCGGGCGGAGCCGGTGGCTGCGCAACGGCAGGTGCCGCCGGATCTTCCACAACATGTACATCGACGCACGCATCCCCGACACGGTCGTCGTGCGCTCGCGGGCGGCGCTCCGCCTGGCACCGGAGGGTGGCGTCCTCAGCCATTGGACCGCTGCCCGGCTGTGGGGCGGGATCGTCCCGGACAACGCCAACATCCACGTCTCCTTCATGCGCGACGTCCGCTTCCGGGTCGACGGCATCAAGCCCCACCGGTTCCGGCACCGACTGCACATCGTCAAGCGTCATGGCCTGCCGGTGACCGGCCCCGAACAGACCTTTGCCCACCTCGCCCGTGACCTCGACCTTCTCGATTTGGTCGCCCTCGGCGACAGCCTGGTCCGCAAGGGCGTGACGACGCCGCAGGGGCTTCTCGCCTACGCGGAGAGCTGGGACGGGCAGTGCCGCCGCGAGGCCGTCGCCGCAGCCAGGCTCGTTCGGGAACGGGTCGACTCCGTGCCGGAGACCAAGCTGCGGCTCCTGCTCGTCCTCGCGGGCCTGCCCGAACCCGAGGTCGACATCAGGATCCACGACGCGGACGGCATCGTCGTCTTCCGGATCGACCTCGGCTATCGCGCCGCCAGGCTCGCGTTCGAGTACGACGGACGCTGGCACGACGACGGCGACCAGCCGGCCAAGGACGAGCACCGACGTCGCCATCTGAGCACCGAGGAGGCGTGGACCTTCGAGATCTTCGTCGCGAAGGACGTCTTCGAGACGCCCGAGGCGACCCTCGAGCGGGCGGTCGCAGCCCTCGAGGCCGCCGGGATTCGCGTCGACCGGCCGCTGAGCGACGCGTGGCGACCACATTTCCGGTGCCCCACAGCGCAGGCCGCATGACGGCATACCCTGCCTGTCATGGCAGCACGGGTCCTCTCGGTCAACGTCGGTGCAGCGCGCAGCGGCATCCTCAGGAGCCGGCGGACCGGCATTGACAAGCGGCCCGTCGCCTCGATCACCGTCTCGGACCCCGGCCCGAAGGGCGTCGGTGCCAGCGGTGTCGCAGGCGATGCCGTCGTCAACACCAGGCACCACGGTGGCACCACGCAGGCGGTCTACGCCGTGGCACGCGAGGAGCTCGACTGGTGGTCGGTGGACACAGGCACGGATCTCGGTCCCGGTGCGTTCGGCGAGAACGTCACGACCGCCGGACTCGACGTCGACTCCGCAGTCGTCGGTGAGCAATGGCGCATCGGCGGCTCGGTCGTGCTGGCAGTGACCGCGCCGCGCGTCCCCTGCGCGACGTTCGCCGCGCACATGCAGGTGCCCGGATGGGTCAAGGCCTTCACGCGGCGCGCCCGCACAGGCGCCTACCTCGCTGTCCTCCAACCCGGCACCATCCGACCCGACGACACCATCGAGGTGGTCTGGCGCCCCGGGCACGGCATCACGCTGCCGATGGTGTTCCGAGCATGGATGGGTGACCGCGACCTGGCGCGCACCGTCCTGGACTCCGGAGCGCTTCCGGCACGGGAGCAGCAGGAGCTTGCTGCCAAGCTCGCCAAGTGGGCGGCCGCAGGTTCGCGCACTTCGTGACCAATTGGTCGAAAGGTGCGGGGTGAGGGTGCGTCGGTCGAGCGCAGTTCGTGACCAATTGGTCGAAGGATGCGGGGTGAGGGTGCGTCGGTCGGGCGCAGTTCGTGACCTATTGGTCGGAAGGTGCGAGCGGGGGCGGGCGGCACACCGCGGCGGGTAACGTCCCTCCGGTGACCGACACAGCCACCTCCGCCCCTGCCTCCGCCGCCACCCCGGACGCCCCCGTCGACCGCGTGCCGACGGCTGTGGACGCCATTGCCGAGCAGCACTTCGACGCCGTCCTGGAGCACAGCCCCATCGAGGCGACCTACCTCGGCGTCGACGTCCGGCAGGGCGAGCTCGACGACCTCTCCCCGGAGGGCTACCGCGCCCGTGCCGACCTCGCCCGGGCCACCCTCTCCCGGCTCGCGACCGCCGAGCCGGTCGACGACATCGACCGCGTCACGGTCGCCGCGATGCGGGAGCGCCTCGAGCTCGACGTCGCGGTCCACGAGGCAGGGATGGACCGGGCCGACCTCAACGTCATCGCGTCCCCGTTGCAGTCGCTGCGCGACGTCTTCGACCTCATGCCGACCGACACCGCCGAGCAGTGGGCCACCGTGGCGACCCGGCTCACCGCGGTCCCCGCCGCCCTCGAGCAGTGGCGCACCTCGCTGCTCGCCTCCGCGGGCGAGGGCCGCGTGTCCGCCCGGCGCCAGGTCGAGGCGTGCATGCGGCAGTGCGACGACCTCGTCGGTGAGGAGGGCTTCTTCGCGACCTACGCCGCCGGCGCCCGCACGAAGGACGGCGCGTCGCTGCCCGACGCCCAGCAGGCGGAGCTCCGCGCGGCCGCCGCCCGAGCCGGTGACGCGTACGCCGACCTCAAGGCGTTCCTCGGCGAGCACCTGCTCCCCCGCGCCCCGGAGGCGGACGCCGTCGGCCGCGAACGCTATGCGCTCGCCAGCCGCCACTTCCTCGGCGCCACCGTCGACCTCGAGGAGACCTACGCGTGGGGCCAGGAGGAGACCGAGCGCCTCGACGCCGAGATGCGCCGCACCGCCGACCGCATCCTGCCCGGCGCCACCGTCAAGGAGGCGATGGCCCACCTGGGCGAGGACCCGGCCTACCGCCTGGTCGGCACCGACGCGCTCCAGCGGTGGATGCAGACCAAGGCCGACGAGGTCATGGACCTGCTCGACGGCACCCACTTCGACATCCCGGCGCCGGTCCGCACCATCGAGTGCCGCATCGCGCCGACGCACACCGGCGGCATCTACTACACCGGCCCCAGCGAGGACTTCACCCGCCCGGGACGCATGTGGTGGTCGGTGCCGAAGGGTGTCGAGACCTTCGGGACGTGGGCCGAGCTCAGCACCGTCTACCACGAGGGCGTCCCGGGTCACCACCTCCAGGTGGCCCAGACGACGCACCGCGCCGAGCTGCTCAACCGCTGGCGCCGGATGCTGTGCTGGGTCAGCGGGCACGGTGAGGGCTGGGCGCTCTACGCCGAGCGCCTCATGGTCGAGCTCGGCTTCATGGACGACCCCGGCAACTACCTCGGCTTCCTCGACGCGCAGTCGCTGCGTGCCGCTCGCGTGGTCCTCGACATCGGGATCCACTGCGGCTTCGAGGCGCCCGCGGAGGTGGGCGGCGGCGACTGGACCTACGACAAGGCGTGGCAGTACCTCGGCGCCCACGCCAACAACGACGAGGCGTCGCTGCGCTTCGAGCTCGACCGCTACCTCGGCTGGCCCGGACAGGCCCCGAGCTACAAGATCGGCGAGCGCATCTGGATGCAGCTGCGCGACGAGACCGCTGCCGCCGAGGGCGACGCGTTCGACCCCAAGGCGTTCCACCGTCGCGCGCTCGACGTCGGCTCGGTCGGTCTCGACGTCCTCGTCGAGGCGATGCGCCGCTGAGCACTCCGCCCAGCGCACCACAGAGGTATGCCGTCCGCTCAGCGTGAGCGGACGGCATACCTCTGTGTGCGACAACCGTTGTCAGACAGGCGCGCTCACCAGATCGCCCAGCACCCGTTCACCTGCGGGAGCCCGGCGAAACGAGCCTCGAAGAACGCGTAGCTCTCCGCCGACGACGGCGCCACGCCCCCGACGTGCAGCGGCACCACGTTGGTCGAGAGCCGGACGTTCGCGCCCTTGGCGCACCAGTCCTTGGCGAGCCGGCGGCCGACGGCGTAGGGGATGACGTCGTCGAGCCCCGAGTGCGCGACGAGGACCGGGACCGACGGCCTGGTCCGCCCGATGCGGCTGTCGGCGACGACCGAGGCGAACGGCTCCTCGGCCAGGTACGCGGTGAACGAGCGCCCGTCGCGGGTCAGCGTCTCGGACCTCTGGAACGCCGCCGCCGCCAGGTCGAGGACGCAGTGGCCCTCGGTCGCCGCCGCCACCGCCCGGCCCCTGTCGTTGAGGATGGAGCCGAGGTCGATCCCGTACCCGGCCGAGAGCCCGAGGAGGGCGAAGTTGAGGAACTCCGCATAGAGGCTGCCCTCGAGGTTCGCGCCGACCGCGGCGAGGTCGGCGGGCGGAGCACCCGCGACGACGCCCTTGATCCGCAGCTCCGGTGCGTAGGTGCCGGCGAGCTCGGCGGCCGCCGCCGTGGCGCCGCCTCCCTGCGAGTAGCCGTAGAGCCCCACCGGGGTGGCCGAGGTGAGGCTGGTGCCGGGCCGACGGATCGCCGCCCGCGCCATGTCGAGAACCGCCCGCGCCTGCGGGACCCGGTTGACGTAGGTGTGCGTCCCCGGCGTCCCGAGTCCCTGGTAGTCGGTGAGGGCGACGGCATAGCCGCGCACGAGGTAGCCCTTGAGCAGGGACTGCTCGTACTCCGTGAGCGACTCCGCCATCTGGCGTGACGGGGCGCACCGGTCGGCGATGCCCTGGGTGCCGACGGCGTAGCTGATGAGCGGACGGGCCCCGACGCCGAGCCACGGCGCCCTCGGCTCGAAGACCGTGCCGGTGACGGCGTTGGTGCGGTCGAGCCGGTCCTTCGACGAGTACATGACGCGCGTGGCGCTCAGGCCCAGGTCGGACAGGCCGAGCGGGTCGAGGAAGAGCGTCGCCGGCTCGGTCCGGACGATCGTGCCCGGGGTGGCCGGGAGCGTGGCCGGCGGTTCGTAGAAGGCCGGCCGGACCGGTTCGGGGGTCCCGCTGACGGTGGTGGCACCGGCCGTGCCCGGCACGGAGTCCGGATCCGCGGAGGCGGGCGCGGGTGCGGCAAGGGCGGCCATCAGGGCGAGGGTCGCGCCGGGGACGAGCAGGGCGCGGAGCGTGCGTGACGTCACTGTCAGCCTTCGGTCGACGAGGAAACGGCGCGGGACCTCGAACCTACCGAGCGGTAACCCCTGCGGCAAGAGACGGGCGTCACGCTGACCTGACCGGACGGCGACAATGTGCCGGTGACCCTTGCCCTCACCCTCGCCGCCATCGCCGTGACGGTCATCCTCGTCGCACGGCTCTGCGCGCCTCTCGGCCTCCCCGCGCCGATCGCCCTGCTGCTGGTGGGGCTCGTCGCCTCGGTGCTGCCGGTCGTCCCCGACGTCTCGCTCGACCCCGACGTCGTGCTCCTCGGGCTCCTGCCGCCACTGCTGTATGCCGCGGCGCTGGGGACGTCGCTCGTGGACATCCGCGCCAACCGGCGGGCGATCCTCGGCCTGTCCGTGGGGCTGGTGCTGTTCACGACGTTCGGGGTCGCGATCGTCGCGTGGTGGCTGCTGCCCATCCCGTTCGCCGTCGCCGTCGCCCTCGGCGCGATCGTCGCTCCCCCGGATGCCGTCGCCGCCACGGCCGTCGCACGAGGCATCGGCCTGCCACGCCGGGTCACGACCATCCTCGAGGGCGAGTCCCTGCTCAACGACGCCACCGCCCTGGTGACGCTGCGCACGGCCATCGCCGCGGCCGGGCTGGCCAGCACCCACCACGGCTTCGCCTCGCACGGCGCCGTCTCCGTCGGGTCGGTCGCGCGGGACTTCGGGCTCGCCGTCGTCGGCGGAGTCGGGGTCGGGTGGGTCGTCTTCGTCCTCATCGGCCTCATCCGCAGGCAGCTCACCGAGGCGTCCTCGGACACGGCCCTGTCCTTCGCGGCGCCCTTCCTCTCCTACCTCCCCGCCGAGCTGCTCGGAGCCAGCGGCGTCCTCGCCGTCGTGACGACCGGCCTGCTCCTCGCGCACAAGGCGCCGGTGCTGCAGTCGGCCTCCTCACGACTCAGCGAGCGGATCAACTGGGCGAGCGTGACCTTCCTGCTGGAGAACGCCGTCTTCCTGCTCATCGGCCTCCAGCTGTCGCGCCTCCTCACCGACGTCGAGGCGAGCGAGATCTCCGTGGGGCGCGCCGCGCTCGTGGGGCTCGCCATCCTCGTCACCGTCCTCGCGCTGCGCCCGCTCTGGCTGTTCCCGTTCACCTGGCTCGTGGGCCGGCTGGGCCGCTCGTCGAGCACCTCCGCCGACGTCCCCGGCACGGCGGTGACCTCGTGGGCCGGGATGCGTGGCGTCGTCACGCTCGCCGCGGCGCTCACCCTGCCGGAGGACACCGACCAGCGTCCGACCCTGGTCCTCATCGCGCTCATCGTCACCGTCGGCACCCTCGCCCTGCAGTCCACGACGCTGCCGGTCCTCGCCCGGGCGCTCGACGTGCGCGGCCCCGACCCGCGCGAGGACGCCCTCCAGGAGGCGACCGTCGTGCAGGCGACGACCGGGGCGGGACTGCGCGCCCTCGAGGCCGAGGCCGCGCTCGACCCCGTCGTGGCGCAGGAGCTGCGCACCAACGCCGAGCTGCGCGTCAACCGCATCTGGGAGCGTCTCGGCACGCTCGGGCCCCGCGACGACGAGACCCCGAGCGAGGCCCGACGGCGGCTGCGGATCGTCATGCTCGAGGCCGAGCGCCGGGAGCTCATGCGCATCCGCGACGAGGACGACGTGGACCACGAGATCCTCTCCGGCGTGCTGAGCCAGCTCGACGCCGAGGAGGCGGCACTGTCGTGGAGCACCGCCAGGGCGGCCCGGATCCGCGACTCCGACGTGCTCGCCCCGGAGCAGGTGTCCCGGGCCTGTGAGCACCTCGCGCGCGAGGCGGACTGCGCGGTGCCCTCGAGCGCCGGGGGCTGCGAGCAGTGCCTGCGCGAGGGCCTGGCGTGGGTTCACCTGCGGATCTGCACGCGCTGTGGCCAGGTCGGGTGCTGCGACTCCTCCCCGGGACAGCACGCCTCGAAGCACTTCCGCGAGGAGCAGCACCCGGTGATGCGCTCGCTCGAGCCCGGTGAGGCGTGGCGCTGGTGCTTCGTCGACGAGGTGCTCGGCTGATGGCCCCGCTCCTGCTGGTCCTCGCGTCGGCGTCGCCGGCCCGGCTCGCCACGCTGCGCTCCGCCGGGGTCGAGCCGGTCGTGCAGGTGAGTGGGGTGGACGAGGACGCCGCACTCGCCGCCGCCGAGCACGTCCACGGCCCCCTCGACCCCGCGGACGTCGCACTCCTGCTCGCCCGCGCCAAGGCCGAGGACGTGGCGACGGCCCGTCGTGAGGCCGGGGACGCCGAGACCCTCGTCCTCGGCTGCGACTCGGTGCTCGAGCTCGACGGCGAGGCGCACGGCAAACCGGCCGACGCCGCCACCGCCACCGCGCGCTGGCAGCGGATGCGCGGCCGGTCGGGCGTGCTCCACACGGGCCACTGGCTGGTCGACGACCGGGACCCCGACGACGGGGGCACCAGCGGCACCGTCGGGGCCACGGCGTCGACGACCGTGCACTTCGCCGACCTCGACGACGACGAGATCGCCTCCTACGTCGCCACCGGCGAACCGCTCCGGGTCGCCGGAGCCTTCACCCTCGACGGCCTCGGTGCGCCCTACGTGCGGGCCATCGAGGGCGATCCCTCGAACGTCGTGGGAGTCTCCCTGCCCCTCCTGCGCGACCTGCTCGCGGAGCTGGACGTCCCGTGGCGGGCGCTGCGCGCCTGAGCGTCCGGTGAGCGACCTCAGACGGGCGGTATGCCGCGCCGCTTGGTCGCGAACGACCGGTCGCGGTTCGCGGCGTAGCGCAGGCGGTGGAGCAGCTCCGTGCGCAGGTCCTCCGGCTCGACGATGTGGTCGATGACGAGGTCGGCGGCGAGCCGCTCCAGGTCGACGTCCTGCTCGTACTCCCGGCGCCGCTCGGCGACGAAGGCGTCCCTGGCCTCGACGCCCTCGGCGGCCTCGACCTCGGCGATCTTGTTGGCGTAGACGGCGTTGACGGCAGCCTCCGGACCCATCACGGCGATGCGGGCCGTGGGCAGGGCGATCGTCGCGTCCGGGCCGAAGCCGGGTCCACCCATGGCGTAGAGGCCGGCGCCGTACGCCTTGCGGACGACGACGCAGAACTGCGGGACCGTCGCCGACGACACGGCGGAGACCATCTTGGCGCCGTGACGGATGATGCCGCCGCGCTCGACCTCGGAGCCGATCATGAAGCCGGGGACGTCGGCGAGGTAGACGAGCGGGATCGAGTAGGCGTCGCACAGCCAGATGAACCGCGTCGCCTTGTCGGCGCTGTCGGTGAAGAGCACCCCGCCCTTGACCATCGAGTTGTTGGCGACGATGCCGACGGTCTCGCCGTCCATCCGGCCGAAGCCGATGACGAGCTCCGGTGCGAAGAGCGCCTTGATCTCGAAGAAGCTGTCGTCGTCGACGAGGCCGTCGATGACCTCGTGGACGTCGAACGGCTGGCTCTCCCGCTCCGGCACGCTCGCCCGGGTGAGCGGCTCGGCCGGCGGCTCCGCGGCATACGACGGCGCGGGTGAGCGCCAGTTCTGCGGGACGTAGGAGAAGTACAGCCTGGCGAGCTCGATGGCCTCCGCGTCGTCGTGGGCGAGGATGTCGCCGACGCCGGAGACGGTGCAGTGCATGCGGGCCCCGCCCATCTCCTCGAGCGAGACCTTCTCCCCCACGACCATCTCGGCCATGCGCGGGCTGCCGAGATACATCGACGCGTTGCCCTCGACCATGATGAGCAGGTCGGTGAAGCTCGGGATGTAGGCACCACCGGCTGCGGACGGGCCGAAGAGGCAGCAGATCTGGGGCACCTTGCCCGACAGCGCGACCTGGTTGTGGAAGATCCGGCCGGCGCCGCGACGCCCGGGGAACATCTCCACCTGGTCGGTGATGCGGGCGCCGGCGCTGTCGACGAACCAGAAGACCGGCAGCTCCTCGCGCAGCGCCGTCTCGGTGGCGCGCACGATCTTCTCGACGGTGCGGGCGCCCCAGGACCCCGCCTTGACGGTCGGGTCGTTGGCGATGACGACGACCGGCCGGTCGTCGACCGTGCCGCGACCGGTGACGACGCCGTCGGCGGGCAGGCCCGTGGCGAGCGCGTTGGCGTAGCGGCCGTCCTCGACGAAGCTGCCCTCGTCGACGAGCAGCGCGATGCGGTCGCGGACGTAGAGCTTGCCCTGCGAGGCGAGCTTGGCGGCGGCCTTCTCGGGAGCGGTCGCGGACGCGGCGAGGGCAGCCTCGAGGCGCGCCCGGACGTCGGCCACCCGCGGGTCGCCGACCACGGCGGAACCTACGCTGTCTGGGAGCTCGCTGACCGGCATACCGCTCACTGTGTCAGCCACGTCCTCAGGCCGGGAGGCCGAGGTGGCGGGCGATGACCATGCGCTGGACCTCGCTCGTGCCCTCGCCGATCTCGAGGATCTTGGCGTCGCGGTAGAAGCGGGCCACGGGGTACTCCTCCATGAAGCCGTTGCCGCCGAACACCTGGGTCGCGATGCGGGTCGCGGAGACGGCCGCCTCGCTCGTGTAGAGCTTGGCGATGGCCGCGGCCTTCTTCACCTCGGCGACGGAGCGGCGGCCGGCGTCGTGCTCGTCCCTGAGCCACGCGGCCTTGTAGGTGAGCACCCGGCTGGTCTCCGCCATGACGGCGAGGTCGGCGAGCTGGAACGAGATGCCCTGGTTGACCCCGATCGGCCTGCCGAACGCGGTGCGTGACGAGGCGTATGCCGTGCTCTCGGCGAGCATGCGCTCGACCAGTCCCAGCGCGAGCGCGGAGATCGCGATGCGGCCGTCGTCGAGCGTCTTGAGGAACTGCTTGAAGCCGCTCCCCTGCTCGCCGAGGAGGTTGCTCGCCGGCACGCGGCAGCCGGCGAAGCTGAGCCCGTGGGTGTCGGAGATGTGCCAGCCAAGCTTGTGGTACGGCTCCTCGACGGTGAATCCGGCTGTGCCGGAAGGGATCATGATGGCGCTGATCTCCGGACGGCCCTTGTCGTCGGTGCCCGTGCGTGCGGTGACCGTCACAACCGAGGTGATGTCGGTGCCGGAGTTGGTGATGAACGCCTTGGCCCCGTCGACGACCCACTCGTCGCCGTCACGGACGGCCTTGGTGCGGGTGGCGCCGGCGTCGGAGCCCGCGTCGGGCTCGGTCAGGCCGAAGCCGGCGAGGGTGCGACCGGCGACGAGGTCGGGCAGCCACTGCTGCTTCTGCTCCTCGGTCCCGAAGGTGAGGATCGGGTTGATCCCAAGGCCGACGCCCGCGGAGAGCGTGATGCCGATCGACTGGTCGACCCGGCCGAGCTCCTCGATCGCGACGCACAGGGTGGTGAAGGCGCCACCCTCCTCGGGGTCGAGGCTGCCGCCGAACTCCTCGGGGACGACGAGCCCGAAGAGCCCGAGGTCACCCATCTTCGGCACGAGGTCGGCCGGGAAGTGCGAGTCCCTGTCCCACTGGGCGACGTGCGGCTCGACCTCGCGCTCGGCGAAGTCGCGCACGACCTTGCGGAAGTCCTCGTGGTCCTGGCTGAGCTCGAACATCGGTGTCCTCTCACGGGCGCGCGGGCCGAGGTGGCAGCCCTGCGGCATACGGGGTGGCGTTCTTGACGTTGACGTCAACGTAAGGCAATACTCCCCCCGTGGCAACCCGAGCCGGTGAGGACGAGACCTGGACGATCCGCGAGATCGCCGAGGAGTACGACGTCACGCACCGCACGGTCCGGCACTACGAGGAGCTCGGTCTCATCACGCCGGAGCGCCGGGGCACGACCCGGATCTACCACCGCCGCGACCGCACCCGGCTCGGGCTCATCCTGCGCGGCAAGCGGCTCGGCTTTCCGCTCGAGGAGATCCGCACGATCGTCGACCTCTACGACGCGCCGCGAGGGCGTCGCAGCCAGCTCGAGTACGTCCTGGGTCAGATCGACGAGCGCCGTGCCGACCTCGAGCAGCGGCGCAAGGACCTCGAGGACGCCTTGACCGAGCTGGACCGCTTCGAGGATCGTTGCCGCGAGGACCTGTCCCGGCACTCGTCCTGAGCGCGCTGGGACCCGAACGAGAGAGGGCAGCCATGGACCGATCGGACGAACCGTCCGCCTTCGCCTGGATCATGTCGGGCACGGTGGGCGCCGTCGTCGCGGCGGGGCTGGGGAAGTTCCTGCTCGACCGCCGGCGCCACCGTGCGGTGATGGACGCGCGCGACGCCGCCGAGGCGGAGGACCTCGCCGAGGTGGACGGCCACCCCAGCTGAGCTCGGGCTGAGCTGCGCGCTGACCCTGCAAGGACGGGCCGCGACCTCGCGGATTCGTGGGTACCTCGTGAGCGCACCGTCACCCAGACTGGGGCGCACTCCCCCGGGTCGCCCGCGTGGGTCCCGCCTGCATCGAAGGTCCACCGACGTGTCCTGTCCTCGCTCCACCCGGCGCACCGGTGACGGGTCCCACCGGCTCTCCGTCCGGGCACGCGGGACCGGAGCAGCGACGCTGGGGCAGGATGTGCCGCGTGGGGGACCAGACCGAACCGGCCAGTGTCGCGGGCGTCGTCAAGGTGCCCACCACCGCGGCGGGGACCGACCGCGCGTTCGCGCTGCTCATCCTCGGCATGCGGCTCGGCACCGTCGTCCAGATGGCGCCGTCGCTGCCCCAGGGCCTGTCCGAGTCGCCCACGCGGCTCGGCTACCTCCTGGTGTGGATGCTCGCGGCCGGCACGGCGACCGTGGTCAGCGTCGTGGTCTGGCGCAGTGGCCGCCCCCTCTCCCCCCGCGGCTACCTCGCCGACGCAGCCATCTGCTCCGTCGTGCTGCTCCTGGGGCTCGTCGTCGTGCCTGAGCAGGTCCGCCTGGGCACGTGGGTGGGCTTCCACGCGGCATACGCCCTGTCGGTGGTCTGCAGCGGCGTGGCGGTGCGCAGCAACCGCGCCTGGCTCGCCGCCCTCGTCGCGGTCGTGGCCGCCGACATCGCCTACCTTCTCCCGACGCTGTCGACCGACACCGCCGCCACGCTGGTCGGCAACGTGCTCACCCTCGTCGTGCTCGCGGGTGTCGGTCGCTGGGTCGCGCTCTACATTCGTCGCATCGCCGAGGACGGTGACCGGGCCCGCGCCCAGGCCCTCGAGCTCGGCCGCCGCGAGGAGGAGCGCCGGGCCCAGCTCGCGATCCACAACGGGGCAGCGGTGATCCGCATGCTCGGCGACCCCGGGCTGGACGACCGGGCCCGGTCGCAGCTGCAGCAGGAGGCCCAGCGCGAGGCGAGGCGCATGCGCTCCTACCTCCAGGGGCGCGACCACACCGACCCCTTCCTCAGCGCGTCCGGCGCGGCCCCCGCCGGACCGGTGTCGCTGCCGCACGCCGTGGGCCGCGTCTGCGACCGGTTCAGCGACCTCCCACTGCACGCCACGCTCGACCTCGCCGACGCGGTCGTCCTCGGCGACACCGAGGCGGAGGCGCTGGACCATGCGCTCGCCAGCGTGCTGCTCAACGTCCGCGACCACTCCCGCGCCGAGACCGTCGTCATTCACGCCGACGCCGACGAGCCCACCGGCGACGACGCCTGGGTCCTCACGGTCCACGACGACGGGGTCGGCTTCACCCCCGACCCCGAGCAGTTCGGGGTCGGGCTGCGCGAGGTCGTCATCAACCAGCTGCGTCCTCACGGCATGAAGGTCGAGGTCTCGTCGACCCCCGGCCTGGGGACGACCGTCACCATCTCCGGAAAGGCGGTCACGTGACCACTCCCGCACCCGCAGGGGGCCGCGCCCTCCGTGTCGTCGTCGTCGACGACGCCACCGTCATCCGTGAGTCGCTGCCGGCGCTGCTGCCCGACCTCGACTTCACCGGTAGCTTCGCCAACGTCGAGGCGATGCTGCGCGCCCGGCCGGAGGCCGATGTCGTCGTCCTCGACCTGCACCTCAGCAACGCAGGACAGCCGAACGCCAGGCAGGGCGTGGCAGCGATCCGGGCCGTCACCGCCGCCGGCTACCGCGTCTGCGTCTTCAGCCAGGAGGAGCGGCGCTTCGTCCTCGCCGCCTGCCTCGCCGCCGGGGCGCACGGGCTCGTGTCGAAGGCCGCCCCAACGACACGTCTCGAGCAGTCGCTGCGCGAGGTCGCGGCCGGCGAGGTGGTCATCCCCCCGGCCGTCATCGGCCTCGTCGAGGTCCTCGTGCGGCGCAACAGCCTGACGATCCTCTCCGACCGTCAGCGCCATGTCCTCTCCGGACGGGCGCGCGGGCTCACGTACGCCGAGATGAGTGGGCGGCTCCACCTGTCCGAGTCGACGCTGCGCGGCTACTGGGCCGAGGTCACCCGCAACGTCTCGGAGCACTTCCAGCGCACAGCGCCGGGCGACCTCGAGCACGCGCTCGGCCTGGGTCCCGGCGACCTGCTCGACTACTGGCCGGAGCCGCTGCCGCCGGGGACCCCCACGTCGCCGCAGCGGACCGACCGCTGGTGGCGCCTGGGCCGCACGCGCTGACCGGCGCGGCCCACCGCCCCGGGCATCAGGCTGGCATCAGGCGTTCGCAGCGAGGAAGTCGTCGATCTCCACGGCGGTGGGCGCCGTCGCGGGGCCCCGACGGGTGACCTTGATTGCGCCACCGGCGTTGGCCCGGCGGGCGGCCTCGACCCACGTCGTCCCGCCAGCACGACAGGCGACGAGCACGCCGGTGTGGGTGTCCCCTGCACCGTTGGTGTCGACGGCCGTCTGCGGGTACCCGTCGAGGTCCGTCGTCTCGCCGTTGGCGTGAACGGCACAGCCCTCCGGTCCGTCGCGCACGATCGCCACGGCACCCGCGGGGAGGTGCTCGGCGGCTCGCGCGACCGCGCTGACGATGTCACCCTCCCCGGTGAGCGCCTCGCTCTCCTCGGCGTTGCCTGTCCACACGCTCGTCATGGCGAGCATGCGGAGGCGGACGTCGTCGTCGAGCTCGGCAAAGATGGCCCCCGGGTCGAGCACGACCTCCACGCCCGCCGGGAGGCCGGCGAGCCACTCCAGCAACGGATCTCGGGTCAGACCGGTCAACGTGTATCCACTGACGCAGACGAGGTCTCCCGCCACCGGCTCGGACGTCTGGAGGGAGTCGACGGTGATGACCCGCTCGGCGGCCTGCGTGGTGACGAAGGTCCGCTCCGCCGTCGGCTCGAGCATGACGACACAGATCCCGGTGTCGAGGTCCGGCACGACCGGGCTCGTCACATCGACACCCTCGGCGGCGAGGGCCGCCCGCACGAGGTCGCCGTGCGGTCCCGTCCCGGTGGCTCCGGCGTGCACGCAGTGCGCGCCCTGTCGCGCGGCGGCGAGCAGGATGTTGACGGCCCCGGCGGCATACTCCTTCGGCGGCGGCGCCATGACGTTGCCGCCGCGTCGGGGCAGCGCCGGCACCTCGACGACGACGTCGACGAGCGCCTGAGCCGTGTGGATCACCCGAGGAGACATGCACCGCAGCGTAGGCCGTGACGTCCCGGCTGCGAGGATGACGCCGTGAGCATCCCCGCGCCCTCGACCACCGAACCGCGGTTCGCCTCGATCGACGACGTGACGTCGAGGCTCGCCGACACCGGCTACCTCGCCTCGGACGCGATCGCGACCACGACCTTCCTCGCCGACCGGCTCGGCAAGCCGCTGCTCGTCGAGGGCCCCGCAGGGGTCGGCAAGACCGAGCTCGCCAAGGCGGTGGCCGAGGCGACGGGCGCGAAGCTCATCCGGCTCCAGTGCTACGAGGGCGTGGACGAGTCGCGGGCCCTCTACGAGTGGAACCACGCCAAGCAGCTGCTCCGCATCACCGCCGAACGTGACGCCGCCGACGGCTGGGATGCCCTGCGGGACAACATCTTCAGCGACGAGTTCCTCCTCCCCCGCCCCCTGCTCGCCGCGCTGCGCAGCGAGGAGCCGGTGGTCCTCCTCATCGACGAGCTCGACAAGGCCGACGTGGAGATCGAGGGCCTCCTGCTCGAGATCCTCGGCGACTTCCAGGTGACCGTGCCCGAGCTCGGGACCATCACGGCGACCCACAAGCCCTTCGTCGTCCTCACCTCCAACGCGACCCGAGAGCTCTCCGAGGCCCTGCGACGACGCTGCCTCTTCCTGCACATCGACTACCCGAGCGCCGAGCTCGAGCAGCGCATCGTCACCCTGCGCGCGCCCGGTCTCGACGAGGCGCTGGTCGCCTCCGTGGTCCGGCTCGTGCAGCGGCTGCGCGAGCTCCGGCTCCGCAAGGCACCGTCGGTCTCCGAGACCGTCGACTGGGCGCGCACCCTCATCGCCCTCGGGGCAACCCGCGACGCCGACCTCAGCGCCGACCTCGTGCGTGACAACCTCGGCGTCCTCCTCAAGCACCAGGACGACATCGAGCGCGCGGCCGTGGCCCTCGACCTGCCCGCCCCGGCGACCCGCTGACCCCGACACCGATGTCCGTCGCCCTCGATGCCCGGCTCGTCGGGTTCGCGCGCGCCCTGCGCGGCCACGGCGTCGTCGTCGGCACGAGCGAGGTCGTCGACGCGGGGACCGTCGCCCACGTCCTCGGGCTGGACGACCGGGACCGCCTCCGTGAGGGACTGGCGTCCGCGCTGCTCCGACGCGCCGGCCAGCGGCAGGTCTTCGACGACCTCTACGACGTGTGGTTCCCCGCCGCCGTCGGCGACCGAGCCGACGGGCACGTCGAGGCACCTCCCGCCACCCTGACCGACCGCCGCGCCAGGGCGGAGCAGCTGAGGGAGGAGCTGTCCCGCACCCTGGCCGCCGGCGACCAACGCGCGCTCGACGAGCTGGCAGCCCGCGTCGTCGCCGAGCTGGGCGCGCTGGCCAACGCCGCGACGACAGGCGCCTACTCCGCGCAGCAGGCACTCGACACCCTCGCGCCCCAGACCGCGATCGCCTCGGCCCTGGCGCGGTTGCAGGACGCTGCCGAGGATGCACCCAGCGGCAGCGGTGACGGCAGCGGCGGGAGCGGCGGCTCGGGCACCGGGGTGTCCGGGCCCGCGGGCGGCGCCGGGTTCGCGGCGCGGTTCACGCGCGACGAGCTGCGCTCGGGCGTGACGGCGTTCCGTCGCCGCGTCGAGGCCGAGACCCGTCGGCGCAACGCCGAGGCCCGCGGCGCCGAACGGATCAGCCGGTATGCAGTCCGCCCACCTGCCGACCAGACGCCCTTCCTGCTCGCCGGACCCCACGAGCTCGACGAGCTCCGCGCCGCCGTTGCGCCGCTGTCCCGCAAGCTCGCCACGCGGCTCGCGGCCCGGCGACGGCGGGCGTCGCAGGGCTCGATCGACGTGCGGCGCACGCTGCGTCGCTCACTGTCGACGGGCGGCATACCCATCCGTCCCGCACTGCAGCACGCGAAGCCGCACCGCCCGGACCTCGTCATCCTCTGCGACCTGTCGACCTCGGTCTCGGGGTTCTCCCGGTTCACCATCCTGCTCGTGCAGGCCCTGGCGGGGCAGTTCCGCCGGGTGCGGATCCTCGGCTTCGTCAACCGCGTCGACGACCTCACCGACCGGGTCCTCGGCGCCCCGCCCGGGAGCGACCTCAGCGGCGCCTTCGACGACCTGTCGCGCATGACCCGGTGGCACCGCAACAGCGACTACGGCGCGGTCCTTGCGGACGTCGTGGAGCACCATCTGGACACCATCGGCCACCGCACCGCGGTCCTCGTCCTCGGCGACGCCCGCTCCAATCACACGGACCCGCAGCTCGACATGCTCCGCGAGATCGCCGCGCGGGCCCGCCACGTCTCGTGGCTCAACCCCGAACCGGCCCGGATGTGGGGCAGCGGCGACTCCGTGGCGCTGCGCTACAGCGAGATCGTCGACATGCACGAGTGCCGCAACCTCGCCCAGCTCCGCGAGTTCGTCGCCCGCCTGCTTCCCGTCTGACCGCGCCTACTGCACAGGAAGGGGGGTGATCACCCCCCTTCCTGTGCAGTAGCTCCGGGTCAGCCGTTGAACTCGTCGGGGTTCGGACCCGTGCGGAACCCGCGGTCGAGGGTGGCGATCTCTGCCTGGTCCGCCTCGGTCAGCACGAGGTCGGCGGCGGCGAAGTTCTCGGCGATGCGCGACGGCGTCACGGACTTGGGCAGCACGACGAACCCGCGGGCGATGTGCCACGCGATGATGACCTGCGCCGGGGTGGCACCGATCCGCTCGGCGATCGCGCCGATCACGGGGTCGTCGAGAACCTCCTTGCCCGACGCGAGCGGGCTCCACGACTCGGTGACGATGCCGTGCGTGGCGTTGAACTCGGCCACCTCACGCTGCTGGAGGTAGGGGTGCAGCTCGACCTGGTTGATCGAGGGCCACTCGCCGGTCTCGTCGAAGAGGCGCTGGAGGTGCTCGACGTGGAAGTTGCACACGCCGATGGCTCGCACCCGGCCGGAGTCGCGCAGCGCCTGCAGCGCCTTCCACGCGTCGACGTAGCGGTCCTGCTCCGGGAACGGCCAGTGCAGGAGAAGCAGGTCGAGGGTGTCGAGACCGAGTCGCTGCATCGAGCCGGTGAAGGACTCCATGGTCTCCTGTGCGCCGAACTCGGTCGGCCACACCTTGGTCGTCACGAAGATCTCGTCACGCGGGACGTCGGTGGCCGCGAGCGCGCGCCCGACCCCGGACTCGTTGTCGTACAGCTTGGCGGTGTCGATGTGGCGGTACCCGGTGTCGAGCGCCGCCAGGACGGCGGCGTCGACCTCGTCGTCGGGGACCTGCCACACGCCGAACCCGACCTGCGGGATGCGGACGTGGTTCGTGCCGGACGTCAGGGTGATGTCGTTGATGGGCATGCGTCCACCGTATGCCGGGTGCTCACCGGACGCGCACGGCGCACCTTCGCCAGTGCGGCGCGGGCCCGGGGCTGGGCGAGGACGACGCTGCCGAGGACCAGCCCCATGCCGAGGAGGTGCACCGGCCCGAAGGGCTCACCGAGCAGGGCGACTCCGAGCAGGGTCCCGGCGACAGGGTTGAGCAGGCCGATGACCGCGACGGCGCCCGCGCTCATGGAGGCGAGACCCTGGAACCAGGCGACGTAGGCGACGCCGGAGCCGATGAGCCCGAGGTAGGCGAGCGCGAGCCAGCCGGAGGCCGCCAGCTGGGGCGGCGGCCCCTCGACGAGGAACGCGAACGGCAGGAGGACCAGCCCTCCGGCGACGAGCTGCCACGTCGTGACGACGATGACGCTCTCGTCGGTGGCCCAGCGCTTGGTGAGGACGAACCCGGTGCTGGCCGAGGCCACCGCGCCGACGGAGGCGAGGACCCCGATCGGGTCGACCCCGCCCTCGTACCCGCCCTCGACGACGAGGAGGAGCACCCCGAGCGCACCGACGAGCGAGGCGACCACCGTCGCCGGCGTCGACCGTTCGCGCAGGAACGTCCAGGCGAGCACCATGGTCATGAGCGGGGCGATCGCCGTCATCGTCGATCCGAGCCCGCTGGGCAGCCTGGTCGCTGCGACGAACAGCAGGGCGACGAACAGGCCCATCGTCAGCGTGCCGAGGACGACCGAGCGCCACCACCACGAGCCGCGCGGCAGCCGCCGGTGCCACAGCAGCATGAGCAGGCCCACCGGGAGGATGCGCATGACACCGGCGAAGAGCGGTCGGTCAGCCGGCAGGTAGAGGTGCGTCACGGCATACGTGGATCCCCAGACGACCGGGGCGACGGCGGTGACGGCGACGAGAGCGAGCCCGCCCAGAGTCTTCGACGAGATAGTTTCCACGGAAGGTATAATACCTTCCATGGAAGGTATATTTCCACCATGGCCGAACCGACCCATCCCGACCGTGCCGCGCAGATCGTCGACCAGTGGCGCACCGAGCGCCCCGACCTCGACCCCACGCCGTTCCTCGTCATCGGCCGCCTGCACCGCGTCGCCAACGCCCTGACCACCGAGCTGGTGCGCGTCTACGACGAGTTCGGGCTCGGTGAGGGTGAGTTCGACGTCCTCGCGACGCTGCGCCGTCAGGGGGGCGACTTCGCGCTCACTCCCTCGGACCTGTCCGAGCAGACCGTCGTCAGCTCCGGCGCCGTGACCAAGCGGGTCGACCGGCTCGAGGCGCGGGGACTCGTCGAGCGCCGGCCGAGCGGCACCGACGGTCGCTCTCGACTCGTCGCCCTCACCCCCGCGGGTCGCAAGCTGATCGACAGGGCGTTCGCTGCGCACCTCGCCAACGAGGAGCGGCTGCTCTCCGTCCTCTCGCAGCCCGAGCGCGACGCCCTCGAGCGGGGACTTCTCGCACTCGCCCGCTCGCTCGCGGTGTGACCGACCCCGCGAGACCATCACCGCCGTCGGCTCGGGCGACCCACTACGCTCCGGGTCATGGCCATCAGCAAAGTCCTCATCGCCAACCGCGGCGAGATCGCCGTCCGCATCGCTCGCGCCTGCAAGGACTCCGGCATCGGCTCGGTCGCCGTCTACGCCGAGCCCGACCGCGATGCCCTGCACGTCAAGGTGGCCGACGAGGCCTACGCCCTGGGCGGCACCACCCCCGGCGACTCCTACCTCCTCCAGGACAAGCTGATCGCCGTCGCCAAGGAGGCCGGCGCCGACGCGGTGCACCCCGGGTACGGCTTCCTCGCCGAGAACGCCGACTTCGCCCAGGCCGTCCTCGACGCCGGGCTGATTTGGATCGGCCCGTCCCCCGCCGCCATCGACGCCCTCGGCGACAAGGCCAAGGCCAAGCACATCGCCGTGAAGGCCGGCGCGCCGCTGGCCCCGGGGACCAAGGACCCGGTCAAGGACGCCGACGAGGTCGTGGCCCTGGCGGAGGAGTTCGGGCTGCCCATCGCCATCAAGGCGGTCTACGGCGGCGGGGGCCGTGGCCTCAAGGTCGCCCGCACCCTCGAGGAGATCCCCGAGCTCTACGAGTCGGCCGTCCGCGAGGCCGTCACGGCGTTCGGCCGCGGCGAGTGCCTCGTCGAGAAGTTCCTCGACCGGCCGCGCCACGTCGAGACCCAGTGCCTCGCCGACCAGCACGGCAACGTCGTCGTCGTCTCCACCCGCGACTGCTCGCTCCAGCGCCGCAACCAGAAGCTCGTCGAGGAGGCGCCCGCGCCGTTCCTCACCGACGAGCAGAACGCCGAGCTCGTCCGGGCCTCCAAGGCGATCCTGCGCGAGGCCGGCTACGTCGGCGCCGGCACCTGCGAGTACCTCGTCGCCCAGGACGGCACGATCAGCTTCCTCGAGGTCAACACCCGCCTCCAGGTCGAGCACCCCGTGACCGAGGAGGTCACCGGCATCGACCTCGTCCGCGAGCAGTTCCGCATCGCCGACGGTGAGGAGCTCGGCTTCGACGACCCGACCCCCAAGGCGCACTCCTTCGAGTTCCGCATCAACGGCGAGGACGCCGGCCGCAACTTCATGCCGGCCCCGGGCACCGTCTCGCGCATGGTCGTCCCCCACGGCCCGGGTGTCCGCTGGGACGCCGGCATCGTCGAGGGCGACACCGTCGCCGGCGCGTTCGACTCGATGATCGCCAAGCTCATCGTCACCGGTCGCACCCGCGAGCAGGCGCTCGAGCGTTCGCGCCGCGCGCTCGCCGAGCTCGAGGTCGACGGCATGCCGACCGTGCTGCCGTTCCACCGCGCCGTCGTCTCCGACCCGGCGTTCGCTCCCGAGAACGGGACCCCGTTCACGGTGCACACCCGGTGGATCGAGACCGAGTTCGACAACCAGATCGCGCCCTTCGCCGGGGACGGGGCAGCGGCGACGGAGGACGAGGAGCAGGGTGGGCGCCAGCGCGTCACCGTCGAGGTCGGCGGCCGCCGGCTCGAGGTGGTCCTCCCGGCCGGGCTCGCGCTCGGCGGGGGTGGCGCCGGTGCTGCCAAGAAGAAGGCGCCCAAGCGCTCGAGCGGCAAGAAGGCCGGCGCCGCGGCGTCGGGCGACTCCCTGGCCGCACCGATGCAGGGCACGATCGTCAAGGTCGCCGTGGCCGATGGCGCCGAGGTGGCCGAGGGTGACCTCGTCGTCGTGCTCGAGGCGATGAAGATGGAGCAGCCGCTCCTCGCCCACAGGTCGGGCACGATCACCGGGCTCGCGGCCGAGGTCGGTGCCACCGTGACCAACGGACAGGTGCTCTGCGAGATCAAGGACGCCTGACCGGCGCCCCACACGGACAAGAGCGCCCCGTATGCCGGTCAGCCGGCAGACGGGGCGCTCGTCACCTCACGCGGTCCTCGCGTCAGCGGGTGCTCGTGTCGTCCTGTCCGAGGTCGAGCTGCTTGCCGCCGTCGGCGGGCTGGGTCCCGCCGGGCTGGCTCGTGGAGCCGGGGTCACCCTGCTGGGTGGTGCCGCCCTGCGGGAGCCCGCCACCCTCCCCGGGGCTGGGGGTCCCGGGCGCCGGCGACTCCGTGCCCGGCGACTCCGTGCCCGGCGCCGGGAAGCCGGTCTCGGGCAGCTGCGGCGCCCCGTCGCCGGGGATCGTCGAGCCGGGCTCGGCCGGGTCCTGCCGCGGCTGCGGGTCATCGCTGGTCCCGGGCGCCGGGCTCGGCACCGGGACCTCGGACGGCTGCTCGGGCGTCGAGGGCGCGGGCGGCTCGGCCGGGGTCGTCGGGGTCGTCGGCGTCGGCTCGCTGGGCGTCGTCGGAGAGGGCTCGGCCGGTGTCGTGGGCGGCGCCGGCTCCGACGGGGGCATGGGCGTGGGCGGCGTCGTCGGGGTGGAGCCCGGGTCGGCCGGCGGCGCGCCCGGGTCGGCCGGCGGCGCGCCCGGGTCGGCCGGCACGGTCCCGCCCTCGTTGCTCGGGAGGCCGAGCTTGTCCTCGAGCATGTCGCCGCCCTTGTCGATGGCCCCGGAGTACTTGCCGCCGGTCTTCGAGTCGAGGAAGTCCTCGACCTTGTCGATGGCGCTGCGGGCCGAGTCGGGATTGTCCTTGGCGTACTCCTTGGCCCTGGTGATGGCCTCGTCGCCGCTGATCGGCTGCTTCTGGTCGCTCATGGTGCAGGTCCTCCAGGTGTCGCGGGTTCGGACACCGTCCAAACTAGCGACGCAGCGACTCCCCAGGGGTCTTGGACCTCAGCTGCCGGTGGCGTGCAGGCGTCGCGCCGCCTCCGCGATCGTCCCCGAGAGCGACGGGTAGACCGTGAAGGTGCTGGCGACCTGGTCGACGTTGAGACGGTGGTGGACCGCGAGCGTCACCGGGAAGATCAGCTCGGACGCGCGTGGTGCGACGACGACGCCGCCGATGACGGCGCCGGAACCCTTCTGCGCGAACAGCTTCACGAAGCCGTCGGTGATGCCGGCCATCTTGGCCCGGGGGTTGCGCGACAACGGCATCATGACGACGTCGGCGTCCGCCGTGCCGTCGTCCACCGCCTTCTGCGAGATGCCGACGGTGGCGATCTCGGGGTCGGTGAAGATGTTGGCCGAGACGACGCCGAGGTTGAGCGGCGCCACGGCGTCGCCCAGGGCGTGCGACATGGCGATGCGTCCCTGCATCGCCGCCACCGACGCGAGCGGCAGGACGCCGGTGCAGTCGCCCGCGGCATACACACCTCGCACGGAGGTGCGCGAGACGCGGTCCACGGCGATGTGACCGGATGCCGTGAGCTCGACCCCGACCTCCTCGAGCCCCATGTCCGCGGTCTGCGGCACGGAGCCGACCGCGAGCAGCGCGTGCGACCCCTCGACCTCCCGACCGTCCTCGAGGCGGACGACGACGCCGTCACCGCGGCGCTCGACGGCGGACATGCGCGAGCGACCCAGGACCTCCATGCCCCGGCGCCGGAAGACGTCCTCGATCACGGTGGCGGCGTCGGGGTCCTCGCCGGGCAGGACCCGGTCGCGCGAGGACACGAGGACGACGTCGGCACCCAGCCCGAGGTAGGCCTGGGCCAGCTCGGCGCCCGTGACACCGGAGCCGACGACGACGAGCCGCTCGGGCAGGTGCTCGAGCTCGTAGATCTGCTGCCAGGTGAGGATGCGCTCACCGTCGGGCTCCGCCGTGGCCATGACCCGCGGGGTGGCGCCGGTGGCGACGAGGACGACGTCGGCGTCCAGCGTCTCCGTGCCGCCGTCGGCCAGGGTGGCCTCGATGCGGGTCGGTGACAGCAGCCGACCGGTGCCGCGCAGCACGCGGACCCCGACCTCCTCGACGCGCTCGCCGATGTCGTGGCTCTGTGCGGCGGCGAGGTCCTTGACGCGGGCGTTGACCTCGGCGAGCTCGGCGACGGCGTCACTGACGGCGTCGCCCTCACCGTCCTCGAGGTGCACGCCGAGGTGGGCGGCGGTCTCGAACTCGGACATGTAGTCGGCCGTGGAGATGAGCGTCTTGGAGGGCACGCAGTCGGTCAGCACCGCTGCGCCGCCGAGCCCGTCGCGGTCGACGATCGTCACCTGACCGCCGAGGTGCGCGGCGACGAGAGCGGCCTCGTAGCCCCCTGGTCCGCCCCCCAGGATGACCACTCGACTCGTTCGCGCATTCACGCGGACCATCCAACCACGCGGCGGCTACCCTGCTCGCGTGACCGACAACGCCGCCGCCCCGCACCCGCTCGACCTCGCCGATCCCGCGACCGACCCGTTCGCCGTGGCGCAGGCTGCGGCAGCGGTCATCCGCGAGCGAACGGGTGTCGAGACGCACGACGTGGCGCTCGTCCTGGGCTCCGGCTGGGGCCAGACCGGAGACCTCATCGGCGAGACGATGGCGGAGATCGACAACACCGACGTGCCCGGCTTCGCCAAGGCCGCCGTCGAGGGGCACTCCGGCACGATGCGCTCGGTCGCCATCGGCGACACCGGACGGCGTGCCCTGGTCTACGGCACCCGGA
Organism: Knoellia terrae; assembly: GCF_048606435.1. NCBI lineage: Bacteria > Bacillati > Actinomycetota > Actinomycetes > Micrococcales > Intrasporangiaceae > Knoellia > Knoellia terrae. The sequence goes on along the minus strand of NZ_JBMBWH010000002.1, from coordinate 313,542 downwards.
CCCACTTCTACGAGGGCCGGGGCGTGCGCTCGGTCGTCCACGGCGTGCGCACCGCCGCGGCCTTGGGATGCCGCACCATCGTCCTCACCAACGGCTGCGGCGGGCTGCGCGAGGAATGGCCGGCCGGGACCCCCGTCCTCATCAGCGACCACATCAACCTCACCGCGCACTCACCCATCGAGGGAGCGAACTTCGTCGACCTCACCGACGTCTACACCCCGCGACTGCGAGAGCTGGCCCGTGAGGTCGACCCCGACCTCGACGAGGGCGTCTACGTCCAGTTCCGCGGACCCCACTACGAGACCCCGGCCGAGGTGCGGATGGCGGGAGTCCTCGGCGGTGACCTCGTCGGCATGTCCACCTCGCTCGAGGCGATCGCCGCCCGGCAGAGCGGCCTGGAGGTGCTCGGCATCTCGCTCGTGACCAACCCCGCCGCCGGCATCTCGAAGACGCCGCTCGACCACGCCGAGGTGCTCGAGGCCGGTCGCGCCGCCGCCGACCGCTGCGGCCGGCTGCTCGCCGCCGTCGTCGCGAAGATCTGAGAAGCACGACATGACGTATGCCGGCCGGCACGAGTCCGCGACCACCGCCCGTCCCGAGGACCTCGACGCCGAGCTGCTGGACGCGGCCCGCGCGTGGGCGGCCGACGACCCCGACCCGCAGACCCGGGGCGAGCTGGAGGCGGTGCTCGAGAAGGCCACCGCCGGTGACGCGGCGGCCCTCGAGGACCTCGCCGACCGCATGTCCGGCATGCTCCGGTTCGGGACCGCCGGCCTGCGTGGCGCCCTCGGCGGCGGCCCGAACCGGATGAACCGCGCGGTGGTCATCCGCGCGGCAGCCGGCCTCACGGCATACCTCAAGAAGAGCCAGCCCTCCCCGATGGTCGTCATCGGCTTCGACGCCCGGATCAACTCCGACGTCTTCGCGCGCGACACCGCCGCGGTCGTCGTGGGCGCCGGTGGTGTCGCTGCCGTGCTGCCGCGGCCCCTGCCCACGCCGGTCCTCGCGTACGCGATCCGCGTATTGGGCGCCGACGCCGGCGTCATGGTCACGGCCAGCCACAACCCGCCCGAGGACAACGGCTACAAGGTCTACCTCGGCGACGGCTCCCAGATCGTCTCCCCGTCCGACGTCGAGATCGCCGCCGAGATCGCCCGCGTGCAGCGGGTCGCCGACGTGCCCCTCCCCGAGGACGGCTGGGAGACACTCGACGAGTCCGTGCTCGAGCGCTACCTCGCCGACGTCGTCGGGGTGGTCTCGCCGGACACCCCGCGCGACCTCGTCGTCGTCCACACCGCGCTCCACGGAGTCGGCTCCGAGACGGTCGCCCGCGCCTTCGAGGCCGCCGGGTATGCCGTCCCGCTGCCGGTTCCGAGCCAGGCCCAGCCCGACCCGGCCTTCCCCACCGTGTCGTTCCCCAACCCTGAGGAGCCGGGGGCCATGGACGCGGCGCTCGACCTCGCCGAGCAGACCGGCCCCGACGTCGTCATCGCCAACGACCCCGACGCCGACCGGTGCGCCGTGGCGGTGCCCGGGCCGGGCGGCTGGCGGATGCTGCGCGGCGACGAGGTCGGCGTGCTGCTTGGCGCGCACCTGCTGGAGCGGGGCGTGCCGTCCGACGCGGTCTTCGCGAGCTCGATCGTGTCGTCGCGGATGCTCGCCACCGTCTGCCGCGCGGCCGGCGTCGCGCACGAGGAGACGCTGACCGGCTTCAAGTGGATCTCGCGGGTGCCGGGGCTGCGCTACGGCTACGAGGAGGCGCTCGGCTACTGCGTCGACCCGGCCCGGGTGCGCGACAAGGACGGGGTGTCGGCGGCGCTCGTCGTCGCGGAGATCGCGGCCTCGCTCAAGGCGGCCGGGCGCTCGATCCCCGACCGCCTCGACGAGCTCGCCGTGACGCACGGCGTGCACGCCACCGACGCCTTCTCGGTGCGGGTCGAGGACCTCACCCTCATCGACCGGATCATGGCGCGGCTGCGGGCCGAGCCGCCGACCTCGGTGGCCGGCGTACGCGTGGCGCGCCTCGACGACCTGGCGCTGGGCGACGGCGGGCTCCCGCCCACGGAGGGGCTGCGGTGGTTCCTCGAGGACGACTCGCGGGTCATCGTGCGCCCGTCCGGGACCGAGCCGAAGCTCAAGGTCTACCTCGAGGTCATCGAGGCCGTTGCCGACGAGGACCTGGGTGGTGCTCGCACCCGGGCTGCCGCGCGGCTGGCGGCGATCCGCTCGGACTTCGAGGCGGCCACCGCGCTCTGACCCGGGCCCGCCGCTCCGGCTCAGCCGCCGTCAGGTGTCGGACGTCGGGCCATTGCGGCGGCCGTAGGCCCCGGATTCCCGGCACCCGCCGGTCAGAATGGGGTCATGGCTTTTTCCGAGTCGTGGGTCGAGAAGCAGATCCGGGAGGCGCAGGAGCGAGGCGAGTTCGACAACCTCCCGGGAGCCGGACGGCCCCTCGAGGGGCTCGACGACCCGGACCCCGACTGGTGGCTCAAGCGGATGATGGAGCGCGAGGGCCTCGACATGGCCGACGCCCTGCCTCCGGTGCTGCTGCTCCGTCGCGAGTTCGCGACCTTCCCGGAGTCGCTGGTGGAGCTGCGGACCGAGGGGGGCGTCCGCGAGGTGCTGCGCGACTACAACGCCCGCGTTCTCGACGACCGCCGCCGTCCGGTGGTCGGGGCGCAGTCCCCCGTGTGGGCCCCGACGGTCGACGTCGAGGCGATGGTCGAGCAGTGGCGTGCGCTGCGGGCACAGCGACCTCCCTCGTCCGGGGTCGAGGCCACTGCCCCCCACCCTGCGCCTCGGCGGCGCCGCTGGTGGTGGCGCCGGCGCTCCTGACCCCGTTCGCGAGCCCCTGCCCGGCTGCCTTCGGGCGGAACGCGTGCTGCCCGGGCGCGGATAGACTCCGTGGGTGAGCACCACAACAGCATTCGGCGACGTCTCACTCGACGCGACCGCCCGCGCCCGTGACCTGGTCGGCGTCTCCCGGCTGACCAACTCGGCCCTCACCGGCTGGCTGCACGGCCTCCCCGGGGTGGACCAGGTGGGCTGCGAGGCCCGCGCCGCCGGCCTCGGCACCCGCTCGATCAAGACGACCAGCAAGGCCTGGGCGATCGACCTCGCGATCTCGATGATCGACCTCACGACGCTCGAGGGCGCCGACACCAGGGGCCGCGTGCGTGGCCTCGCGGCCAAGGCCCTCCTGCCGGACCCGAGCGACCTCAGCACCCCCCGCCCCGCTGCAGTCTGCGTCTACGGCGACATGGTCGCGACCGCCAAGGAGGCGCTGGGGAACAGCGGCGTCAAGGTCGCCGCCGTGGCCACCGCCTTCCCCAGCGGCCGCGCGAGCATGCCGGTCAAGCTCGCCGACACCAAGGACGCCGTCAGTGCCGGCGCCGACGAGATCGACATGGTCATCGACCGGGGCGCGTTCCTGTCCGGCGACTACCTCACCGTGTTCAACCAGATCGCCGAGGTGAAGAAGGTCTGCGGCGACGCGCGCCTCAAGGTGATCATGGAGACCGGCGAGCTCGTCACCTACGACAACGTCCGCCGCGCCAGCTGGCTCTCGATGCTCGCCGGTGGCGACTTCATCAAGACGAGCACCGGCAAGGTCCAGCCCGCCGCCACCCTCCCCGTCACGCTGATCATGCTCGAGGCGGTCCGCGACTGGCGTGAGCTCACCGGCTCCATGGTCGGCGTCAAGCCGGCCGGCGGCATCAAGACGAGCAAGGACGCCATCAAGTTCCTCGTGACCGTCCACGAGATCGCCGGCGAGGACTGGCTGGACAACCAGTGGTTCCGCTTCGGCGCGAGCAGCCTGCTCAACGACCTCCTCCTGCAGCGTCAGCGGATGACGACCGGTGCCTACTCCGGTGGCAGCTACATCGCCGACGACTCCCCCTCCACGGCCTACTGAGCGCGACGACAGGACAACGCGAGATGCCCACCTTCGAGTACGCACCGGCCCCCGAGTCCCGGGCCGTCGTCGACCTCCAGAGCTCCTACGGCCTCTTCATCAACGGCGAGTTCGTCGTCGGCGGCGGCACGAGCTTCAAGTCGATCAGCCCGGCCACCGAGGAGGTCCTCGCCGAGGTCTCCGAGGCGACCGACGCGGACGTCGACGCGGCCGTCCGGGCCGCCCGGACGGCATACACGCGCGTCTGGTCACGGATGAGCGGCGCGGACCGAGGCAAGTACCTCTTCCGCATCGCCCGCATCCTCCAGGAGCGCGCCCGCGAGTTCGCCGTCCTCGAGACCCTCGACAACGGCAAGCCGATCAAGGAGAGCCGCGACGTCGACGTCCCGATCGCGGCCGCGCACTTCTTCTACCACGCGGGGTGGGCCGACAAGCTGGAGTACGCCTCTCTCGGGACCAACCCGCGCCCGCTCGGTGTCGTCGGCCAGATCATCCCGTGGAACTTCCCGCTGCTCATGCTCGCGTGGAAGATCGCCCCCGCGCTCGCCACCGGCAACACCGTCGTCCTCAAGCCGGCCGAGACCACGCCGCTGAGCGCCCTCCTCTTCGCCGAGGTGTGCCAGCAGGCCGAGCTGCCCCCGGGCGTGGTCAACATCGTCACCGGCGCGGGCGCCACCGGCCAGGCGATCGTCGACCACCCCGGCATCGACAAGATCGCCTTCACGGGCTCGACGGGCGTCGGCAAGATGATCGCCCGGTCGATCGCCGGCACCCGCAAGAAGGCCACGCTCGAGCTCGGTGGCAAGGCCGCCAACATCGTCTTCGACGACGCCCCCATCGACCAGGCCGTCGAGGGGATCGTCAACGGCATCTTCTTCAACCAGGGCCACGTGTGCTGTGCCGGCTCGCGCCTGCTCGTGCAGGAGTCCATCGCCGACGAGGTGGAGCGCCGGCTCAAGCGCCGCCTGTCCACCCTGCGCGTCGGCGACCCGCTCGACAAGAACACCGACGTCGGGGCGATCAACAGCCGCGCCCAGCTCGACCGCATCGTCGCGCTGACCGACGTCGGCGAGGGTGAGGGTGCCGTCCGCTGGGACAACGGCTGCGAGCTGCCGAGCAAGGGGTTCTGGTTCCGGCCGACGCTGTTCACCGGCGTCAGCCAGACCCACCGCATCGCCCAGGAGGAGATCTTCGGGCCGGTCCTGTCGGTGCTCACCTTCCGCACGCCGCAGGAGGCCGTCGCCAAGGCCAACAACACCCCCTACGGTTTGTCGGCCGGCATCTGGACCGAGAAGGGCTCGCGCATCCTCTGGATGGCCGACCAGCTCAAGGCCGGTGTCGTGTGGGCCAACACGTTCAACCAGTTCGACCCGACCAGCCCGTTCGGCGGGTACAAGGAGTCCGGGTACGGCCGCGAGGGCGGTCGCCACGGTCTCGAGGCCTACGTGAAGACGGGTGCGTGAAGATGACCAGCAGAGTCGAGAGCCGTGTTGCTGTCAACAAGACGTACAAGCTCTACATCGGGGGCAAGTTCCCGCGCAGTGAGAGCGGCCGCTCCTACGAGGTGTATGCCGCGCCGTCGTCTCGATCCCGTTCCGGGGCAGGCAGGTTCCTCGCCAACGCCGCGCAGGGATCGCGCAAGGACGCCCGCGACGCGGTGACCGCGGCGCGCGCCGCGCAGCCCGGCTGGGCCGCTGCCACGGCATACAACCGCGGTCAGGTGCTCTACCGCGTCGCCGAGGTCATGGAGTCACGCCGACCGCAGCTCGTCCAGGAGGTGCGTGACGCGGAGGGTCTCTCCCCCGCCGCCGCGGAAGCCGTTGTCTCGCAGTCGATCGACCGCTGGGTCTGGTATGCCGGGTGGTCCGACAAGTACGTCCAGATCCTCGGCGGGCTCAACCCCGTCGCCGGCCCGTACTTCAACATCTCCGCCTCCGAGCCGACCGGTGTGGTCGCCGTGCTGGCGCCGCAGGAGTCGAGCCTGCTCGGGCTCGTGTCGGTGCTCGCACCCGTCATCGTCTCGGGGAACGCGGTCGTCGTCGTGACGAGCGGGGACCGGCCGCTCCCGGCGATCACCCTGGCCGAGTGCCTGGCCACGTCCGACGTCCCGGGCGGCGTCGTCAACATCCTCAGCGGCCGGGCCGCCGAGATCGCGCCCTGGCTCGCCAGCCACCGCGACGTCAACGCCATCGACCTCTGCGGCGCCGCCGGGGCCGACGGCGTCGACTGGGCCGCGCTCGAGGAGGCCAGCGCCGACAACCTCAAGCGCGTGCTGCGCCCCGCCGGCGAGGGTGCCGGTGCCGTCGAGCCCGACTGGAACCAGACCCCCGACCTGTCCCGACTCACCGCCTTCCTCGAGACCAAGACGGTCTGGCACCCCAAGGGCCGGTGAGCGCCCCCGACCCGCGGGCCCGCGTCGTCGTCCTCGCCGGACCGAGCGGAGCCGGCAAGTCCCGGCTGGCCGAACGCCTCCACACCACCCACGGGTGGCCGATCGTGCGCCTCGACGACTTCTACCGGGACCTCGATGACGCGGCCGACCCGCCGATGCCGCGACACGTGGGACTGGGGATCATCGACTGGGACCATCCGGACTCGTGGCACGCGTCGGCGGCGGTGGCGGCGCTGGTCGAGCTCGTGGACACCGGGTCGACCTCCACGCCCGTCTACGACATCTCGCACAGCCGAGCGGTCGGCACCACCACCGTCCGGGCGCGTCCTCGCGACCTCGTGCTGGCCGAGGGCATCTTCGCCGCGGAGGTCGTCGCGCAGCTGCGTGAGGCCGGGGTGCTGCACAGCGCCTGGTGCATCCACCACCGGCCGCTCGTGACGTTCGTGCGACGGTTGGCGCGCGACCTCAAGGAGCGTCGCAAGAGTCCCATGGTGCTCGTCCGCCGTGGGCTGGCGCTCATGCGGGCCGAGCCCGAGGTCATCCGTCGCCAGGAGGCGCTGGGAGCACGGTCGGCCCGGGCCAAGGACGTCGAGGCGCGCCTCGCCCTGGCTGTCGGCCCACGCCGGGACTGAGGGACCCGGGGTCCGGGACCCGGCCGCTCGGGCGGCGACAGGCGAGAAGGGGGCCCCGTGCCCGGACTCCCAGCCGACTCGCAGGTCCGCTGTCGCCTCGCGGGGTTAGCGTGAAGGAGTGACTGCACCCGAGCCCCGCACCGTCGGTCAGCTGCGCGCCGCCGGGCACCGGCCGAAGCACCTGCGCCAGGAGATCCGAGACAACCTGCTCGCCAGGCTGGCCGCCGGGGAGGACCCGTGGCCCGGGTTGCACGGCTTCGCCGACTCCGTCATCCCCCAGGTCGAGCGCGCGCTGCTCGCGGGCCACGACATCGTGCTGCTCGGCGAGCGCGGGCAGGGCAAGACCCGCCTGCTCCGCGCGCTCGTGGGCCTGCTCGACGAGTGGTCCCCGGTGATCGAGGGGTCCGATCTGGGCGAGCACCCGTTCGAGCCGATCACGCCGGGGTCGATCCGGAGAGCGGCCGAGCTCGGGGACGACCTCCCGGTCACCTGGCGGCGCCGCGAGGAGAGGTACGCCGAGAAGCTCGCGACGCCCGACACGAGCGTGGCCGACCTCATCGGCGACGTGGACCCGATGAAGGTCGCCGAGGGCCGCACCCTGGGCGACCCCGAGACGATCCACTTCGGCCTGATCCCCCGCAGCCACCGCGGCATCGTGGCGATCAACGAGCTGCCCGACCTCGCGGAGCGCATCCAGGTCGCGATGCTCAACGTCATGGAGGAGCGCGACATCCAGATCCGGGGATACGTCCTGCGCCTCCCGCTCGACGTGCTCGTCGTCGCCAGCGCCAACCCCGAGGACTACACCAACCGCGGCCGGATCATCACTCCGCTCAAGGACCGCTTCGGCGCGGAGATCCGCACCCACTACCCGCGCGAGGTGGCCGAGGAGATCGCGGTCATCGACCAGGAGGCCGACCTCGTGGCCGACGTGCCGGCCTACCTGCTGGAGGTGCTGGCTCGCTTCACCCGCGCGCTGCGCGCCTCGTCCAGCGTGGACCAGCGCTCGGGCGTGAGCGCCCGGTTCGCCATCGCCGGCGCCGAGACCATCGCGGCGGCGGCGCTGCACCGCGCGACGACCCAGGGCGAGGAGATCGCGGTCGCCCGCGTCGTCGACCTCGAGACGGCCGTCGACGTGCTGGGCGGCAAGATCGAGTTCGAGACCGGCGAGGAGGGCCGGGAGTCGGAGATCCTCACGCACCTGCTGCGCAGCGCCGTCGCCGAGACCGTGCGTGCCTGCCTCGCCGGCGTCGACCTCCGGCTCCTCGTCGAGGCGATCGAGGAGGGCGCCATGGTCACCACCGGCGCCCGGGTGAGCGCCCGCGACTTCCTTGCCGGGCTGCCCGTGCTCGGCGAGTCCGACCTCTACGACCAGGTCACCGACCGGCTCGGCGCGACCGACGACGGCTCCCGCGCCGGGGCGATCGAGCTGGCCCTCGAGGGGCTCTACCTCGCGCGCAAGATCGGCAAGGAGAGCGGCGCCGGTGAGACCGTCTATGGCTGAGCCGCGACCATGAGCCGCTACCGCAGGTACGACGGCGGCGACCCGCTCGCCCCGCCGGTCGACCTCGCCGAGGCACTCGACGCCATCGGCCAGGAGGTCATGGCCGGCTACTCCCCCGAGGGGGCGATGCGTGAGTTCCTGCGGCGCGGTGGCCGGGACCAGACCGGTCTCGACGAGCTCGGTCGTCGGCTCGCCGAGCGACGGCAGGACATCCTCCAGCGCCACGACCTCGACGGCACGATGCGGGAGGTGCAGCAGCTGCTCGAGAAGGCCGTGACGGCCGAGCGCGGCCAGCTGGCGCGGGACGTCACCATGGACGACGGCGACCGCGCCTTCCGCGAGGTGCTGCTCGACAGCCTCCCCACGTCGACCGCGTCGGCGGTCACGGAGCTGTCCTCCTACGACTGGCAGAGCAGTGACGCGCGTCAGGCGTACGAGCAGATCAAGGACCTGCTGGGGCGCGAGCTGCTCGACCAGCGCTTCGCCGGCATGAAGCAGGCCCTCGAGGGCGCGACCGAGGAGGACCGCGCGGCCGTCCAGCAGATGCTGTCGGACCTCAACGACCTGCTCGAGAAGCACGCGCAGTCCGACGGCTCCCCCGAGGACAGGGCCGAGGTCGACCGCGCCTTCGCCGAGTTCATGGAGCAGCACGGTCAGTTCTTCCCGGAGAACCCGCAGGACATCGACGAGCTGCTCGACTCGCTCGCACAGCGCGCCGCCGCGGCGCAGCGGATGCTCAACTCCATGACTCCAGAGCAGCGCGCCGAGCTGATGGAGCTCTCGCAGCAGGCGTTCGGCTCACCGGGGCTCATGGAGCAGCTCGCCCGGATGGATGCCAACCTCCAGGCCCTGCGGCCCGGTGAGGACTGGTCCGGCTCCGAGAGCTTCGAGGGGGGCGAGGGGCTCGGGCTGGGTGACGGCACGGGCGCCCTCCAGGACCTCGCCCAGCTCGACGCGCTCGCCGACCAGCTGTCGCAGGGATACGGCGGCGCCCGCCTCGACGACCTCGACCTCGACGCCCTCGCCCGGCAGCTGGGCGAGCAGGCGGCCGTCGACGCCCGCGCCCTGCAGGAGCTCGAACGCGCCCTGCGCGACAGCGGCTACCTCAAGCGCGGGCCCGACGGCGAGCTGCGGCTCTCGCCCAAGGCGATGCGCCAGCTGGGCAAGGCGCTGCTGCGCGACGTCGCCGACCGGATGAGCGGTCGCTCCGGAGCCCGTGAGACGCGCACGACCGGGTCGGCGGGCGAGCCGTCCGGCGCCACGCGGCGCTGGACCTTCGGCGACACCGAGCCCTGGGACGTGCCGCGCACCATCACCAACGCGGTCCTGCGCGACGGAGGGTCGCCGGTACGGCTGCAGATCGACGACGTCGAGGTCGTCGAGACCGAGGCCCGCACGCAGGCCGCCGTCGCGCTGCTCGTCGACACGTCGTTCTCGATGGCGATGGATGGCCGGTGGGTGCCGATGAAGCGGACCGCGCTCGCGCTGCACCAGCTGGTCCGCTCGCGGTTCCGGGGCGACCACCTCCAGCTCATCGGCTTCGGCCGGCTCGCGGAGGTCATGGAGATCGAGCAGCTCACCGCGCTGGACGCCAAGTGGGCAAAGGGCACCAACCTCCACCACGCGCTGCTGCTGGCCAACCGCTTCTTCCGCAAGCACCCGAACGCGCAGCCGGTGCTGCTCGTCGTCACCGACGGTGAGCCGACCGCCCACCTCGAGCCCGACGGCGAGGTCTGGTTCGCCTATCCGCCCGACCCGGTGACGATCGCGCACTCGGTGCGCGAGCTCGACGCGTCCGCCCGCCTCGGTGCCCGGGTCACGTTCTTCCGGCTCGGCGAGGACCCCGGTCTGGCCCGCTTCATCGAGTCGATGGCCCGCCGCGTCGACGGCCGCATGGTGAGCCCCGAGCTCGACGACCTCGGTGCCGCTGTGGTGGGCAGCTACCTCGGCTCCCGCGGACCCGGGACGTCCTTCCGCGACCAGTTCAGCGACTGGCCCGGGGGCCGCGGTTTCTGGGCCTGACCCGGGGCGAGTGCGCCTCGGTTAGGGTTCTGACCAGTTCTCGCCACGGGGAAGGCAGCGCATTGAGCGACCAGGGTTGGACCGCACCCGGACAGGGTTCCGGAGGTCAGGGGCCCGGTCCGGTTCCGTCGTCGGGCGGGTATGCCGGCCCGTCCGGTCCCGCTGCCCCGCAAGCGCCTTCGGCGCCGCCTTCGGGTGCCCGCCACGTCCCGCCTCCTCCCGCGTGGGCGCAGCAGCCCACGGGAGGTGGGCGGCCGGCATACCCACCGCTGCCTCCGCCCGGCGGGTGGCAGCAGCCGCGGATGGACTTCCGGCCCGGCATCATCCCGCTGCGCCCGTTGACGATGAACGACATCTTCGGCGGCGTCTTCCGCGCGGTCCGGGGCAACGTCGCGGCCACCGTCGGGCTGGCTGCCCTCACCTCGCTCGTCTTCCTCGTCCCGTTCACGGCGCTGGGGGCCTGGGTCTCGAGCCAGGAGTCGTCGGTCTCGCTCGAGGAGTCGGTCGCCGACGACACCGCCGGGCTGATGGGCAGCCTCGGCACCGTCATCCCGTCGATCGGGTCGTCACTCTCGACGATCCTGCTGGCCGGCTTCCTCGCCTACGTCATCGGCCAGGCCGTCCTCGGCCGCAAGGTGAGCGCCGGTGAGACGTGGCGTGCGACGATCCGCCGCATCTGGGCGCTCCTCGGGGCGACCCTGCTCACGGTGCTCGTCTTCGCCGTGACGGTCGGCGCGACCCTGGGCGTCCCCATCGGTCTGCTCGTCGCCGGCGGCTCCGCGGGCAACGACGGCACCATCGCCGCGGGCATCGTGCTGCTCCTGCTCGCCATCCTCCTGCTTCTCGTCGTGATGTTCTTCTTCTGGACCCGGCTGGCCTTCGTGACGCCCTCCCTGATCCTCGAGGACCTGTCCGTCGGGCGGGCCTTCTCGCGGTCGTGGCAGCTCACCGGAGGCAGGCCGTTCTGGCGCCTGCTCGGGATCCGGCTGCTGGCCGCGGTCGCGATCAGCGTCGTCGGGTCGCTGATCACCGTCCCCCTGGCCCTCCTCGGCGCGGGTTTGGCCTTCACCGGCATGCCGATGGACCAGATGTACGTGTGGCAGGCGGTGATCACGGGCGTCACGGGGGTCGTCGCCGGCGCCATCACGACCCCGGTCACCGCGGGCATCGACTCCCTGCTCTACGTCGACGAGCGGATGCGCCGGGAGGGCCTGGACGTCCACCTCGCCCAGACGGCGCAGGGGACCGCCGCCGCACCCTGGCCTCGCGCCGACGCATGACATCGGGCCTCGCACGAGTCGCGGGCCCCGGGCTCCTCGACGCGCCACCGCTGGACCCCTCGCGCGCCGAGGGACGTCGCCTCCTCGAGGAGGAGCTGGCCAAGGCGAAGTACGACGTCGAGCCGAGCCTCTGGGACCGCTTCGTGCAGTGGCTGCTCGGCCTGTTCGAGACCAGCGGACCGGGGCTCCCGCCGTGGGTCTTCGGCCTCGTCGTCGTCGTGGGACTGGCCCTCCTCGCGCTCGTCGTCGGCCTGCTCCTGCGGCCCGAGGCGCGCTCCCGTCGTGCCGGCGAGCACGGCGGAGTTCTCGACGACCGCGGAGTCGACGCGACGGCATACCGCGAGCGAGCGCGACGCGCCCTCCGCGAGGGCGACTGGGGCACCGTCCTGCTGGACTCCTACCGCGCTGTCGTCGCCTCGGCCGTGGAGCGGACGATCCTCGACGAGCTGCCCGGCCGGACGGCGCACGAGGCCTCGCTCGAGCTGGCGCGAGCGTTCCCCGCGGAGCGGGCCGCACTGCGCGACGCCGCCGACCGGTTCGACGCGGTTCGCTACGGCCACGAGGCGGGGACCGAGACGGACGCGCGAGCCGTCCTCGCCCTCGACGAGCGGCTCGCCCGCACCCGTCCGGAGCTGGCCGGATCGGTGTCGGCGCCGTGACCGTCCTCGCGCAGCGGAGGAGGGTCGGCCTGTGGCTGCTCGCCGTGCTCCTCGGGGTCGGTGCGCTGGCCGTCATCGCCATCCTGTCCACCCCTCCCGGCGCGGCCATGGAGCCCGAGGGAGTGGGGCCCGAGGGCGGCGCCGCCCTCGTCGCCGTCCTCGAGCAGAACGGCGTCGACGTCGAGCCGGTCCGGTCCATCGGCGAGGTCTCCGAGGCGCTGCAGGCGGGGGACGCCGGCACCACCGTCGTCATCGCCAACGCGAGCAACCTCGGCACCGCCGCAGCCCGGACCCTGCGGCAGGACTCCCTCGGGGTCGACCGGATCGTCGCCCTCTCGCCGTCGAGTGACCAGCTTCGCGCGCTCGGCGCGGAGGTGAGCGCGCTGCCCATCGGCGCCGGTGTGCAGGTCGACAGCCGCTGCGACATCGGTCCCGTCGACGAGGGCGACTCGCTGGTCGGCATCGACAGCCGCTACGAGGCCCGGGGCGACTCGTCCGGTGCCCGGGTGTGCTTCCCCCTCACCATCGAGGCGGCGGACGGGGAGGACTCCGAGGAGGGCGACCACGGCGCCGGCCTCCTCGACCTGCCGTCGTCGTCGGGTCGCGCCCCCCTGACCGTGGTCGGGAGCCAGTCCGGGTTCGCCAACGGGGCCATCACGCAGGAGGACAACGCGGCCATCGCCCTGCGGCTGCTCGGGAGCTCGCCGCGCCTCCTCTGGTACCAGCCCGGTGTCGGGGACCTCGCCTCCGACGACGAGCCCGACGCCGCAGGGGGGCTGCTGCCGGCGTGGTTCCTCCCGGTGCTCGCACTGCTCGCCGTCGCTCTCATGGTCCTCGCGCTCGTGCGGGGGCGCCGGCTCGGCCGGTTGGTGCGCGAGCCCCTGCCGGTCGTGGTGCGCGCCATCGAGACGACCGAGAGCCGCGGTCGTCTCTACCGCCGCGCCCAGGACCGACCGCGGGCCGCGGCGGTGCTGCGGCTGGCCACCCTCGACCGCCTCCGCGCCCGGCTGGGACTGCGCCGCGGCGACCCCGTGGAGGTCGTCGCCCGCGCGACCTCCGCGGCCACCGGACGACCGGTCAGCGAGGTCCTCGACCTCGTGGCCGGCTCCGACCCCATCGACGACGCCGCCCTCGTGCGGCTCGCCCAGGACCTGACCGCACTCGAGGAGAAGGCACACCGCCCATGAGCGAGACCCCCACGCCCCAGCCCACCGCGCCGGAGGCGCGCGACGCCCTGCTGCGGGTGCGCGCAGAGGTGGCCAAGTCCGTGGTCGGCCAGGACGCGGCCGTCACCGGCCTCCTCGTCGCCCTCCTCTGCCGGGGCCACATCCTCCTCGAGGGGGTCCCCGGCGTCGCCAAGACGCTGCTCGTCCGCTCGCTGTCGCAGGCGCTCGACGTGCAGACCAAGCGGGTCCAGTTCACGCCGGACCTCATGCCCGGCGACCTCACCGGCTCGCTCGTCTTCGACGCGCGCACGAGCGACTTCACCTTCCGGTACGGACCGGTGTTCACCAACATCCTCCTCGCCGACGAGATCAACCGGACGCCGCCCAAGACGCAGTCGGCGCTGCTCGAGGCGATGGAGGAGCGTCAGGTCAGCGTCGACGGCCGGCCGCACCCGCTGCCCTCGCCCTTCATGGTCGCCGCCACCCAGAACCCCGTCGAGTACGAAGGCACCTACCCCCTGCCCGAGGCGCAGCTCGACCGCTTCCTGCTCAAGGTCACCCTCCCCCTGCCGCCCCGGGAGGACGAGGTCGCCGTCCTGCGCCGGCACGCGGACGGGTTCGACCCGCGCGACCTCGCAGCCGCGGGACTGCGCCCGGTCGCCTCGGCGACCGACCTCGAAGCCGGCGCCCACGCGGTCCGGCAGGTCGAGGTCGGCGACGACGTCGCGGCATACGTCGTGGACATCGCACGGGCGACGCGGACCTCACCCTCCCTCTCTCTGGGTGTGAGCCCGCGGGGCGCCACGGCCCTCATGTCGACGGCGCGGGCGTGGGCCTGGCTCAACGGGCGGGGCTACGTCACCCCCGACGACGTCAAGGCCCTCGCCCACGCGACCCTTGCGCACCGGCTGTCCCTGCGTCCCGAGGCGGAGCTCGAGGGCGTCGACGTCGGCGTCGTGCTCGACAGCGCGCTCGGTTCCGTCCCGGTCCCCCGCTGACCCCGCGCCCATGGCCCTGACCGCCCGAGCCCTGTGGCTCCTCCTCCTCGGCGTCGTGCCGGTGGTCCTCCGGCCCGCCGCGTCGACGGTGTGGCTGTGGCTGCTGCTGTGGGTCGTCGTGGTGGGCGTCGACGCCTGGCTGGCGCCGCGACCCCGCAGCCTGCACCTGGAGCGCGAGCTGCCGACGTCGGTACGGCTGGGCGAGTCGGTGCGCTCGTCGCTCCTCGTCACCAACCCGGGGACGCGCCGGGCGGCCGGGCTGCTCCGCGACGCGTGGCCCCCGTCCGCGGGCGCCGAGCTGACCCGGCACCCGCTCCGCCTGGCCGCTGGTGAACGCACCCGCCTCACGACGACCCTCACGCCGACCCGCCGCGGCGACCGGCAGGCCGACCGCGTCACGGTCCGGCTGCGGGGACCGCTCGGGGTGGCCGCGCGGCAGGCGTCTCTGCCGGTGCCCGGACGGGTGCGCGTCCTGCACCCGTTCCCGTCGCGCCGGCACATCCCGAGCCGGCTCGCGGTGCTGCGCCAGCTGGACGGGCGCGCGGCGATGCGCACCCGTGGGCAGGGGACGGAGTTCGACTCGCTGCGCGACTACGTCGAGGGCGACGACGTCCGCTCCATCGACTGGCGGGCGACGGCCCGGCGCCGCGACCTCGTCGTCCGGACGTGGCAGCCGGAGCAGCACCGTCGCATCATCATCGTCCTCGACTCCTCGCGCACCAGCGCGGGCCGCATCGGCGACGCGCCGCGGCTCGACTCCGGCATGGACGCGGCCCTCTTCCTCACCGCCATCGCGGGTCACGCCCGCGACCGGATCTCCCTCATCGCCGGCGACCGGGTGGTGCGGGCGCGGGTCTCCGGCCACGACCGCGTCGGCACGCTGCACGACGCGATCTCGGAGCTGGCTCCCGTCGAGGCCCAGCTGGTCGAGGCGGACTGGCGGCTGCTGGCCTCGGAGGTGAGCCGGGTGGGCACCCAGCGCGCGCTCGTCGTCCTCATCACACCGCTCGAGTCCTCGGCGCTGGAGGAGGGGCTGCTGCCCGTGCTGCCGGCGCTCGCTGCGCGTCACCGGGTCGTCGTCGCCTCGGTCGCCGACCCGGCGGTCGACACCCTGCGTGCGGGGCGGGGCTCGGCGACGGACGTGTATGCCGCCGCTGCCGCCGAGCGCACGGTGGCCCTGCGTGGCCGGACCGCTGACGCGTTCCGCTCGCTCGGCGTCGAGGTGCTCGACGAGACCCCCGACCGGCTCCCCCTCGCGCTCGTCGACCACTACCTCGCCCTCAAGCGCCAAGGCCTCCTCTGACCCTCCTTAGCCTCGACTTATTGCCAGTTCGGGTCGGGCTCGCCGGGGCTCGCCCGACCCGAACTCGCAATAAGTCGAGGGGGACGGTGGGGGTCAGGCGGCGACGGGGGCGACGTCGCCCTGCTGGGTGATGTCGACGTCACCCGTGACACCGGCGCGGGCGGCGCGAGCACCGACGACGAAGACGTAGGCGAAGAAGAGCGCCTCCGCCACGACACCGATGAGGATGCGGGTCCACGTCGGCAGGCCCGACGGCGTCACGAACCCCTCGATGCCGCCACTGACGAAGAGGACGACGACCAGCCCCAGCGCGATCCCCGCGCCGGTGCGCCCCTCGGCCGCGAGGGAGTCCAGCCGAGAACGCGGCCCGGGCTCGATCCACGACCAGAAGAGGCGCAGGCCCACGGCGGCGGCGACGAAGACGGCCGTCAGCTCGAGCAGGCCGTGCGGCAGGATCAGCCCGAAGAAGAGCGACCCCCGGTCATGGGTCACCATCAGTGCGCCGGCGATGCCCACGGCGATGACGTTCTGCGCCAGCACCCACAGCACCGGGAGCCCGAGGACCCCGAGGGCGATGCACTGCGCCGCGACCCACGCGTTGTTGAGCCACACGAGGGTGGCGAACTCGTGGTGCGGGAACTCGGAGTAGTAGTTCTCGAAGTCGGTGCCGACGTAGGCCTCGATCTCGCGCTGCGTCATCTGCTGCGTGAAGACCTCGGGGTGGCGGACCGCCCAGGCGCCGACGACGAAGGCCAGCAGCACGCTGCCCACCATCGTCGCGAGCCACCACCGGCGGGTCCGGTAGAGCGCCGCCGGGAAGGTCGAGGTGAAGAACGCCGCGAAGTCGCGCCACGTCGTGGCCCGGCTGCCCGTGGCCGTGTGCCGCGCCCGCGCGAGGACCGAGGACAGGTAGCTGACCAGCGACGGGTCCGGGCTCGCCGAGCGCACCACCGAGAGGTGGGTGGACACCCGCTGGTAGAGGTCGAGCAGCTCGTCGGACTCGGCCCCGCTGAGCCGTCGTCGCGAGGCGAGCTCCTCCAGCCGGCGCCACTGACCCACATGGGTGGCGATGTAGGCGTCGAGATCCACGCGGTCACTCTATGCGCCGTGCCTGCGGGATAGCCTCGCTCCATGAGCGTGGACGGGGGCTACCGCACCTACGCCGGCGACGACCTCGTCACCGGCGAGGGCGTCTCGGTCGAGGTCCCGGTGGCCAGCGTACCGAGCCGCGTGGCCTCGCGGCTGATCGACCTCGTGATCACGGTGGGCCTCGCCCTGGGCAGCTTCTTCGTCGTCGGGATGCTCGTCGGCGGCTCGTCCGAAGCCGTCGCACGGGCTGCGACCATCCTCCTCGCCGTGTCGCTCACGGTCATCCTCCCCGTCCTGTTCGAGGTGCTGACCAGGGGCCGCAGTCCCGGGAAGTACGCGCTCGGCCTGTGCACCGTCCGGGACGACGGAGGGCCGATCACGCTGCGACACAGCGTCATCCGCCACCTCGTCGGCTTCGTCGAGTTCTACCTGCTGCAGGGGGCGCCGGCCGTCGTGGCCGCCGTGATCCACCCGCGAGCCAAGCGGCTCGGTGACATGGCGGCCGGGACCTACGTCATGTCGATGCGCCACAAGCTCCAGGTCACGGCGCCGCCCGAGGCGCCTCCCGCCCTCGAGCACTGGGTCACGAGGGCGGACATCGGCCCCATGCCGGCCTCCCTCGCCATCGGCGTGCGCCAGTTCCTCACCCGCACCGGCGGGCTCACCCCGCAGGCGCGTCACCACCTCGGCCAGGACCTGGGCGCGCAGGTGCTGCGCCACGTCTCCCCTCAGCCACCGCCCGGCATGCACCCCGAGTGGGTCCTGCGCGCCGTCCTCGCCGAGCGGCGTCGCCGTGACCTCGCCCGGATGCAGGCAGAGGCAGCCCGCGCGCAGCGCGTGCTCCCGCCCGACCCCCTCGGGTGACCGTCAGGTCGCAGCGGACAGGGCGGCATACCCCGGCTTGACGACCCGCTCGATGATGGCGAGCCGCTCGTCGAACGGGATGAACGCGGACTTCATCGCGTTGATCGTCGCCCAGCGCAGGTCGTCGAGCGTCCAGCCGGCCTCGTCGACGAGCAGCTGCATCTCGCGCGACATCGACGTCCCGGACATGAGCCGGTTGTCGGTGTTGACCGTGACGCGGAACCGCAGGTCCTTGAGCATCGAGATCGGGTGTGCCGCGATCGACTCCGCGGCCCCCGTTTGCAGGTTGGACGTCGGGCACATCTCGAGCGGGATGCGGCGGTCACGCACGTATGCCGCGAGCAGGCCGAGCGTGTGCGTGTCACCGTCGCTGGTGATGTCGTCGACGATGCGGACGCCGTGGCCGAGCCGCTCGGCGCCGCACCACTGGATGGCCTCCCAGATGCTCGGCAGCCCGAAGGCCTCGCCGGCGTGGATGGTGAAGTGCGCGTTCTCGCGACGGAGGTACTCGAACGCCGACAGGTGCCGGCTCGGCGGGAAGCCCGCCTCGGCGCCCGCGATGTCGAAGCCCCCGACGCCCTCGTCGCGGTAGCGGATCGCCAGCTCGGCGATCTCGTCGCTCTTGGCGGCGTGCCGCATCGCGGTGAGCAGCGAGACCATCCGGATCGGCGTGCCCGCTTCGGCCGCCTCGGCCTCGCCCTCGCGCAGTCCCGCCAGCACCGCCTCGACGACCTCGGTCAGCGCCAGCCCGCCCTCGACGTGCAGCTCGGGCGCGAAGCGCGACTCCGCGTAGACGACGCCGTCGGCGGCGAGGTCTAGGGCGCACTCGCGTGCGACCCGGCGCAGCTGCTCAGGGGTCTGCATCACCGCGACCGTGTGGCTGAACGTCGACAGGTAGCGCTCCAGCGAGCCGGAGTCGGCACTGTCACGGAACCAGCGTCCGAGCGCGTCGGCGTCATCGGCCGGCAGCTGGTCGTAGCCCGCCTCGACGGCAAGGTCGAGGATGGTCTGCGGACGCAGGCCACCGTCGAGGTGGTCGTGCAGGAGCGCCTTGGGCG
This sequence comes from Knoellia terrae, assembly GCF_048606435.1. Taxonomy (NCBI): domain Bacteria; kingdom Bacillati; phylum Actinomycetota; class Actinomycetes; order Micrococcales; family Intrasporangiaceae; genus Knoellia; species Knoellia terrae. The sequence continues at coordinate 294,659 of NZ_JBMBWH010000002.1, read as the reverse complement.
CCCGCGCGACGAGGTCGGCGGACACGGCGGCGGCGCCGGAAGCACCCATCAGGAGATCCTGTCGATGAGGAGGGGAAGGAGGTCGGGGCGGGAGCCCGCGGGAGCGATCGTGAAGCCGCCCTCGAGCGCCTCCTTGGCCCGCTCGAAGCGCTCGGGGGTGTCGGTGTGCAGGGTCATCAGCCGCTCGCCGCCGCGCACGACGGCACCCGGCTTGGCGTGCAGCTCGATGCCCGCCCCCGCCTGCACCGGGTCCTCCTTGCGCGCCCGGCCCGCGCCGAGACGCCAGGCGGCGACCCCCACGGCATACGCGTCGAGCTGGGTGAGCACGCCGTCGGCCGGGGCGAGGATGTCCTCGGTGTGCCGCGCGACCGGCAGGTCGGCGTCCGGGTCCCCGCCCTGGGCGGAGATCATCCGGCGCCAGGCGTCCATCGCCCGGCCGTCCCGCAGGGCAGCGGCGACGTCGTCGCCGTCCCGACCGGCGGCCTGGAGCATCTCCTGGGCAAGAGCGACGGTGAGCTCCACGACGTCCTCGGGTCCCCCGCCGGCGAGCACCTCGACCGACTCGCGCACCTCGAGGGCGTTGCCGGCCGTCAGCCCCAGCGGGGTCTGCATGTTCGTGAGCAGGGCGACCGTGTTGACGCCCGCGTCGGTGCCGAGCTCGACCATCGTGCGCGCCAGCTCGGTGGCGTCCTCGCGGTTCTTCATGAACGCGCCCGAGCCGACCTTGACGTCGAGGACGAGCGCGCCCGTGCCCTCGGCGATCTTCTTGCTCATGATCGAGCTGGCGATGAGCGGGATCGCCTCGACCGTCCCGGTGACGTCGCGCAGGGCATAGAGCTTCTTGTCGGCGGGCGCCAGGCCGGAGCCGGCAGCGCAGATCACCGCGCCCACGTCGTCGAGCTGGGCGAGCATCGCCTCGTTGCTGAGGTCGGCGCGCCACCCCGGGATCGACTCCAGCTTGTCGAGCGTCCCGCCGGTGTGGCCCAGCCCGCGACCGGACAGCTGCGGGACCGCGACGTCGAAGACGGCGACGAGGGGTGCGAGCGGCAACGTGATCTTGTCGCCGACCCCTCCGGTCGAGTGCTTGTCGGCCGTCGGGCGCGTGAGCGAGGAGAAGTCCATCCGCTCGCCGCTCGCGATCATTGCGGCCGTCCACGTGGCGATCTCGCGGCGGTTCATCCCGTTGAGGAGGATGGCCATCGCCAGCGAGCTCATCTGCTCGTCGGCGACCGCCCCGCGCGTGTAGGCGTCGAGGACCCAGCGGATCTGCTCGTCGCTCAGCTCACGCCTGTCCCGCTTGCTGGTGATGACGTCGACGGCGTCGTGGGTCTCGCTCATGGGCGTCATCATGTCACCCGCGGCGTGGCCCTCAGATCTGGCGCAGGTTCTCCGGCCCGAACGCCTGCGGGAGGATCTGCTCCATCGTCTGGATGCCCTCCGGGGTCATGACGAGGCAGGTGGCGCCGCCGTTCTCCCACAACAGCTGTCGGCACCGTCCGCACGGCATGAGGGCCTCGCCGCGGCCGTCGACGCAGGACACGGCGACGAGCCGTCCGCCCCCGGTGGCGTGCAGCTCGGAGACCATGCCGCACTCGGCGCACAGGGTCACTCCGTAGCCGGCGTTCTCGACGTTGCACCCGGCGACGACCCGCCCGTCGTCGGTCAGCCCGGCGACCCCGACGCGGTAGTTCGAGTACGGCGCGTAGGCCAGCGTCGTCATCTCGACCGCCTTCTCACGAAGGGCATCCCAGTCGATGTCACTCATGGGCCGGCCTCGATCGCGACGGAGGAGGGGTCGGTCAGCGTATCGCCGCCGGCCTTGACGGTGTGCGCGACGACGACCGAGGCGAGCAGCCGGGCACCGACCCCGATTGCGTCCTCGTCGATGATGACGTCTCCCTGGTGCAGGTCGAAGGTGCGGCCGCCGGGCGTCCGGGTGCCGAGCCGAGCCATCGCGCCGGGTGCGTGCGAGAGGTACCACGAGTAGTCCTCGCCGCCGAGGGACTGCAGCGTCGGCGCCACCTGGAGGCCGGTGCCGAGGCAGGCGAACCGGAGTGCGTCGATCGCGTCGGTCTGGTTGACGACCGGGGGTACCCCCTTGGTGCGCTCCAGCCGCGCCTCGACGCCGTAGGGAGCCACGACGCCGTGCACGATCTCGTCGAGCAGCGGCCCGACGGTGGCCCACGCGTTGGCGTCGAGCATGCGCAGCGTCCCGCTGCACTCGCCGGAGCTCGGGATGACGTTGCTCGCCGTGCCGGCCCGGACCACGCCCCACACGAGGGCCGCTCCGGCGCGGGGGTCGAGGCGCCGGGACAGTGCCGCGGGCACGTCGGTGACGACCTTGGCGAGCGCGTAGGTCAGGTCCTCGGTGAGCTGCGGCCGCGAGGTGTGCCCGCCGCGGCCGGTGAGGACCACCCGCAGGTGGTCGCAGGCGGCCGTGATCGGCCCCTCGCGCAGCCCGATCTGTCCGACGTCCAGCGAGGGGTCGCAGTGCAGGGCGAAGACCGCGTCGACACCCTTCATGGCCCCCGCCGCGATGGCGTCGTGGGCGCCGCCGGGCATGACCTCCTCGGCCGCCTGGAAGATGGCGCGGACCGCCGTGCCCCGTTCGCGCAGGTCCTGCTCGAGCTCCTTGAGGGTGAGCATCGCGCCGAGGAGGGCGGTCACGTGGACGTCGTGCCCGCAGGCGTGCGCGACGCCGTCGATGGTCGAGGCGAACGGCAGCCCGGTGCGTTCCTGGACCGGCAGGGCGTCCATGTCAGCGCGCAGCGCGACGCGGTATGCCGGCTGCTCGGCTCCGACCTCGGCGACCAGTCCGGTGCCGGGGAGCCTGCGGACCCGGACCCCGGCGCTCTCGAGGCGCGCCGCCACGGCGTCGGTGGTGCGTGACTCGAGGCGCGCCAGCTCCGGGTGGGCGTGGAGGTCGCGGCGGAAGTCGAGGAGCTCGGGCAGCGCCGACGTGACGCTGGCACCGATCGCGGTGAGGGTGTCAGTCATGAGGACTGCCATGCTACTGGCGACCCGGGCCCTTCTCGTGCGCCTCCCCGCCTCGACGCAGCACCCACGTCGCCACCTACTGCACCGTAGGGCGTGCGATCACCCGCGCTACGGTGCAGTAGGCGCGGGGGGGGAGGGGGCACCGAGGGTCGGCGCGCGGGGTCAGGTGAGGTCGGTGCGGCCGAGCGCCCTGAGCTGCTCGACGACCTGCTTCACGTCCTGCGCCCGCTCGCGCGTCGTGACGAGCACCGCGTCGCCGGAGTCGACGACGACGACGTCCTCGAGACCCACGACGGCGATGGGGCGACCTCCACGGGGCGAGACCAGCCCGGTCGAGTCGACCGAGTGCACGAGGGCCGCGTCACCCAGCACCCGAGGCCCGCTCTCGGGCACGGGCAGCAGCTCGGCCAGGCTCGAGAAGTCGCCGATGTCGTCCCAGGCGAAGTCGCCGGGCACGACCGCGACCACCCCGATGTCGGCGGCGGGCTCGGCGACGGCGTGGTCGATCGCGATCTTCTCGAGGGTCGGCCACACCTCGTCGAGGCGACCCGGGTCGGCGGCGATCGCTCGCACCCCGTCGGCGAGCTCGGGGTGCCAGCGGTGGAGCAGGTCGAGCAGTACCCGAGCCTTCACGACGAACATGCCTGCGTTCCAGCGGAACTCACCTGTCGCCAGGTATGCCGTGGCGCGCCTCACGTCCGGCTTCTCGACGAACTGCCGCACGCGCCGGGCCGTGGGCGCCCCGGCGATCGCCGACCCCGTCTGGATGTAGCCGAAGCCCGTGGCCGGGTATGCCGGCTCGATGCCGATCGTCACGACGAGGCCGTCCCGGGCCACGTCGACGGCCTCGGTGACGCACCGGTGGAAGGCGCCGGCATCGGGGATGACGTGGTCCGCGGCGAACGAGCCGAGGACCGCGTCGGGGTCGCGCGCCTCGATGAAGGCCGCGGCCAGCCCGATCGCCGCCATGGAGTCGCGTGGCGCCGGCTCGGCGAGGACCTGGTCCTCCCGCAGCGCCGGCAGCTGGGCGCGCACCGCTTCCGCGTGGGACGCGCCGGTGACGACGACGACCCGCTCGTGAGCCAGGGGCGTGACGCGGTCGAGGGTCTCCTGGAGCAGGCTGCGGCCCGAGCCGGTGAGGTCGTGCAGGAACTTCGGGTGGCTCGCCCGGGACAGCGGCCACAGCCGGGTGCCCGCACCGCCTGCGGGCACGACGGCCCAGAACCCCGCGATCTCTGCCATGGGCGTCACAGTAGTTCCCACGTGGCCGGGGCGGCTGCGACTAGGATCCCAGCGAGCCACGACACGTCACGAGGGGTAGAGGAACGGCATGGACCTGCTGGAGCCCGTGCTGTTCACCGACGCCTGGGGTTCGCACGTCTCCATCGCCAGCCTCCAGGGCCGGCCCATCCCGAGCGCCGAGCCCGAGTCGGAGCTGTGGATGGGGGCGCACGAGAGCGGACCCTGCGGCATCGTCCGTGACGGCGTCAGCACGACCCTCGCCGACGTGATCCGGCAGGACCCGGTCGCCGAGCTCGGCGAGCGGTGCGCCGCCGACTTCGAGGGCCGGCTGCCGTTCCTGCTCAAGGTGCTCGCTCCGGGCCGCGCCATCTCGATCCAGGCGCACCCCACCGCCGAGCAGGCCCGTGCCGTCCGCGAGCGCGACGGCGACGCGACCTACGTCGACGACTGGGCCAAGCCCGAGCTGCTCGTCGCGATCGCGCCCTTCACCGTCTTCGTCGGGATGCGCACCCCCGACGAGGTCAGCGCCCTCGCCAAGCGCCTCGGTGTCCCGCGCCTCACCGCCCTCGTCGAGGCGGCCGCCACCGAGGCCGACCCGGCGCACGCCCTGCTCGCTTCGATCCTCGCCGTCCCCAGCGAGGAGCACACCGGCTTCGTCCGGGAGCTCGTCGCCGCGTGCGTCCGGGCCTCGGCCAGCCGCGACGACGAGGGCCACCAGTGCGCCGCCATCGCCCACGTCGCCGAGGACCACCCGGACGACATCGGCATCGCCGTCCTCCTGCTCATGCACCACCGCGTGCTCGAGCCCGGCGACTACATCGACGTGCCCGCCGGCGTCCTCCACTCCTACGTCAGCGGCCTCGGGATCGAGGTGCTCGCCAACTCCGACAACGTCGTTCGCGCAGGACTGACGAGCAAGCAGATCGACGTGCCCGAGCTGCTGCGCATCGTCGACCCCGACGAGGACGGGTGCTCCGGACATGCCGTGCCCGACCCGGACCTCCCCGCCACCGAGCGCTTCCCGAGCCAGTCCGACCGGTTCGCGCTGCGCCGGCTGAGCTCCCCCACCGACGTCGTCCTTCCCGGCGACGGCACCCCGCGGATCGCGTTCTGCCTCCACGGCGAGGTCACCCTCACCACGTCGGGCACGAGCCTGGTCCTCGGACCGGTGCGGGCGGCATACCTCTCCGCCCGGGACCAGAAGGTGTCGGTGAGCGGGAGCGGCGAGGTCTACCTCGTCACCCTCCCGGGCGTCTGACGTTCACGCAGTGCTCACCTGACCTCTCGGTGGATGCCGCTGCGGCGGCACCGAAACGCGTCACCGTGGACGGGTGCGAGTTGCCCTGGTGACGGAGTCCTTCCTGCCGACGCTCAACGGCGTGACGACGAGCGTCTGCAAGGTCGCCCGCTGCCTGCGCGACCTCGGGCACCAGGTCCGGATCATCGCGCCGGGCCCCGGTCCGAGCACGTACGAGGGCATCACGGTGCACGGGCTGCCCTCCGTGCCGGTGCGCCGGTTCCCGACCGGGGTCCCGACACCCGCCCTGCGGCGGGCGATCGACGACTTCGCCCCGGACGTCGTGCACGCGGCGTCGCCGTTCGTTCTCGGCGCACGCGCCCTCCAGCTGGCCCATCGCACGGGGACGCCCGCGGTGGCGATCTACCAGACCGACATGCCGAGCTACCTGGCCCAGCACGGCGGCGCGCTGCTGGGGGCAGGTGTCGCCGAGGCGTCGTGGCACTGGATCCGCCGGATGCACGGGCACGCGGACCTCACCCTGGCCCCCTCCTCCGCGACGCTGGCCGAGCTCCGCGCCCGCGGGGTCCCGCGCACCGACCTGTGGGGACGCGGCGTCGACACGGCGCTCTTCTCTCCGCGCCGACGCGCGGACCCCGAGGGTGCGGCGCTGCGGCGCGCCCTTGCGCCGGGCGGTGAGGTGCTGCTGGGCTACGTCGGGCGCCTCGCTCCCGAGAAGGAGCTGTGGCGGCTCGCCGAGGTCGCGCGCATCCCCGGGACCCGGCTCGTCGTCGTCGGTGACGGCCCCAGCCGCGCCGAGGTGGGCGCCCTGCTCACCGAGGCCGTCGCGTCCATGCCCGGGCGGCCCAACCGCTCCCCGCTCTTCCTCGGTCGCCAGAGCGGTGCCGACCTGGCCCGCGCGTATGCCGCGTTCGACGTCTTCGTGCACACCGGCACCCGCGAGACCTTCGGGCAGACGCTGCAGGAGGCGGCCGCGTCGGGGGTGCCGGTCGTCGCCCCGGCGCGCGGTGGCCCGCTCGACGTCGTCGACCACGGGCGCACGGGGCTGCTCTTCGACCCCGATGTCCCCGGGTCGCTGCACCAGCACGTCGACGCCCTCGTCGGCGACGGGACCTGGCGTGCCGCACTCGGGGCCGCCGCCGAGCAGGCCGTTCGCGGGCGCTCGTGGGAGTCGCTCACGACGCAGCTCGTGGCGCACTACGAGCGCGCCTGCACCGACCGCACCGCGCGCAGCGCCCGCACGGTCCCAGCCGCCTGACCCGTCCGGTCACGTAGGGTTCTTCGGTGGTCCGCCTGGCTGCGGACCACCGAGAGGAGCCACGATGCGCAGTGCTGCGCGCGCCGTCACGACGGCGGCGATGTCGGTCGCTGCCCTGACGGCTCCCGTGGCCCACGCGTTGGCGGCCCCGACGCCAACCCCTCCCGCGACGTCGAGCCCCAGCGCCAGCCCGACCCTTCCCACCATCAGGCAGTCGCTCGACCCGGCGCGCAGCATCGGCGGCCCACGCCTCGCCGAGATGAACGCGGTGATCGTCGACCTGCCACCCGGGGTGCCGCCTCCCCCGGCTGTCGCCGACGTCGCGTGGGTGATCGCCGACGCCGAGACCGGCGAGATCCTCGCGGCGAAGAACCCGCACGCCCACCTGCTGCCCGCCAGCACGCTCAAGGTCTTCACCGCCCTGCACCTCCTCCCCCGGATCAAGCCCACCGCGGTCCTGACCGCCACCGCCCTCGAGGCCGGCGCCGAGGGCACCCGCGTCGGGATGGTCCCGGGCCAGACCTACACCGCCGCCCAGCTCTTCCAGGCGCTCGTCATGTCGTCCGGCAACGACGCGGCGTACGGGCTCGCCGCCCTCAACGGCGGGATCGCGCCGACCGTGGCCCAGCTCAACGTCCTCGCCGCCCAGCTCGGTGCCCACGACACCGTCATCGTCGACCCCAGCGGGCTCGACTCGCCGGGACAGCGCTCGAGCGCCTACGACCTCGCCCTCGTCGGACGAGCGGCCATCGCGGACCCCGCGTACGTGAAACTCGCCACGACCAGGACGGCGGCGTTCCCCGGCGCCGCGGCCTCTCGCGGCCGGGCGAGCTACGCGATCGGCAACCACAACCGGCTCGTGTGGAACTACCCCGGCACGCTCGGGGTGAAGAACGGCTTCACCAGGGCGGCCCACCGCACCTTCATCGGCGCGGCCCGCCGCGGCGACCGGACCTACATCGTCACGGAGATGTACGGCACGGGGAGCAGCTGGCGACCGGCCGCCTCGCTCCTCGACTGGGCCTTCGCCCACGGCGAGTCCGCCTCGCCGGTCGGCCGCCTCGTGGAGAGGGGCGAGGTGCCCGAGCCGCTCACGGCAGCTCAGCCCCGGCCGCCGGCACCCTCACCGGCGACGCCCCGGCCGACCTCCCCGGCGGTCGCCCCCCAGCCCGAGGCAGCCGCTCTTCCCGAGCCCTCCGGCACGGTGCACACGTCGATGTTGCCGTTCGCCGCCCTGGGCGGGCTCGTCCTCCTGCTCGTCGGGCTGAGGGCGACCCGGGGTCGCCTTCGTCGGCGCCAGGTCCGCTCAGAGCGCAGCGACGTGAGCCTGCCACGCGGCATACGTCGGGAGAAGGCCTGAGTCGAGCGCCTCGGCCAGGGTGGGCGCGGACTCGTCCTTGGGCGACACGTTGGCGGTGAGGTCGCGCGGGATGTCGAGGCCCAGCTCCGGGTCGAGTGGGTGGATCCCGTGCTCGCCCGTGGGGTTGTAGGCCGCGGTGCACAGGTACATCGCCGTCGTGTCGTCCTCCAAGGCGCAGAACGCGTGCCCCAGGCCCTCGGTGAGGTAGACCGCACGTCGGTCCACCGCGTCCAGGAGCACCGTCTCGACCTGCCCGAAGGTGGGTGAGCCGACCCGGAGGTCGACGACGAAGTCGAGCAGGCTGCCGGCCACGGCGGTGATGTACTTGCCCTGCCCGGGCGGCAGGTCGGCGAAGTGCACGCCACGCACGGTGCCCCGCGAGGAGACCGAGATGTTGGTCTGGACGATGTCCGGACGGTGGCCCAGCTGCTTCGCCAGCAGGTCGCCGCGGAAGGACTCGAGGAACACCCCGCGCCCGTCCGGGAACTGCCGTGGCGTGACGACGAACGCGCCCTCGATGCCGAGCCTGATGATCTCCATCAGTTGCGACCCTTCCCCTCGGCGAGGCACGCGTGGAGGTAGGCGCCGTAGCCGCTCTTGACGAGGTCGTCGGCCAGGGCCGCCAGCCGGGCGTCGTCGATCCACCCGGCTCGCCACGCGATCTCCTCGACGCAGCCGATCTTCGTGCCCTGCCTGGCCTCGATGAGGTGGACGAACTGGCTGGCATCCATGAGCCCCTCGAAGGTCCCCGTGTCGAACCACGCGGTGCCCCGCGGCAGGACGGTCACGGTGAGGTCGCCGCGCTTGAGGTAGGCGTCGTTGACGCCGGTGATCTCGAGCTCGCCGCGGGCGCTGGGCTGGAGGTCGTGGGCGATCTGCACGACGTCGTGGTCGTAGAAGTAGAGCCCCGGCACCGCATAGCTCGACTTGGGCTTCTCGGGCTTCTCCTCGATCGACAGCACCTTCCCGTCGTCGTCGAACTCGACGACGCCGTAGGCCGACGGCTCGTGGACGTGGTGGGCGAAGACGTGTCCGCCACGCACGTCGGTCAGGGCGCGGAGCGAGCGCCCGAGGCCCGTGCCGTAGAAGATGTTGTCGCCGAGGACGAGGGCGACCGAGTCCCCGCCGATGAAGTCCTCGCCGATGATGAAGGCCTGGGCGAGGCCGTCGGGACTGGGCTGGACGGCATACGAGATCTCGATGCCCCACGCGCTGCCGTCGCCGAGGAGGCGCTCGAACTGCTCCTGGTCCTGCGGCGTCGTGATGATGAGGACCTCGCGGATGCCCGCCATCATCAGCGTGGAGAGCGGGTAGTAGACCATCGGCTTGTCGTAGATCGGCATGAGCTGCTTGCTGATGCCACGTGTGATCGGGTGCAGTCGCGTCCCCGAGCCTCCGGCCAGGATGATCCCCTTCATGGCAGGAACCCTAGCCAGTGGGTGACGGCCGTCGAGCGACGGCACCCACTCAGTACCCTTGGGGCCGTGCGCACACTTGTCACCGGCGGTGCCGGCTTCATCGGGTCCAACTTCGTCCACCTCACGCTCGCGACGCGGCCGGACGTGGAGCTCACCGTGCTGGACGCGATGACATATGCCGGTTCCGAGGCGTCACTCGCCGGGCTCGAGGGGCGCGTCGAGGTCGTGCGCGGTGACATCACCGACGCCGAGCTCGTCGACCGCCTCGTCTCGGAGTCCGACCTCGTCGTGCACTTCGCGGCCGAGTCGCACAACGACAACTCGCTGTCGGACCCGTGGCCCTTCGTGCACACCAACGTCGTGGGCACCTACACGCTGCTCGAGGCGGTGCGGCGCCACGGCACCCGCTTCCACCACGTCTCGACCGACGAGGTCTACGGCGACCTCGAGCTCGACGACCCCGCCCGGTTCACCGAATCCACGCCCTACAACCCGTCGAGCCCCTACTCCTCCACCAAGGGCGCGAGCGACCTGCTCGTGCGGGCCTGGGTGAGGTCCTTCGGCGTCGCCGCGACGATCTCCAACTGCTCCAACAACTACGGCCCGCGCCAGCACGTCGAGAAGTTCATCCCCCGGCAGGTCACCAACGTCGTCGACGGGGTGCGCCCCAAGCTCTACGGCGACGGCCTCAACGTGCGCGACTGGATCCACGTCGACGACCACAACCGCGCCGTCTGGACCATCATCGACCGCGGCGAGGTCGGCGAGACCTACCTCATCGGGGCCGACGGCGAGGTCGACAACAAGACCGTCATCCGCGACATCCTCGAGCTGATGGGCGAGGACGCCGACGCCTACGACCACGTGACTGACCGCCCCGGTCACGACCGCCGCTACGCGATCGACTCCAGCCGGCTGCGCTCGGAGCTCGGGTGGACGCCCGAGTACCCCAGCTTCCGCGAGGGGCTCGAGGCGACCATCGCCTGGTACCGCGACAACGAGGACTGGTGGCGGCCGATGAAGGACGCCACCGAGGCGAAGTACGCCGCCGTCCAGACCGTCGTCCCCCGCTGATGGCCCGCTGGCTCGTCACCGGCGCGGGTGGCATGCTCGCGCACGACCTCCTCCCCCGCCTCGCACGCGCGGGTCATGAGGTGACGGCGATGCGCCGCACTGACCTCGACGTCACCGACGCCGGCGGGTGTGCGGACGCGGTCGACGGCCACGACGTCGTGGTGAACCTCGCCGCCTGGACCGCTGTCGACGACGCCGAGACCCAGGAGGCAGAGGCCTTCGCGGTCAACGCGGTCGGCGCCGCCAACCTCGCGCGGGCGTCCACGCGATCGGGTGCCCGGCTCGTGCACATCTCGACCGACTACGTCTTCGCCGGCGACGCGACGAGCCCGTATGCCGTCGACGCGCCTCTCGCTCCCCGCTCGGCCTACGGCCGCACCAAGGCAGCCGGCGAGTGGGCGGTGCTCGCGCACGCCCCGTCAGCGCTCGTCGTGCGCACCGCGTGGCTGTACGGCGCGGGCGGACCGAACTTCGTCACGACGATGGCGCGGCTGGCGGGCGAGCGGGACACGCTCGCGGTCGTGGACGACCAGCACGGCCAGCCGACGTGGACCGGGGACCTCGCCGACGCCGTCATCCGGCTCGTGGACTCCGAGGCGCCCGCAGGCCTGTGGCACGGCACCGGAGGCGGGGAGACGACGTGGTTCGGCTTCGCCCGAGCGGTGTTCGAGGAACTCGGGCTGGACCCCGAGCGGGTCGGTCCGACGACGACGGACGCCTTCCCGCGGCCGGCGCCGCGGCCGGCCTACTCCGTGCTCGGACACGACCGTTGGGCCGAGGCGGCACTGGACCCGCTCCCCGACTGGCGGGACGCCCTGAGGCGCGCCGCACCCGAGGTCCTCGGCACCTCCGTCTGACTCAGCGCCGTCCGCCCACCCGACGCAGGAGGCGACCCACTCCGCCCAACCCCGCGGCGGCGGCCGCACCCAGTGCCGCTCCGATGGCGAGGTTGACACGGTCGTCGGCGCGCCGGGCACGTGGGGCGACGACGGTGTCGCTGTGACGACCGGGCCCTGACGCTGCGGGCTCGCGCCCCAGCCACACCGGGTCCGGAACGGTCGGGTCCAGCGCTGCGGACACCGGCAGGGCGGGCCCCTCGACGAGCTTGTCCTTCTCGCCCTCGCTGAGGTGGCGGGTGGCGTCGGCCTCGAGCGAGTTCGCGGACCACGCGGCCGACAGCAGGATGATCCGCGACATGAAGTTGAGCCAGGCGAGCAGGCCGACGACCACCGCGATCGACGCGAACAGCGGGTTCTCCGTCGTCCCGGCGATGAGGCTCGTGCCGAGCAGCTTGAGCAGCGTGATGCCGATGCCGCCGACCACGGCACCGCCGACGAGCCCTCGCCACGGCACCTCCACCCCCGACAGCAGGCGGAGCATCACGAGGACGACGAACCCGTCGAGGACCGCCCCGATGACCAGGGCGATGCCGCGCAGCAGCCACTGCTGACCCCCGAGGCCGATGGCCTCCGCGATGAACGAGGTCAGGGCGCTGGCCACCCCCGTGACCGCCGCCGAGACGACGATGGCGAGGCCGAGCAGCACGAGCACACCGAGGTCACGCAGCTTGGCCATGACGATGTTGCCGGGCGCGCCCTCCGCCCGGAAGACCGTGCGGATGCCGTCGCGCAGGGCACTGAGCCAACCGAGACCGGCATACAACAGGCCACCGAGACCGACGAGCCCGGTGACCGTCAGGGCACCACCGCCCGGTGCCTCGATCGGGATGAGCCCCTTGTCACCGTCCTTGACGAAGCCCGGCAGGGTGTCGTTGAGGTAGTCCTTGATCTGGCCGAGCCACTGGGGGTTGTCCTGCAGCAGGACACCGAAGACCGTGAACGCGAGCGCCACGACCGGGAAGATCGAGAAGAACGCGAAGTAGGCGACCCCGCCGGCGAGCAGGTTGCCGCGTGCGTCGCCGTACCGCTGCCACGCCTTCCAAAGCCTGGAGTCCTGGAAGCGGGCCCAGAGGTCCTTGGCCTTGTCCACCCTCAGCCCTTCAGCGCGAAGGTGGAGCGGGGGCGCCACACACCGTCGTCGGTCTGGTGGAACAGCTCGATGGACGACACGTCGAACGTCGCGCGGAAGTCGCCGAGCTCGTCGAACGCCGCGTCGAGGGCCGCCTCGCCGAGGTGGTGCGCCACGGTGACGTGCGGGTGGTAGTTGAACTCCAGGAGGCGCTCGACCGGTCCGCTGCGCACGCCTCGCTCGAGGAGCTCGCACTGCGAGATGCCCAGCGACACCTGGACGAACACCACCGGCGACAGGGGGCGGAACGTGCCGGTCCCCGAGAGCGCCATCCGGAAGGGCGCGTGCTCCCGGGCGATGTCGTCGAGGTGGTCCTCGAAGGCCTCGAGCGCCGGCTCGTCGATGTCGGTGGGAGGCAAGAGCGTGACGTGCGGGGGGATGAACCGCGCGAGCGGGTCGCCGAAGCGCTCGCGGGCGTCCTGCAGCACCGACGCGTGGGGCTCGGGCACCGTGATGGCCACGCCATGAGTGGGCACGCGTTCGACCCTAGCGGCCGGCCGGGAGGAGCCCGACCCGCTCGCGCACGCGTTCCATCGTCGTCCGGGCCACTGCCCGGGCGCTCTCGGCGCCGGAGGCGAGGATGCGGTCGAGCTCGGCGGGGTCGTCGAGCAGCTCACGCATGCGGGCCTGGAAGGGGGTGAGCGCCTCGACGACGACGTCCGCGACCTCCTTCTTGAGGTCGCCGTAGCCGCGACCGGCGAACGACGCCTCGAGCTCCTCGATCGAGGACCCGGAGAGGACGGAGTGGATGACCAGCAGGTTGGAGACGCCCGGCTTGTGCTCGACGTCGTAGCGGACCTCGGCGTCGGTGTCGGTGACGGCCGAGCGGATGTTCTTCGCGATCTTGGCCGGGTCCTGCATGAGGTCGATGAGGCCCTTGGGAGAGGACCCGGTCTTGCTCATCTTGGCCGCGGGGTCCTGGAGGTCCTGGATCTTGGCCGCGCCCTTGACGATGTACGGCTCGGGCACGACGAGCCCACCGTCACCGAAGCGGGCGTTGAACCGCTCGGCGAGGTCGCGGGTGATCTCGAGGTGCTGGCGCTGGTCCTCACCGACGGGGACGTAGGCGGCGTCGTACATCAGGATGTCCGCCGCCATGAGCATCGGGTAGGTCAGCAGGCCGACGTTGGCGTTGCCCCCCTTGGCCACCTTGTCCTTGAACTGCGTCATCCTCCGGGCCTCACCCTCGGCGGTGAGGCAGTTCATCACCCAGCCCAGCTCGGCGTGCTCGGTGACGTGGCTCTGGCAGAAGACCGCCGACCGCTTCGGGTCCACCCCGCCGGCGAGGAACTGCGCCGCGGTCACGCGGGTGCGCTGCCGCAGCACGGCCGGGTCGGTGGGCACGGTCAGGGCGTGCAGGTCCGCCACGAAGTAGAAGGCGTCGAACTCGTCCTGCAGCCTGACCCAGTTGACCAGTGCCCCGAGGTAGTTGCCGAGGTGGAGGGAGTCACTGGTGGGCTGCATCCCGGAGAGAATCCGGGGCGCCGCCGACGGTGCGTCTGGTGCGGACATGCGCGCCATTGTGTCAGGTGGTTCGCCCTAGACTCGCAGCGTGCCTCGCCTCCCGGACGCGTTCGCCACACTCCTCGGCCACTCCCCCGAGGGGGTCTGGTCCGCCCCCGGACGGGTCAACCTCATCGGGGAGCACACCGACTACAACGGCGGTCTCGCGCTCCCGATCGCGTTGCCCCACCGGACCCGGTGCGCGGCCTCACCGCGCGACGACGACCTGCTCCGCATCCACTCACTGCAGGACGACTCGTCCGTCGAGGTGCTGATCGACGACGTGGCGGACGGGCACCCTGCCGGCTGGACGGCCTACGTCGCCGGTGTCGTGTGGGCACTGCGTCGGGCCGGGTATGCCGTGCGCGGTCTGGACGTCGTCGTCGACGGGCGGGTGCCCCTCGGCGCGGGGCTGTCCAGCTCGGCCGCGCTCGAGTGCTCCGTCGCCGCAGCGGTCTCGGACCTGTTCGGCCTGGGCCTGCTCGGCTTCCCCGAGGGCCGTGACGTCCTCGCAGCGGCGTGCCAGCGGGCCGAGAACGACATCGCCGGCGCTCCCACCGGCGGCATGGACCAGGCCGCCGCGATGCACTGCACCGAGCGGCACGCGTTGCGGCTCGACTGCAGGGACGGCACCCATGAGCAGGTGCCGTTCGACCTGTCCGCCCACGACGCCGTCCTGCTCGTCACCGACACCCGGGCCAGCCACGCCCTGGCCGACGGCCAGTACGGCGCACGCCGGGCCGCCTGCGAGCAGGCAGCCGAGATCCTCGGCGTCGAGACGCTCCGCGAGGTCGTCGGCCAGCCGCTCGACGAGACACTGGCGCGGCTGCCGGACGACGTGCTGCGGCGCCGCACGCGTCACGTGGTGACCGAGATCGAGCGCGTCGACGAGGTCGTCGGGCTGCTGCGCGAGGGCGACCTGGCGGGCGTCGGACGGACCTTCGTCGCCTCGCACGAGTCCCTGCGCGACGACTACGAGGTGTCGTGCACCGAGCTCGACCTCGTCGTCGACACCGCCCTGGCCCATGGCGCCCTCGGGTCGCGGATGACCGGCGGCGGCTTCGGCGGCTCGGCGATCTCCCTCGTTCCGACAGCGGAGGTCGACCGAGTGTCCGAGGCGATCGAGGCAGCGTTCGCCGACGCGCGCCTCACCGCGCCCTCCTCGTTCGCGGTCACCGCAGCGGGCCCCGCAGCCCGCGACTGATTGCGAGTTCCGGTCGCGCGAGGGCAGCGAGAGAGAACGGAACTCGCAATCAGTCGGCCTGCAGCGTGAGGTCGTAGTCGACCGTGAGTGGCGCATGGTCGCTCCACCGCTCGGCGTAGGCCGCCGCCCGGCCCACCTCCGCTCGCGTTGCAAGCCCGTCCAGCGCCCGGCTGGCGAACTGGTAGTCGATCCGCCTGGCGGCGTCGTTGTCGAACGCCGTGCCACGCGAGGACCACCACGTGTAGGGGCCCGGTCCTGGGCCGTGGAGGGTGCGGTGGACGTCGACCCAGCCGTGCTCGCTCCCCCAACGGTCGAGGTGCGCCCGCTCCTCGGGTAGGAAACCCGACTTGCCGAGGCGGCCCTTCCAGTTCTTGAGGTCGTCGGCCGAGTGGCAGATGTTGAGGTCGCCGGCGAGGACGGCATGCGCGTCGTCCTGTCCGAGGGTTGACAGGCGCGAGCCGATCGCATCGAGGAACCGCATCTTCTCGTCTGCCTCGGCGTGCATGCCTCACCGGTGTGGACGTAGGTGGAGACCACGGTCATGGGCCGGTCCGGGCCTCGCACATCGACCTCCACCCAGCGGCGGGCGCCGGCGAACTCCGCCGCCCCCACGTCGCTGGTGACGCGGGTGGGTGGCTGGCGGGTGAGCACCGCCACCCCTGCGTGGTCCTTGGCACGGCCGGGTGCACAGTTGACGTGCCAGCCGGCCAGCTCGCTGTGGTCCAGGACCTCTCGCAGCTGCTCCTCGCTGGCCCGCACCTCCTGCAGAGCGATGACGTCGGCCTGCTGGGCGGCCAGCCAGTCGAGGCCGCCTCGCCGGGCCGCGGCACACATACCGTTGACGTCGGCCGAGATGAGTCGCATCGCGCCCGAGCCTACCGATCCCCCAGTTATGGTTCGATCATGGCTGCAGACGTCGACCGCACTGTCCCGTCCGGCCACGTCCTCGTCGTGTGCACCGGCAACGTCTGTCGCTCCCCCTACATCGAGCGCCTCCTCGCGCGTGAGCTGGCGGACACCGACATCGTCGTCTCGAGTGCCGGCACCGGGGCGCTGGTGGGCGCTCCGATCGACCCTGAGTCGGTCACCAGGCTCACCGCAGCCGGGGCCCACGGAGGAGGCTTCACGGCGCGCCAGATCAGTCGCGAGATCGTCGCCGAGGCCGATCTCGTCATCAGTGCCACCCGAGACCACCTGTCTTCTGTCGTGCCGCTTCACCCGCGGGCGCTGCGCTACGCGTTCGCCCTGCACGACCTCGGCGACCTGCTCGCGGCGGTCTCCGAGCGCGATGTCGCAGCGGCCCCCGGCGCCAACCGAGTGGCGAAGGTCGCGGCCGCGGCAATCGCCAAGCGTGGCGTGGTCCACCCGCGCCTCGCCGACACCGCCGACGTCATCGACCCGTTCCGGAGGGACTCTTCCGTCTTCGACCAGATGACCGAGGAGATCGCGCAGTCTCTGCCGACGGTCGCTGCCGTCCTGCGCGGTCCCGCAGTCGCCTGAGACGCGCTGACCGCACAGCAGACCAAAGGCGTCAGCGGCCCACGAGGTCCTTGCGGGGGTGGGTGGTGTCCTCGTTTCGTCGGCGCCCACCCTTGCCTCGACGGCTGCTCCCGTCGCCCTCCGGCCGGTACTCGTAGCGGTAGTCGTAGTACCCGCCACGTGTCTGCCTAGGAACGCGGTTGAGGACCACACCCAAGACGGTCCCCTTGACCGTCTCGAAGGTTTCGAGCGCGTGGTCGAACTGGTCCTTGGTGACGACCCCACTGCCCGCCACGATGATGGCGCCGTCGGTCAGTCGCGTGAGCACCGTGGAGTCGGTGACCGGGAGGACCGGCGCCCCGTCGATAAGGACGAAGTCGAAGCGGCGGCGCAGGTCGTCGAGCACGTTGCGCATGGCCGTGGAGCCGAGGAGTTCGCTTGGGTTCGGTGGTGACGCGCCGGCACCAAGGACTGTCAGGGAGTGGGCACCGAACGGCTGGAGGACGTCGTCGAGTCCGTAGCGCCCGATGAGCACGTCGGTCAAGCCCACCGATCCCTCCAGCCCGAGGTAGGTCAAGAGGCGGGGTCGGCGGAGATCCCCCTCGACGACACACACGCTCGCTCCGGACTCCGCCATGGCCAATGCCAGGTTCGCCGTCGTGGTCGACTTGCCCTCGCCTGCGATAGAGGAGGTCACCACGATGACTCGAGGATGCTCGGTCGCGTCGACGAACTGCAGGTTGGTGCGCAGACTGCGGAAAGCCTCCGCGCGACCCGCGTGCGGGTCGGCCTGAATGATCAGTGGGTGCTTGGACGCGTCGTCGTCGAACGGGATGCCGCCGAGGATGACGGCGTCGGTCAGTGCCTCGACGTCCTGCTTGGTACGGAGCTTAGTATCAAGCAGATGTTTGGCGACTGCCGCCCCGAAGCCGGCGACGAGTCCGAGGACGAGGCCTAGAGCGAGGTTGCGGGCGGGCCGGGGGGCCACCGGGGTGGAGGCGACGACGGGCTCCCGCAGGAGTGACACCTTGACCGGGCTGGGCGCGTCCGGGGTGACCCGCTCGAGATCGGCGACGACGGTCGGGAACACCTCAGCGATAGCCTGAGCGACGTCGCGTGCTTTGGTCGGGCTCGGGTCGATGACGGACACGTCGATCAGCACGGTGTCGGGCGGAGTCGCGGCCGTAATTCTGTCGGCTAGGTCTGCGGCTGAGTCCTTGATGCCTGCCTTGGAGATCACCGGGTTGAGCAGCCTCGGGGAGCGGAGGAGCTGACTGTAGGACTTCACCCGCTGCTGGGTGAAGGCTCCTCCTTGGGCCAGCTGGCTGCTGCTGGCGGAGTCCGCGGTTGACACGAAGAACTGGGTGCTGGACGTGTACATCGGGGTTGCCAGCAAGGTCATGAAGGCAGACACGGCCAGGACGCTAAGAGCCACCGCGGCGAGAGTGCGCCAACGGCGTATCAGGATCTGGACATAGGCCATGAGGTCCACGACGGGCGTTCCTAACGTGACGAGACCGGGGCGTTCCGGCCGCGGTAACCCTACCCGGCGCAGGTGCACTAGTCTGGAGCGCGCTGGGGGTGGCTGGATGAGGGGTCATTTCTTCGGCGCGCCTTTGTCGCAACTCGTCATCTGAAAGCGATCCTGATCTTCGTGCTGTCCGTCGCCAAGCGCCGTGAGCTCGCCGTCCAAGCCGGCTGGGCCCTCGTCGACGCACTCATCGTCTTCGGAGCCGCCCTTGCCGCCGCGTGGCTGCGTTACGACCTCGAGGCCGCTCAGGCGCTCGACTCCGCCATCATCACCTTCGCCGCCATAGCCGCGATTGCCCAACTTGTCGTCAGCTTGGTGCTGGACTTGGTCTGGCTGGATCACCGGCGCGGCTCCTTCGAGGAGACCGCTCAGGTGGCACGAGGGGCCCTCATCGTCGGTGTCCTTCTTGTCATGCTGCGGACGTTCACCGAGTGGGCACCTGTCCCTCGCAGCCTGCCACTTGTCGTGCCGGTCTTCGCGCTCGTGGGCATGTTCGCTCTGCGCTTCATCGTCCGCTCCTACCGGTGGGGTCGGCCCACCGTGACGGACGGCGACGTGCCGGTCATCGTCTACGGCGCCGGCGAGGGGGGTCGCCAGCTGCTGCGCGCACTGGCGCGCGACACCTCCACAGACGGCCGATTCGTCCCCATGGCCGTGCTCGACGACGACCCGCGCAAGCGTCGAATGCCGGTCGAAGGGCTTCGGGTCAGCGGCGACATCAACCGGCTCGTTGAGGTTGTTGAACGCACGGCCGCGACCACCCTGGTATTGGCCATGCCCTCGATCTCCGCCGACCGCCTTCGCGAGATCCGCGACCTTGCCCGACGCCACGGGTTGAAGCTCCTCGTGCTCCCCCCGGTTGGTCGCCTCCTGGGCCCCGCCAGCGGGTCGGACCTCCGCCAGCTCAATCTGGAGGACCTCCTCGGTCGCCAGCAGATCACCATGGACGCAGCCACCATTTCAGCCTCCATCACGGGCAGAAGGGTCCTCGTCACCGGGGCGGGCGGGTCCATTGGCTCCGAGCTCGCGCGCCAGATCGCCAAGTTCGGCCCGGCAAAGCTGGTGCTCCTCGACCGCGACGAGTCTGCACTGCACGGTACTCAGATGAGTCTCACGGGTAGGGCCCTTCTCGACGACGGCACCCTGGCGCTGTGCGACATCCGCGACACCGACGCCCTTCACCGGGTCTTCCAGCGCGAGCTGCCGGATGTCGTCTTCCACGCTGCCGCGCTCAAGCACTTGACCCTCCTTGAGCAGTACCCCTTGGAGGCATGGCAGACCAACGTGCTCGGCACCGCGAACGTCCTCGAGGCCGCGCGCTCCGCGGGAGTCAAGACCTTCGTCAACATCTCCACCGACAAGGCCGCTAGCCCCACCTGCGTCCTCGGTTACAGCAAGCGCCTCGCCGAGAGGCTGACGGCCGAGTACGCAGGGCGGGGCGAGGGTACCTACGTCAGCGTCCGCTTCGGCAACGTCTTGGGCTCGCGTGGCTCCGTCATCACCGCATTCACGGCGCAGATCGAGCAGGGGGGGCCGGTCACCATCACCCACCCCGACGTCGAGCGGTTCTTCATGCTCATTCCCGAGGCCAGCCAGCTGGTCCTTCAAGCGGCCGCTATAGGCGCAAACGGCGACGTCATGGTGCTCGACATGGGAGAGCCCGTGAAGATCCTCGACGTGGCTCGTACGCTGATTGACCTGTCAGGCAAAGGCAACATCGAGGTCGTTATCACTGGACTTCGACCGGGTGAGAAGATGTCCGAGGAACTGTTCGCTGAAGGCGAGACCATCGTTTCCGCGCGCCATCCCCTGATCAACAAGGTCGAGGTGCCCAAACTCCAATTGCATTTGATCGCGTCGGCCGCAGTTCCTGATCCGGAAGCTGCTCGCGCCTGGATGCGCTATAACGCGGGCGCCCCCCAAGCCAAGGGCGACAACAGCTACGAGAAAATCTCAGGTGCCACAGTAGAGTCTTCGGTCCATCTGGACCCCGACTTTCAAGCTGCTGGGGGGTCACCCGCATGACGAAGCAGCCTTGGATCGGCTCGGCTGTCGCTGCGGCCGTGACCTTCAGCGTCGCACCCCTAGTGAAGCCCCTCATGGAGCGCGCAAACGTCATGGATGTGCCCAATGCCAGGTCTTCACACGCTCATCCTGTGCCCCGAGGCGGAGGAGTTGCCATTTGGGCAGGTATGTTGGCTGGTCGCGCGATGTTGCGAGCTCCGTTGGAGCGGAGTTCCGTGGCCGTGGCAATCCTTGGGTTGACAGGATTGGCTGACGACGTCCGTTCCTCCCGCGGCGGTGTATCGGTGTCTGCGCGACTTTCGACGCAAATTGCGGCGGGCGCGTTGATGGGTGCGAAGACCGGACTGCGTGGATCTGCACTTGGCGCCATAGTGGCGCCGTGCGTAGTCAACGTGGTCAACTTCATGGACGGCATCAATGGCATGACCGGACTGACCTCCGCCGTTTGGGGGGTCCACGCCACTCAAGCCCGGAGCCCCGACGCAACTTTCTGGGGGGCTGCTGTTGGAGGCAGCGGGATCGGCTTTCTACCGTGGAACGCACCGCAAGCTCGCCTCTTTTTGGGCGACTCGGGAAGTTACGCCCTCGGAGGAGCCATCACCGCTGGGGTGCTTGAGGAGTACCACGCCACGCGAGATCTGCGCCGCGCCGCCTTCATCGCCGCACCCCTTCTCCCCTATGCTGTCGATGCGGCGGTTGCCCTTGCCAAACGACACCACCAGGGCCACGGGATTGGACAACCTCACCGTGGCCACGTGTACCAACGCCTTGTGGATGAGCATCAGATTGGGCACACAAGCGTCGCCATGGCTCATGCGACGGTCTCATGCGTAGTGGCGGTCATGTGTAGGACGCAACGCCCAAGAATCTCGCTTTCGCTCGCTGCTCTTGCGGTGGGTGCCTATATGGCATCGCCCCGATGGATGGCGTGGATAAAGCCGTCACATCCCCAATGAGGATCGCACTAGTGGGGGCCAGTGGCTTTGTGGGCGGCGCGGTTCTGCGCGAGCTCCAGAGAGACCATGAAGTTATCCGAATAGGTGCGCCTCGTCTCTCTACCGGAGCAGCAACAGTGAGCTCCCTTAAGCGCGAGGCAGAGCAGGTGACTTTCCGCTTCCCGACCCGATGTGACGTCGTTATCAATGCGGCTGGAATGGCAGCCCCGTCGAGCGCCTCATCGCATTCGCTTTTCGGTGCTAATACGCTATTACCGTTGGTCCTCCAGCGCGCAGCAATTGAAGTTGGCGCCGATCGAATGCTCCACATAAGCAGCGCCGCTGTTCAGGGTCGGGCAGTGATGCTCGACGAGAGTCCGTCTTGGTTCCCCGAGTCGCCGTATGCACAATCCAAGGCCCTAGCGGAGCAGGCACTACTATCAAGCGACAGCCATTTCACCACGATCCTGCGGCCCACGTCGGTGCACGGACATGGGCGCGCAATTACGGCATCCCTCGCTCGACTGGCTCGGAGCCCAATGTCAACCGTCGCATCACCGGGCACAGACCCTACCCCCCAAGTGCACGTATCCAACGTGGCCAGAGCCGTCCGCTACATGGTCGAGGCTGAGGACCCGCCGCGAATCGCGCTCCAGCCGAGCGAGGGCCTAACAACGTCGGGAATCCTCCGCCTTCTCGGAGGTCGAGATCCAAGCGAGCTCCCCCGATCAACAGCCTTGTCCACCTTGGCCGTTGGATCGCACCTCGCGAAATTGGTAGACAGCGGCCGGCTACGAGCGGCAATACGGCGCCTTGAGATGCTGTGGTTCGGGCAGAAGCAGGACTCAGGATGGCTGGACCACAAGTTTCCTGATCTCACAGTCCCGTGTCCACTCTGGAACGAACTTAGGCCATGACGACAAACCCGACCGTGCTTGTGCTGCTGGCTGCCTACAACGGTGAGGCGTTCATAGGTACACAGGTTGCTTCGATACTCCATCAAGAGGCCATCACCGTCGAAGTGCTCATCCGTCTGGACCCCAGCACAGATGATTCGCAGCGCGTCATCGATGATTTGCAGCGTCGCTCCGCGAACGTTCATCAGTTGCGGTCCAATGCAGAGCAACGCCCCCGAGGTGCTGCAGCGAATTTCTACAAACTCATTGCCGAAGCGAACGTGCCTGAGAACGTTGCGTACGTGGCCCTCGCTGATCAGGACGACTTCTGGTACCCGAACAAGCTGGAGGGCGCCGTGGCCAAGATAGAGCAACATGGCGTGGCCGCCTACTCGAGCGACGTGGATGCCTGGAATGAAAAGTCCGACTCACGAGTCAGAATCGTTAAGTCTCAACCACAACGACGCTGGGATCATCTCTTTAGTTCGGCGGGGCCAGGGTGCACTTATGTCCTCAAGCGAGAAACATTCTTCGCCCTTCAAAAGTGGATACAATCTCGGTTCGACGAAATTCAAGATATTGAATATCACGATTGGCTAATCTACGCCTGGGCGCGCACAAACAGATATGAATGGTACATCGATTCCCAATCCACCCTTGCCTATCGGCAACACGCAGCGAACCAGCTTGGCGCCAATAGGGGCCTGGCGGCAGCGGCGAAAAGACTTGTGAGCATGCGTGACGGCTGGTACCTGCAGCAGGCCCAAATGATCATAACGGTCCTCCGCGTCAATTACGGTCTCCCTGCCCACGCTCTAGCGAATCCATCGCTGGTGAACCGAATGCGACTTGCAGTTCATGCGTCGCAACTGCGTCGGTCACGAAAAGATCAATTCGGAATCGCCCTAACTTCCTTGATTTCGCCCATCTGCAGCCTTACGGGTGCGGAAGCGATTGAGACGTCCATGAGCGAAGGACCCACGTGAGAGTAGTCGCTTTTTACCTTCCGCAGTTCCACACCATCCCAGAGAACGATGAATGGTGGGGACAGGGGTTCACGGAATGGGTCAACGTGCGCAAGGCGTCACCTGCATACCTGGAGCATGATCACCCACGGACTCCCACAACACTCGGCGAATACGATCTGACCAATAGCCACTCGTTAAGGGCACAATCGCAACTGGCTCAAAAGCACGGTATCGATGCGTTCTGCATGTACTTCTATTGGTTCGACGGGAGGAGGCTGCTTGAACGACCGGTCGATGCTTGGCGCGAGGATGCGACCCTTCTGCCATATTGCCTATCTTGGGCGAATGAGGCCTGGACCAGACGGTGGGACGGGCGAAACCGCGATGTCCTGATGCCGCAGACCTATCCAAGGGATTACACCCGCCAACTCTTCCACGAACTGTTGCCTCATTTTCAAGCTGGGCACTATGTAAAGGTTCTTGAAAACCCAGTCTTGGTAGTCCATCGCGCAGACCTCATCCCCGATCCGCTTGCTTTCAGCCGAGACATGCGCTTGTTGGCTCACGAAGCTGGCCTGCCTGGTATCTACTTGATAGCCAGTGAGACGTTGGCGGACACACATCCCGGGGCCTACGCGTTCGACGCAGTGGCAGAGTTCCCCCCTGTCAGTGCGAATCGATTAGGAAATGCTCAAATGCGCCGGCCAATTGGGTTGGACTCACAGTTTCGTGGGCGCCTTCTCTCGTATCAACGAATCGTCCGCCACTACCTCAATAGACCCGTTCCTGACTTCATTCGTCATCCGGGGGTTATGCCAGGATGGGATAACACTGCGCGTAGAGGACTGAACGCCACCATATACGTCGGGCACTCACCTACGTTGTACGAGGCTTGGCTACGGGAGGCGTTACGTCGGGAAGAAGTCAAGCGTGGATCGCAGGGATTCGTCTTCGTCAATGCCTGGAACGAGTGGGCGGAAGGCGCTTATCTGGAGCCTGATGAAACCCATGGTGACGCCTTCTTGCAGGCGACGCATAGAGCCAAGACTGGGATTCAACCCGACGCTCATACGACCGCTCAACCCATGACGGCCGGATTCTCGTGGTCTCACACCCAGAGTCTTGGCAAATTGGCGAGCGGCTCAGTTCTTGCCCGGATCAGATCATTTCGAAATCGTAGACGGGGCTCCATTGGGTCAAATTAGCCCGGGACTTTCTCCTCGAGGCGTGACTAGTCAGGCACTCGACGGATCGGCCACGCCAAGGCGCCGGCCGGACTGCCGACGCGTCTTGAACCCGCTCCACTTGGTCACAGTATGGGTGGTTCTGTCACTCAGCATGTTTTTGTTGCGGTGGTCTGACTTGTTCCCCAAGGTCCCGTTGGACGGACTCCTCTTTCTCTTGCTGGTCGGGCTGGCATTTTCGCTGTCTGCCTCGGCGAGACCCATCACGCAGGCGTCCACACCTGAACGGAAGACCTCCACTGCTACCCCCTGGCTCTTAAGCTTGTACTACCTCATTGCATGCGCCTTAGCTGGCGGACCTCCTGCTCTGCTGATTCTGCTGGGCAGGCCGTACGACGTCTATGGTTTCGGGCTTCCCTACGTGCACGTCCTCATGTTGGCGTTTACTGGTTACTCCGGCGTCCGTGCTCTGGCCGACTTTTTGGAGTCCCGCCAAAAAGCGGCTCTTGTCACGTACGTAGTGCTGATGGTCTGGCTGGCGGTAATCGCCAGCAGAGGTGCTGTCTCGTTCCTCGTTTTTGCCAGTCTTCTTCTTCTTGCCTCGCGGGTGTCACTAACCCCAAAGCGCTTTGTCGGACTCGGTGGGACCGGCATTGCTTTCCTGTTTGGATTCGGCTTGTTTGGCGACCGTCGTCTAGATTTCCAGATTGCGCAGGAGACCGGGCGGCCGGCGGCCGCAGGTGCAATCCTTGCCTACTCGAAGGCCAGCGCCGCCTTTCTAGCGACTGGCCTTCCAGCCACCCTTATGTGGGCTTATCTATATGTCGCGTCCCCCGTCGCCAACCTGTTCAGCGCATTCGAATACTCGGATGGGTCCGTATGCGGCCGCGACTGCAACATCCCCGGCCTAGTGTTTCATACGCTTCTACCAGATGTGATTGGATCACGGCTCGCCAGCTTCCTCGACGTCCCGCAAATTGACAAGTCGACCTTCCTAATCCAGCCAGACCTCACCGCATCAACCACGTTCGGAAGTGCGGTTGGCTACGCTGGACTGCTTGGAGCTGTTTCCATTCTGGCCGCCTTGCTCTTGATCGCGGGCATTTCACTATCAATCCTTGTGGGCTCAGATTTACAGGCATCCGGCCTTGCGCTTCTGGGTACATTCCTTTTCTTTTGCTTTTTCGAGAACATGATCAGTTACACGCCTTTGAGCCTCCAACTCGCGTTTTGCGTCGGTTTGGCGCATAGGCACAAGATGGCGCCAAAGCCCCGGGTATCGAGAAGAGGACTCGTATGGCGCTGAGGAACGCGGGCGGTGATCCTTAGACTTCACGAAGGCACGCCTTCTGGACAAATGCAACTCACGAGGGCCCTCGTTCGGCCCGGATAGTAGAGAAGCCATTTCTGACATCATGCTCAAACGCAGCGCGCACGGCGCGCGCGACCTTGGACTTGCCCAAGCGGTCAAGTTCTTGGTGCAGTTCGCTGGTCTGGTTGTGTTATCACGAGCTCTCGGTCCGACCGCTGTTGGTATCGCGGCAGTGGCGTTTGCCATCGTGGGTTTTGCAGAGTACTTTCGCGACTTTGGCCTTTCTGTCGCGGCTATTCGTGAGACCCATTTGGATGCCGATCAGCGAAATGCTCTCTTCTGGACAAATACTGCTTTGGGTTCGATCCTGGGGCTCCTTCTACTTGCGCTGGCGGCGCCGCTGGCCCAAGTGTTCGGTCTGATAGAACTGCGCGCAGTGCTATGCAGCCTCGCGGTGACATTCCTCTTGAATGGGATCGGTACGCAATTCAGGGCGGGATTGACTAGGGCTCAGTTCTTCCGTCCACTGGCGCTCGCGGATTCGATATCTCCTCTCGTCGGACTCGTGCTAGCCATGCTTGCAGCTTTCTCTGGCTGGGGTTATTGGAGCTTGGTGGTTCAGTTTCTCGTCGCCGCGTTTCTATCAAATGCCATAGTTATTGCCTCGAGCGATTGGCTCCCAGGACGGCCACGCAGAGGTGCCGACATGAGGCATCTCTATGGCTTCGGGGTCAATTACGCCCTCTCGCAGCTCATTGGTTACGTCGGGAACAATCTGCATACGTTAGCGCTCGGCTTCTTCACGAGTGCGGGCTCAGCAGGCATCTATAGCCGGGCCTACCAACTGTCAATCGGTACTTTGGATCAAGTGAAAGCTCCAGCCACTACGGTGATCCTGCCGTCCCTAGCTTCGGCTCGGTCGCAGCCCAACGTTCTATTGCAGCAACTACTCACCGGACAAATGCTTATTAGTTACGCCACTTTGCCCCTGGCCGCGCTTCTATCGACCAGCGGCACCGATCTAGCCACCATGCTACTGGGGACCGAATGGCGCAGTGTCGGGGAAGTCATTTCGGTTCTCGCGCTTGCTGCAGCCCTACAACAACTTGCCACGGTTGCGGCGTGGCAAATGATCACTTCAGGTCGAGCCAAAGCCCTCCGCAACTACATGTCGATATCAACCATTCTCAAGGGTCTTGGCGTTCTGGTTGGTGTTCCGTATGGGATAATTGGCGTTGGGATAGGGTACACAGCGGCCGTAGCGATTGCTTGGCCCGTAGCGCTGATAGTGGCTGCACGCGCGACCAGCCTTCCCGCGATGCCTCTACTGCAGCAAGGGTTTCGCTTCTTGACTCTCGGGATTTCTGCTGCGGGCTTCGGCTGGGGCGCACAGCAAATCCTGCCTGATGGCGGACATGCAGCTCGCCTCGGCATGGCTCTTGTCGGCGTCACAGGCGCTTATGGATGCGCTTTAGCTTTTGCGCCGTTTCGGCGAGATTTGCGTAGGGTCACAATGGTGCTACGTCTGACTTTGATCAAGTAACCATTAGGAGATGCAGTGAACACTCGCCGCCACCCAATAGGTCTCGTCGGGGCATATGAGCGGGACA
Source organism: Knoellia terrae (assembly GCF_048606435.1). Taxonomy (NCBI): domain Bacteria; kingdom Bacillati; phylum Actinomycetota; class Actinomycetes; order Micrococcales; family Intrasporangiaceae; genus Knoellia; species Knoellia terrae. The sequence continues at coordinate 267,377 of NZ_JBMBWH010000002.1, read as the reverse complement.
ATTTTGGCGACATTCTATTCTTGGAAAGAACAAACGCCTACCTGGCGGCACATTCACTTCCGAGCGTCGCGCTCGCTCCTTTTAAGGATTCTCGCGAATTGCTCGAGGGCGGCCATACGTCTCGGAGTGCTGACGCATTGCGCGACGGTTCGATTTCTGCCTTGTGGACCGTAGGCGGCGAGGTAGGTGCGGTCCCGTTGTATGCCGCTTATCGAATGCTGGATCCAGATGTTCAGGCGGAGAATTTTTCCGTTTCACGTCGCACTGTGCGGCGCAGAATGATCCGTGAAGCGTCCGGGCTCGCGCTTACCGACTTGGCCTATCTGCCCCGATTGTCGGCGTTCCCAAACTCGTGGGGGACACCTTCGATATTGAACTCGGTTGGACTATCGGGTGTGGCGAACCTCAAGGGTGAGGTTCGGGCGAAAGCCGAGGCTGCCATAAGGGATGCTGACTACATTTCTGTGCGAGAACGTCAGTCTGCTGCGTTTCTCAGTTCCGTTGGGGTCGCTCACCAGCTTGCGCCAGATTTGGTCCACACGTTGCGCATTGATCGCCCCGATCTTGCCACGGATGACGTCCGAACTGACGCGCGTACGGCCGGAAGCGTGCTCGTGCAAATGAGCGCAGCGGCACTGGCAACGCAGGGCGTCGGCCGCTTGGCAAAGGCTCTGGTTGATTGTCCGGCCCTAAGCGGTAAGGACGTTCGACTATTCGTTGCAGGATTGGCGCCAGGTCACGATTCGTTGAGCGCCTACTGCGATGTGATGGGAATCGTCAAACGGTCTAGGGCGCGCTTCGACATCTCGATGTCAGACTCGGTCACTGCTATCGAAAAAGTTGAGGAAATCGCACGTGCATCACTCGTGATTGGAACGTCACTGCATGCGATGATCGTATCCATGACTTTTGATGTTCCCCATGTCGGATTGCTCCTAGAGAAGGTTACCCGTTACGCGACGGCTTGGGCGGATCCCATGCCAACGAATGTCTCGCTTCTCGACCTGAATGAGGCCGTATCACACGCTCTGTCGCTCGAGTGCGAAGTTTCGAACAGCGGCCTCGCTAATAGCTGGGCAGAGGCGGCTCATCGCAGTATTGAACGGGCAATCGATGTTGTGGAAGTTGGCTCAGCGGCACGCGAGGTTGCGTTGCGCCAAGAACGTCGTTCGAGCAACGACGTGGCTTTCCAGCGAGTGGTCAGGTCGCCAAAAAGTCTTGCGCTTAGGATGGCGCGATCTGCCTTACGGCCTCTCGCGTGAGCGCGTTTTCTTATCCACGCAGTTCAGGATTGCGAGGTGAATCGTGACTCCTGGCCCTTCTCGGTACAGCGGAGGAACGGTCGTGATGGCCGTATTCCGTCCATCGGAGGAACGTTTCCTTCGACAGGTGCGCACACTTCAAGAGCAGACAATCTCGGACTGGGTCTGCATAATCGGCATTGATGGCGCCGATCCGCTGACTCGAGACAAGGCTATTCGCCTAACCGGCGCCGATCCGCGCTTCACCGTGCACGAGTTCGAGTCCAACGTTGGTTTCTATCGCAACTTCGAGCGCCTTCTTGCCATGGTGAGTCCGGAAACTGCATGGATTGCACTTGCTGATCAGGACGATGAATGGGATCGAGATAAGCTCAAGGTTCTGACTGAGGCCCTGCGACTTCAGGGAGTCCCACTAGCACTTTGCCAAGCTCGCATTGTGAACGCGGCGGGCGCTGTGATCGGTACAACTGGCCGCCAGCGTGTGGGGATGACCTCACTCCTATTGAATAATCAGATCACAGGGAGTTTGGCGGCTTTTCGGCCGCTCGTTGCGAAGGTTGCCCTGCCGTTCCCGGAGCCAACGGCGGCGTCTTACCATGACCATTGGCTGGGTATGGTTGCTCAGGCTCTGGGAGGTTACGCCTTAGTTGACGAGCAGTATCAGAATTACATTCAACACGGTGACAACGTCCTGGGCGAGGAGTTGGGTCCACGTCTACGTTCGCGGGCAGCGAATCTCTTCAGGGGAGGTCCATCAGCCGCTATAGAACGTCTAATCCACGAGCGATGGGGATGGCGACGACGTATGGCTATTGAAATTCAACAGCGCCTGCCCTCGACGTCACTGCCAAAGGCAGTGAACGACATCGCGCACGGGTCGTTCACTCCTGCTGTATGCCGAGCCCTAATTATAGCGGTGCAACGGGACGATCTACCTCCGAGCAGGGCTCTTTCACTGGGGTGTGCCGCCTTCCTGACGTCTCTGTCCCGTCTGGTAATACTAAAGCGGCGCCCGAATCGGGTGACGCCTGAGCGCTAACGTCGCTTGATGTTCTGCTTGCGCGTAGGCACTAGCGGGTGTATTCAGCCTCTTTGATACTTGTAACCCGACTCCTAAACCTCCCTGATATTCCTCGTGGATAATATGCCGGACAGTAGGATCTATTTTGTGGATGACATGACGGACCCCAACATGTTCAGCGTGCGTCTATTGGCAATTGCTAGTCTTGCTCCTGCGTAAGGGCGTCGTCCAAGGACGTTGGAGGTTACGGTCACTTATCGTTAGCCGCTCTGCGCCGCCGCCCATGAGTCGCGGATGTAAGGTTCAGTCTGTCCCGAAAAGATCTCGCGTGTAGACCTTAGCGGCCACGTCGTCGAGGTCCTCGCTCAGCCGGTTCGCCACGATGACGTCCGAGCGCTTCTTTAACTCGTCGAGGTCGCGGACCACCTCGGAGTTGTAGAAGCGGTCCTCCTCGAGCCCCGGCTCGTAGAGCACGACCTCAACCCCCTTGGCCTTGATGCGCTTCATGATCCCCTGGATGCTCGACACCCGGAAGTTGTCCGAGCCGGCCTTCATGATCAGCCTGTACATCCCGACGACGCGCGGCCTCGAGCGCAGGATGTCGGTGGCGATGAAGTCCTTGCGGGTCGTGTTGGAATCCACGATGGCGCGGATGAGGTTCTGCGGCACGTCGCTGTAGTTGGCGAGCAGCTGCTTGGTGTCCTTGGGCAGGCAGTAGCCGCCGTAGCCGAAGGACGGGTTGTTGTAGTGCGAGCCGATGCGCGGGTCCAGCCCGACCCCGTCGATGATCGAGCGACTGTCGAGACCGTGCGACACGGCATACGTGTCCAGCTCGTTGAAGTAGGCGACGCGCATCGCGAGGTAGGTGTTCGCGAAGAGCTTGATCGCCTCGGCCTCGGTGGGCTCGGTGATGAGCACCGGCACGTCCTCGTCCAGCGCGCCCTCGACAAGAAGCTCGGCGAAGCGCGCAGCCGCCTCGCTCGAGCCGCCGACGACCACCCGGCTCGGGTGCAGGTTGTCGTGGAGCGCCCGTCCCTCCCGCAGAAACTCGGGCGAGAAGACGATGTCGAGACCAGGGTGCACCCCGCGCAGCCGTTCGGTGAAGCCCACAGGCACGGTGGATTTCACGACCACGGTGGCCTCGGGGGCGAGCGAGGCCACCGACGCGATGACGGACTCGACCGAGGAGGTGTCGAAGAAGTTGGCGACCGGGTCGTAGTCGGTGGGAGTGGCCACGATGACGAAGTCCGACCCCGGCAGCGCCTCCGCCGCGTCGGTGGTCGCCGTCAGTGACAGCCCGCCGCGCGCGAGGTACTCCTCGAGCTCGGGGTCGACCAGCGGCGACTCGCCCCGGTTGACCTGGGCGACGCGCTCGGCGGACAGGTCGACCGCGACGACCTCGTGACGCTGGGCCAGGACGACGGCGTTCGACAGGCCGACGTAGCCCAGCCCCACCACGGAGATCTTCACGGCCGCCAACCTACCGGGCACCGCCTGCCCCGACACGGGTCCGGTGCCCTCGGCGCCTCGCCCACCGCGCCGCGACCGTAGGCCACAATGAACGCCATGGTGATCCCCGAGATGTCCAAGCGCCTCCTGGCGGAGTTCGTCGGTACGTTCTGGCTCGTCTTCGGGGGCTGCGGCTCGGCGATGTTCGCCGCGGGCTACCTGTCCACCCCGACGCTCGGTGCCGGCGCGCCGGTGCACCTGGGCATCGGCTTCACCGGCGTCGCACTCGCCTTCGGGCTCGCCGTCCTGACGATGGCGTATGCCGTGGGGCACGTGTCCGGTGCGCACTTCAACCCGGCCGTGACGCTGGGTGTCACCATCGCCAAGCGCTTCGCGTGGAAGGACGTGCCCGGCTACGTCGGCGCCCAGGTCGTCGGTGGCCTCGCCGCCGGTGGTGCCCTCTGGGCGATCTCGCGAGGGCGCGACGGCTTCGACGCGACCGGCAACATGGCCGCCAACGGCTACGCCGAGAACTCCCCCGGCGGCTACTCGCTCATGGCGGTCCTCTGCGCCGAGATCCTCCTGACGATGTTCTTCGTCTACGTCATCCTCGGTGTCACCCACGAGAGCGCGCCGACCGGCTTCGCGCCCCTCGCCATCGGCCTGTGCCTCACGCTCATCCACCTCATCTCCATCCCGATCTCGAACACGTCGGTCAACCCGGCCCGCTCCACCGCGGTCGCCTTCTTCAACGGTGACGGGGCGCCGGGCCAGCTGTGGCTGTTCTGGCTCGCCCCGCTCCTGGGCGCCGCCATCGCCGGCGCGACCTTCCACCTCATCACCGGCGTCGACCGGCGGGACCGCGACATCACCGGCGCCGTCGTGGCCCAGGACGTGGTCGTCCCGGAGGGTGTCGACCCCGACGCCCCGCGCGTGACCCGCGGCCTCTGAGCGGACCCGGCGCGGGCGGCATACGCCGAGCAGGACGGCATTCGATAGATTCGCCGCATGGCGAAGATCATCTACACCCTCACCGACGAGGCTCCCCTCCTCGCGACCTACTCCTTCCTCCCGGTGATCGAGGCCTTCGCCTCCACCGCGGGCGTCGACGTCGAGACCCGCGACATCTCGCTGGCCGGGCGCATCCTCGCGGTCTTCGCGGACCAGCTCCCCGACGACCAGAAGACGGCCGACGCGCTCGCCGAGCTCGGGCACCTCGCGACGACGCCCGAGGCCAACATCATCAAGCTGCCCAACATCAGCGCCTCCGTGCCGCAGCTCAAGGCGGCCATCAAGGAGCTGCGCGACAAGGGCTTCGACCTTCCGGCCTACTCCGACGAGCCGAGCACGGACGCGGAGAAGGACGCCAACGCCCGCTACGACAAGGTCAAGGGCAGCGCCGTCAACCCGGTCCTGCGCGAGGGCAACTCCGACCGTCGCGCCCCCTCCGCCGTCAAGAACTACGCCAAGGCCCACCCGCACTCGATGGGCGCGTGGAGCGCGGACAGCAAGACCAACGTCGCGACCATGGGCCACGACGACTTCGCGAGCAACGAGCAGTCCGTCGTCCTCGACGCCGCCGACACCCTGACGATCCGGCTCGTCGGCGACTCGGGCACGACCGTCCTCAAGGACGGCCTGAAGGTCCTCGAGGGTGAGGTCGTCGACGCCACGGTCATGCGCGCCGCCGCCCTCGACGCCTTCCTGGCCGAGCAGATCCAGCGCGCCAGGACCGAGGGCGTCCTCTTCTCCGTGCACCTCAAGGCGACGATGATGAAGGTCTCGGACCCGATCATCTTCGGCCACGTCGTCCGGGCCTTCCTGCCCGAGGTCTTCGAGAAGCACGGCGCCGCCCTCGATGCCGCCGGCCTCTCCCCCAACAACGGGCTCGGCGCCATCCTCGACGGGCTCTCGGCCGTGGACAACGGTGACGAGATCCGCCAGGACATCGAGGCCGGCCTCGCCGCCGGCCCCGAGCTCGCGATGGTCAACTCCGACAAGGGCATCACCAACCTCCACGTCCCCAGCGACGTCATCATCGACGCGTCGATGCCGGCGATGATCCGCACCTCCGGCCACATGTGGGGCCCGGACGGCGAGGAGCACGACACCCTCGCCGTCGTCCCGGACAGCTCGTATGCCGGCATCTACCAGGTCGTCCTGGACGACTGCCGGGCCAACGGCGCCTTCGACCCCACGACGATGGGCTCGGTCCCCAACGTCGGCCTCATGGCGCAGAAGGCCGAGGAGTACGGCTCGCACGACAAGACCTTCGAGATCTCGCAGGCCGGGCGGGTCGAGGTCGTCAACGCGGCCGGCGATGTGCTCCTGTCGCACGACGTCGAGGCCGGTGACATCTGGCGCGCCTGCCAGACCAAGGACGCCCCGATCCGCGACTGGGTCAAGCTCGCCGTGACCCGCGCCCGGGCCTCGCAGACGCCGGCCATCTTCTGGCTCGACGAGAAGCGCGCGCACGACGCCAAGCTCATCGAGAAGGTCCGCGCCTACCTCGCGGAGGAGGACACCGACGGTCTCGACATCCAGGTGATGTCCCCCGTCGACGCGACCAAGGTGTCCATCGAGCGCATCCGCCGCGGCGAGGACACGATCTCGGTCACCGGGAACGTCCTGCGCGACTACAACACCGACCTCTTCCCGATCCTCGAGCTCGGCACCAGCGCCAAGATGCTCTCCGTCGTCCCGCTGATGAACGGTGGCGGCCTCTTCGAGACCGGCGCCGGCGGCTCGGCCCCCAAGCACGTGCAGCAGCTCGTGCAGGAGAACTACCTGCGCTGGGACAGCCTCGGGGAGTTCATGGCGCTGGCCGAGTCGTTCCGCCACCTCGCGGACTCGACCGACAACGCCAAGGCGCGCGTGCTCGCCGAGACCCTCGACCGGGCGACCGAGACCCTGCTCCAGGAGAACAAGGGCCCCGCTCGCAAGGTCGGCCAGATCGACAACCGCGGCAGCCACTTCTACCTCGCGCTCTACTGGGCGCAGGAGCTGGCGAAGCAGACCGAGGACGCCGACCTCGCGGCTGCGTTCAACGGTGTCTCCGAGACGCTCACCTCGCAGGAGCAGCAGATCAACGACGAGCTGCTCGCCGTCCAGGGCCAGCCCGCCGACATCGGCGGCTACTACCGCCCCGACGAGGACAAGGTGACCGCGGTCATGCGCCCGTCCAGCACCTTCAACGAGGCCCTCGCCGCCCTGCGCTGAGGCAGCCAAACCACCGCGTATGCCGTGTGCTCACCGAGAGGTGCGCACACGGCATACGCGATGGGGTGCGGGACATGGTGTCGGGGTTTCGGGTCACACCGACGGCTCGTGGCCCCTCATCCCCGACACCTGACGGGATGGTGCGACGGTCAGACCAGCGAGAGCTTCATGCCGACGTGCGAGGCCACGAAGCCCAGCCGCTCGTAGAAGCGGTGCGCGTCGGTCCGGCTGGCGTCGGTCGTCAGCTGCACGACGTCGGCACCACGGCGTCGTGCCTCGTCGACGGCCCACTGCACCAGCAGCTCGCCGAGCTTCTGACCCCGGTGGGTGCTCGTCACGCGCACGGCCTCGACCTGCGCGCGCGTCGCGCCCTGCCGGGACAGTCCCGGGAGCAGGGTGAGCTGGAGCGTCCCCACCACGACCCCGTCGTCGAGCACGACGAGCGCGTGCGCCGGGTCCGCATCGATCCGGTCGAACGCCGAGAGGTATGCCGTGAGGTCGCCGGTGTCCTCCCGCGCCGCTCCCAGCGGGTCGTCGGCCAGCAGTCCGACGATGGCGGCGACGTCGTCACGCGTCGCGCGCCGGATGCGTGGGGTCACGGGTAGCCGTCGGGGTTGGCGCTCTGCCACCGCCAGGTGTCGGCGCACATGTCGTCGACGGTGCGGGTGGCCTTCCAGCCGAGCTCGGCCTCGGCCCGGGACGGGTCGGCATACGACGCGGCGACATCGCCCGAGCGGCGGGCGACGATCTCGTAGGGAAGCTCGTGGCCGACGGCCCGCTCGAACGCCTTGACCATCTCGAGGACGGACGTGCCGTGCCCGGTCCCCAGGTTCCACGTGCTCACCGCGTCGTCGACGGCGCCGAGACGGTTGAGCGCCGCGATGTGTCCCGCCGCGAGGTCCTCGACGTGGATGTAGTCGCGCACGCCCGTGCCATCCGGCGTCGGGTAGTCGCCCCCGAAGATCGACAGCTTGGCGCGACGGCCGACGGCGACCTGCGCGATGTAGGGCATGAGGTTGTTGGGGATGTCACTCGGGTCCTCGCCGATCGTGCCGCTCGGGTGCGCGCCCACCGGGTTGAAGTAGCGCAGCAGGGCGATGCGCCAGCTCGGCTCGGCCGCGGCGACGTCACGCAGCACCTGCTCGATCATGACCTTGGTCCAGCCGTAGGGGTTCGTGGCCGAGGTGGGCGCGTCCTCGCGCATCGGCACCTCGGCGTCGGCGCCGTAGACCGTCGCCGAGCTGGAGAAGACGAGCTTGCGTACGCCGTGGCGCCGCATCGCCCGCACGAGCGAGAAGGTCGAGACGAGGTTGTTCTCGTAGTACTCCAGCGGCTTCTCGACGCTCTCCCCCACGGCCTTGAAGCCGGCGAAGTGGATCACCGCGTCGAACCGCTCGTCGGCGAACAGCTGCTCGGTCTTGTCGTGGTCGGTGAGGTCGAAGGACCGCACGTCCAGCGGCGCACCGGTCAGTGCCTCGAGCCGCCCGACGACCGACGGCTTGGCGTTGGCGAAGGAGTCGACGACGGTGACGTCGTGGCCGGCGGCGACGAGCTGGACGACGGTGTGCGAGCCGATGTAGCCGGCACCCCCAGAGACGAGAACGCGCATGCTTCCACCCTACGGGTGCCCCCTCCGCCCACGCTGATAGCGTCGAAGACGACCACCACGCCCCCGTACGAAGAGGTACACATCGTGAGCTCGACACCCGTCAAGGTGGCCGTCACCGGCGCTGCCGGTCAGATCGGCTACAGCCTGCTCTTCCGCATCGCGTCCGGCGCCCTGCTGGGTCCCGACACCCCCGTCGAGCTGCGGCTGCTCGAGATCACCCCGGCCCTCAAGTCGCTCGAGGGTGTCGTCATGGAGCTCGACGACTGCGCCTTCCCGACGCTCGCCAAGGTCGAGATCGGCGACGACGCCGAGAAGGTCTTCGACGGCGTGAACCACGCCCTGCTCGTCGGCGCCCGCCCCCGCGGCCCAGGCATGGAGCGCGGTGACCTGCTCGAGGCCAACGGCGGCATCTTCGCCCCCCAGGGCAAGGCCCTCAACAAGGTCGCGGCCGACGACGTGCGGATCACCGTCACCGGCAACCCGGCCAACACCAACGCCCTCATCGCGATGAGCAACGCCCCCGACATCCCCACCTCGCAGTTCTCGGCGCTGACCCGGCTCGACCACAACCGCGCCATCAGCCAGCTCGCCGCGAAGCTCGGTGTCCCGGTCACCGAGATTCGAAAGATAACGATCTGGGGCAACCACTCGGCCACCCAGTACCCCGACCTGTTCCACGCCGAGGTCGGCGGGCGCAACGCCGCCGAGGCCGTCGGGGACCAGGAGTGGCTCGCGAACACGTTCATCCCCACCGTCGCCAAGCGCGGCGCGGCGATCATCGAGGCCCGTGGCGCGTCCTCGGCCGCCTCCGCGGCGAGCGCGACCATCGACCACGCCCGCACCTGGGTGGAGGGCACCGCCGAGGGTGACTGGGTCTCGATGGCCGTGCGCTCCGACGGCTCCTACGGCGTCGAGGAGGGCCTCATCTCCTCCTTCCCCGTCACGGTCTCCAGCGGCCAGTGGTCCATCGTCCAGGGCCTCGACATCGACGAGTTCTCGCGCGGCAAGATCGACGCCTCCGTCGCCGAGCTCGCCGAGGAGCGCGACGCGGTCAAGGGACTCGGCCTGATCTGAGCCCGCCTCTGACGTGACGCCAGCGCGCGGCATACGACTGCCTTTCCGTCGTATGCCGCGTGCTGGCGTTCCCGGGGCCGCTCGGCCACGACGTCGCGCCCCGCCCACCGGTCGTCGTCCCCACATCGACGCCGGGCGCACCACGACCCCGAGGGCGTACCCAAATGGCTCGCGGGTATGCACGGTCCGGCGTCGCTGGTCGGGTAGACAGGAGGCATGCCTTCTTCTCCCCACGCCGACGCCTTCACCTTCGCCGGCGACTGGTCCGGCCAGCTCGTCGCCACCGCCATCCATGCAGGTCACGACCTGCGTGAGGAGACGGCGGGGCTCGTCGTGCTCGACGAGGAGACCCGCCTGCGGGAGGAGGACCCGTTCACCGACGAGATCGCCGCTCGGTGCCCGGCCCGGCTCGTCGTGCACCGGTCACGATTCGAGGTGGACCTCAACCGTGACCGTGACGCCGCGGTCTACCGGCGGCCCGAGGACTGCTGGGGACTCGAGGTCTGGCGCGACTCTCCCCTGCCGGAGGACGTGACCGAGCGCAGCCTCGCCCTCCACGACGACTTCTACGCCCGGCTCGGCGAGCGGCTCGACGTGGTCGCCGAGCGGGGGCCGTTCGTCCTCTACGACGTGCACTCCTACAACCACCGACGCGACGGCGCCGACCAGCCGATGGCCGAGCCGGAGGACAACCCCGAGGTCAACGTCGGCACCGGGTCCCTCGACCGCGACCGGTGGGGTGGCGTGGTGGACGCGTTCATCGCGTCCCTGGCCGGTGCGGGGACTCCCGGCGGTGAGATCGACGTGCGCGAGAACGTGCGCTTCAAGGGCGCCCACCTCTCCGGCTGGGTCCACGAGCGCTACCCGGACCACGGTGTGGCGCTCGCGCTCGAGTTCAAGAAGACCTACATGGACGAGTGGACCGGTCGGCCCGACGCGGCCCGCATCGACGTGCTCTCCCGGGGGCTGGCAGGGACCGTCGACCCGGTGCTGCGCGCGGTCGCGGCCCTCGGGCGCGGCCGATGAGCCCGGGGCCCTTCTCCATCGCGGACCTCGCGATCGACCATGCGCTCGCCCAGACCGCCGGTGGCATGCAGTTCCTCCTCGACGTCACGCCGGTCAACGCCGACGAGGTCAGGCGCGCCTTCGTCGAGGGGGACGTCAGCGAGCCGCAGTTCACCTACCGCCCGCTCGAGGTGTCCCCGGACGTGCTCGCCAAGGCCCTCGAGAACATCGACGTGGCCGGCGTCGAGGACACGACGCTCGGGCACCTCCTGCGCGCCAAGCACCGTGAGCTCGGCCTGCAGATCGAGATGCTGCGCGCCCGGGACACCGACGACTTCAGTGCGCTGAGCATCGAGCTCTACGGAGCGGCCTCGCCCGAGCTGCGCAAGCAGGCGGAGAGCATCCTCGCGCGGGTGCACCGCACCGAGAGCGCCGGTGAGAGCCTGTCCGCGCCCCAGTTCCTCGAGCTGGCACAGCTCGAGATCGACCACTACCGGGAGGTCGACCCCGAGATCGACATCCACGCCGAGATGCGTGACGACGTCAACGGCGTCATGGTCAGCGGCAACACCCTCCTCATCGACAACGACGCCGTCGTTCAGCAGGCCCGCGCCAACGCCCTCATCCAGCACGAGGTCGGCACCCACCTCGTCACCCAGGTCAACGGCGCGGCCCAGCCCGTCCGGGTCCTCGGCGCCGGGCTGGCGGGATACGACGAGACGCAGGAGGGGCTGGCCGTGCTCGCCGAGATCGGGTGCGGGCAGCTCACACCCTTCCGGCTGCGGCAGCTGGCCGCGCGGGTGCTGACGGTCCACCGGATGCACGGCGGCGCCGACTTCGTCGAGGCCTGGCGGGCGCTGGTCGACGACGGCTTCCCCGAGAGCAGCGCCTTCACGACGACCATGCGCGCCTACCGCTCCGGCGGCCTGAGCAAGGACGCGATCTACCTGCGAGGGCTCGTCGCCCTGCTCGTCCACCTGCGCGGTGGCGGCGACCTGGACCTGCTCTGGCTCGGCAAGTTCTCGCTCGAGGACCTGCCCCTCATCCGCGAGCTCGACGAGCGCGGCGTGCTCCACCCCCCACGACTTCTTCCTCGGTACCTCGAGGACCCCGCATCGACCGAGCGGCTCGTCGCCGCGGCCGACCAGGCCGACGACGTCGCGCAGCTCATCAAAGGAGCAGCATGAAGATCGGCTTCGTCGTCAACGACGTCTCCAAGGAGTCCCCCGTCTACACCACCACCCGGCTGGCGATGGCGGCCACCCAGATGGGGCACGAGGCGTTCCTCATGGGCATCGGTGACTTCGCCTACGAGCCGGACGGGTCCCTGACGGCCCGGGCTCGCGGCGGCAAGGCCAAGAGCTACCGCTCCCTCGAGCGCTACCTCGACGACGTGCAGAAGCCGGATGTGGAGGAGCGCCTGCCGCTCGGTGAGTTCGACGTCGTCATGCTCCGCAACGACCCGGCCGAGGACGCCGAGGACCGGCCGTGGGCCAGCACCGCCGCCGTCGCGTTCGGCGAGCTCTTCGCCGGCTCGGGGGTCCTCGTCGTCAACGACCCGACGAACCTCGCCCAGGCGCTGTCCAAGGCCTACTTCCAGCACTTCCCGGAGGCCGTCCGGCCCCAGACGCTGATCTCGCGCGACGAGGACCGGATCGCCGGCTTCATCTCCGACCTCGGCGGCCGCGCCGTCCTCAAGCCGCTCCAGGGATCAGGCGGCAGCGGGGTGTTCCTCGTCAACAGCGAGGAGTCCCCCAACCTCAGCCAGATCATCGAGGCGATCGCGCGGGACGGGTACGTCGTCGCCCAGGAGTACCTGCCCGCGGCCAGCGACGGCGACGTCCGGATGTTCGTCATGAACGGCCGGCCGCTCGAGGTGGACGGCCGGATCGCCGCGTTCCGCCGCAAGAGCAGCAGCGACGACCTGCGCAGCAACATGTCGGCGGGCGGCAAGGCCACGAAGGTCGCCGTCACGGACGACATGCTCGAGCTCGTGGAGGCGGTCCGGCCCAAGCTCGTCGCCGACGGGATGTTCCTCGTCGGGCTCGACATCGTCGGCGACAAGCTCATGGAGGTCAACGTCTTCAGCCCCGGAGGGCTCGGGTCCTGCCAGCAGCTCTACGGCCACGACTACGCCCCGGCCATCATCGCGGACCTCGAGCGCAAGGTCGGCATCACGCGCCACTACCCCGACGAGCTGACCAACCTGCGCCTCGCCACGCTCTGAGCCGGGCGGGCACCGCACGGTGCACGGACGGCATACGAGGTCGTCATGGGGGCGAAGGTATGGATTGCACAAAACTTTGTGACAAACCATTGCTTTGCGGGGAGGCAGTGGGCAGGGTGCACGGTGGGGTCGCGAGGATGCGGCCCACGACCAGGAGGAACACGTGAACTCGACCTTCATGCGCAAGGCCGCCGCCATCACCGCCACCGCGGGATGCGCTGTGGCTGCAGCCGCCATGACCACCACCGCACCCGCCGGAGCTGCCCCGCTCGCCCAGGCGACGTCGTTCGTGGTGGCCCAGGGTGGCACCGGCACCGACAAGGCCGTCGCCGCCGTCACGGCCGCCGGTGGCACCGTCGTCCAGGAGTGGCCGCAGATCGGCGTCGTCATCGCCAGCGCGAGCGACGACACCTTCGACGACAAGGCACGCCAGTCCCCCGGCATCGTCGCCGCGGGCCCCTCGCGCGCGATGCAGGCCTACGAGCCCGCATCTACCGTTCCGGTGGACGGCACGGTCCAGGGCCTCGGTCCCGGCACCTCCGGTGGCGACGACACCGAGGAGCCGCTGTTCGCCAACCAGTGGCACATGCGCCAGATCGGTGCCGACAAGGCCCACCTCAAGACCGACGGCAACCGCGACATCACCGTCGGCGTGCTCGACTCCGGCATCGAGGCGGACCACCCCGACCTCGCACCCAACGTGGACGCCTCCCAGTCCGTCGACTGCACCGACCGCGGTGTCCCCAACCAGGACCCCAAGGCGTGGCAGCCCACCACGTCCGACCACGGCACCCACGTCGCCGGGACGATCGGCGCCGCCCGCAACAAGGAGGGCGTCATCGGTGTCGCCCCGAACGTCAAGCTCGCCTCCGTCAAGGTCGTCGAGGACGAGGGCTACATCTACCCGGAGTACGCCATCTGCGGCTTCATCTGGGCCGCGGACAAGGGCATGGAGGTCACCAACAACTCCTACTACATCGACCCCTACGCCCTGTGGTGCAAGTCCAACCTCGACGAGAAGGCCGCGATCCTCGCCGTCGAGCGCGCCCTGAAGTACAGCGAGAAGAAGGACGTCGTCAACGTCGCGGCCGCCGGCAACTCGGCCTGGGACCTCTCCAAGCCGATCACCGACACGGGCAGCCCCAACAACACGCCCGAGCCGACGCCGCGTGATACCGACCAGCGCTGCTACGACATGCCCACCGAGGTCGGCAACACCGTGACCGTCTCTTCGGTCGGCTCGACCGCCACCAAGTCGTACTTCTCCAACTGGGGCCGCAACGTCGTCGACGTCGCCGCTCCCGGTGGTGACTCGCGTGTCGGCGCCGACACCCCCTCCAAGAACGGTCGCGTCCTCTCGACCATCTGGAACGGTGGCTACGGCTACAAGCAGGGCACCTCGATGGCCTCCCCGCACGCTGCCGGTGTCGTCGCGCTGATCCGCGGCACCGACACGGCCATGAACGCCAAGCAGGCCATGAAGTCCCTCGAGCGCGAGGCCGACACCCTGGCCTGCCCCGAGTTCTACGACGCCAACCGTGACGGCGTCGACGACGCCACCTGCGAGGGCGGCGCCAACGGGTTCGGCTACTACGGTGCCGGTCTCGTCGACGCCCTGGACGCCGTCACCCCGTGACGCTCGTCCCCGGCTGAACAGCACGGCTGACGCAGCACCGCTGCACCGCTGCACCACGAGGCCCGTGTTCCCGCTCCGGGGGTACGGGCCTCGTGCCGTGCCGTGCCGTGCCGGGACCTCGGGCCGGTGCCTCGACCTGCTACCTCGGCGGCTACCGCACCGTAGGAGGGGGGATCACGCCGCTTCCTGTGCAGTAGGCAGCGGAGGAGGTCGTGCGTCAGAGGGCGGCGGCGTGCTTCTCGGCGATCTCGACGACGTTGGTGAGGAGCATCGCCCGGGTCATCGGCCCGACACCTCCGGGGTTGGGGCTGACCCACCCGGCGACCTCGGCCACGTCGGACGCCACATCGCCGGCGATGACGGAGCGTCCGTCGTCCTCGACGACCCGGCTCACGCCCACGTCGAGCACGGCCGCGCCGGGCTTGACCATGTCGGCCGTGATGAGCCCGGGCACGCCGGCGGCCGCGACGACGATGTCGGCGCGACGGACCTCGGCCGCGAGGTCGACGGTGCCCGTGTGGCACTGGACCACGGTGGCGTTCTCGGAGCGGCGGGTGAGGATGAGCGACAGCGGCCGTCCGACGGTGATCCCACGCCCGACGACGACGACGCGCGCCCCGGCGATCGGGACCTCGTAGCGGCGGAGCAGCTCGACCACGCCGACCGGGGTGCACGGCAGCGGCGCCTGCTGGCCCAGGACGAGCCAGCCGAGGTTGGTCGGGTGCAGGCCGTCGACGTCCTTCTCGGGGTCGACCTGGGCGAGGATCCGGTTCTCGTCGAGCCCGGTCGGCTGCTGCACGAGGAAGCCGGTGCACGCCGGGTCGGCGTTGAGCTCGCGCACGACGTCGAGGACGTCGTCGAGGCGGGAGTCGGCGGGCAGGTCGCGCCGGATGCTGGAGAGCCCGATGTCGGCGCAGTCCTTGTGCTTGGCGCCGACGTACCACGTGCTGCCCGGGTCGTTGCCGACGAGCACCGTGCCCAGGCCGGGGGTGATGCCGCGCTGAGCGAGGGTGGCGACCCGGCCGCGCAGCTCCTCCTTGATCGTCGCGAGGATCGCCTTGCCGTCAAGAGTCTGAGCCGTCACGTGGGCCATCCTCCCAGAGAGCCCCTCGACACCCGGAGCGCGGTCCGCACGTCGCCGCGACCCCGGTCGCGCACACCGCGAACCCCGTCGGCGATCCGGCGGCCCCGACGCGGCACCCCCCTCCGCCACGACGTGTCTTCGCCTTACCTGACGACGCAAAGACACCCCCCTGCGCTCCCGGTGCCGACGCAACGGGCCTGCGCGTCATCAGCTGACGCGAATGGGGGTGTCTTTGCGCCAGCAGGTGGGGCAAAGACACGTCTCGGGGCGGGGTCTATGCGCGCGGGACCGCCCGGGCCAGCGCGGCCAGCGCGGCCGGGAAGCACTCGGCCGGCGGCGTCACGAGCCCTGCACCGACCTGACCCGTGCCGGCGACGCGACCGGCCATGCCGGTGTTGATCTGCGGCAGGATGCCGGTCCGCGCGACCGACACGACGTCGATGCCGGTCGGCGTGCCCCGGAAGTCGAGGATCGGCACCTGGAACATCGGGTGCTCGCCGTGCGTGATCTCGTACATCGTCTGCGTCGCCCGGAGCGCGAACGCGACGTCGCCGCCGACGAACTTGACGATCGCCGGGGCCGCCGCCATGGCGAACCCGCCGATGCCGCCGGTCTCGGTGATCGCCGAGTCGCCGATGTCGGGGTTCGCGTCGTCGGGGCCGTAGTCCCCGAGGAACAGCCCCTCGGGCGTGTTCGCCGGCCCGGTGAACCACTCGTCGCCGGTCCCCGACACCCGGATCCCGAAGTCGGTGCCGTTGCGCGCCATGGTCGTCACGAGGGACGAGCCCGGTATGCCGTGCGCCGCCATCGTGGCGAGCTTGCAGGCCGGCATACCGAGGTTGAGGAAGAAGTGCTCGTTGGCGCCCGAGAAGCGCACCGCCTCGGCGATGTCGGTCGAGCTCGCGTCGGCGGTGATCATCCCCGGGAGGAGTTCGCGCAGCAGCATGAGCGAGCCGGCGCGGTTGCGGTTGTGACCCTCGTCGCCCATCTGCAGCATCTGCGCGAGGATCGACGTGATGTCGAACGGCCCGGTCGACCGCACCGACTGCTGGAGGATCGGGCCGAGGACGTCGGTCATCCAGTGCAGCCGGTCGACGACCTCGGGCCCGTAGGCGCCGTAGCGCAGCACCTTGCCCAGCCCCTCGTTGAGGGAGCACCAGGACCACGCGTCGTGGACCTCGTCGCGCAGGCCGTACATCCACATCGACGGCGACACGACCCCGGCCATCGGACCGACCGCGTCACGGTGGTGACAGGGCTCGAAGGTGAACCGGCCTGCGGCGAGGGCTTTCTCGGCCTCCTCGGCCGTGTCGGCAAGGCCCTCGAAGAGCACCGCGCCGATGAACGCCCCTCGCAGCGGACCGGAGGCACGCTCCCAGTCGATCGGCGGACCGGCGTGCAGGAAGGTGCCGCGCTCGAGACCCAGCGCGTCCTTGGCCTGCTTGACGTCGCACAGCTTCGCGGTGGACGCCGTCATGCGGGCGTATGCCGTCGCGTTGGCCTCCGCGCGGCGCACGTCGGCCAGAACCCGGGCCAGGTCGGCCTCGGTGCCCTCCATGGGCGGCTGCCAGTCGGCCTCGGTGACGGTGACGGCCTGCCCGCGCAGGGCGTCCGCGAAGAGCGAGACCCCGGCGGTGGCCACGGCGGGAGACTCGACGGCGAGCAGTCCGCGCAGGGGTGCGGTCGCCGAGGTGGGGGTCGTGGTCATCGCGTGCTCCCGAGGAAGGACAGTGCGTGCCGGGTGGCATCGCGGTTGGACAGGAAGACGGAGGCACCGGCCGCGGCCAGGGTCTCGCAGGTCGCGGTGAAACCCTGGGGGTCTCCCTCGGTGCCGGTGACCGAGACGACGACGGGCAGCTTCCGCGCGGTTCCCGACCCGTTGGTCGATTGTTGCTCGGATCCGGCGACGGCCTTCGCGGCGCGGATGGCGTCGGACAGCTCGCCGGCGGGGTCCGCGTGGGCGCCGTGGCCGAGGACGAGGTCGAGCAGCAGGACACCACAGGTCGGGTCGGCGGCCTCGGCCGCGATCCGCTCCATCCGCAGGCTCGGGTCGATCATCGGGTGTGCCCGGCCCTGGGTGAGGCCGTCGTCGCCGAAGTCGATGACGAGGTGACCGTCGTCGCGCAGGTCCGAGCCGAGCGCGAGGTCGTCACGCAGCGGGATGTTGGAGCGGATGTCGCCCAGCGACTCCGCTGCGAGGAGCATCGCGTCGTCGGCGAGCGTGCCGCCGCAGAAGAGTCCCCGCAGGGACCCGCTGACCGAGGCGGGCTCGGGGTCGTCCGAGGCCACCCACGAGGGCCACACCGGCACGTCACGGCCCTCGGCCTCGAGCACCGCCTCGAGCGCGGAGGTGAGGTCGGGACGACCCGCGCCGAGCGTGGCCCAGCGGACCGGAAGTCCGAGCCCAGCGGCATACGTCTCGAGCTCGGCCAGCACCTCCTCGTCCGGCGGCTTCGACACGACGACGACCGAGGTCGTGGCGGGGTCGGCGGCGAGCGCGGCGAGGGCCTGGCGGGTGGAGCGGCCGCCGACGGCGGAGGTCAGGTCGCGCCCACCGACTCCGAGGCAGTGCGAGATCCCGACCCCGGCGGCGTCGAGGAGGCACATGAGCTGCTGCGCTCCCGTCCCGGAGGCGGCGACCATGCCGATCGGCCCGGCCTCGACGACGTTGGCGAAGCCGAGGGCGACGCCACCGATGACGGCGGTGCCGCAGTCGGGACCCATGACGAGCACGTCGGCGTCGGCAGCGGCGTCCTTGAGGAGGATCTCGTCCTCGACCGGGACGTTGTCCGAGAACAGCATCACCGAGGCGCCGGCGGCGATGGCGTCGAGGGCCTCGGCCGTGGCGAACCGCCCGGGAACCGAGATGAGGGCGAGGTCGGCTGCCCCGGCGCGCAGGGCGCCGCCGACCGTCCGGGGGGACGGCGCGTCACCGAACCCGCCGCTCGAGGGGGTCGACCGGGCGGCGAGCGCGCCCTCGGCGGCGGCCAGGCCGGCGGCGACCCCCGCGTCGTCGGCGCCCCGTACGGCGAGGACGAGGTCGTTGGGCCCGGCGCCGTCCGGGATGTCGAACCCCATGCCGGTGAGGACCTCGACGTTGAGCTCGGTGGCCATGGCCACCTGCGCCGCCTCCACCCCCTCGACCTGGGCCACGGTGCGCGAGACCTGGAGCAGGGTGACGGAGTCGTGGTACGCGCCTCGGCGTACGTCGACGTGGGTGAGGCTCACGACAGGATTCCTTCCGGCTGGGGACTGGTGGCGGCGTGGCGAACGAGGTCGATGCCCTCGAGCAGCCCGGCGCCGGAGGTGTGACCGATGGCGAGCACCTGCTCACGGGAGCGTTCGGCGTCCGGGAACCCGGCCACGACGGCGGTGACGTGGTCGACGACGCAGGACACGGCATACCCGTCCTGAGCGGCCAGGAGCAGGGACGCCGACAGGCTGGTGGTGCGCTCCAGAGGGAGGCTCGCGGGCAGCGGGACGCCGAGGGCGCGCGCCCCGAGGAGGGCGCCGCACAGGACGTCGTCCGCGCGCGGGGTGAGCCCGTGACCGCGACCGACCTCCGCCAGGAGCGGCTCCCAGTCGACGACGTGTGCGGCTGGTGCCGCGCTCGCGACCCGCCGGGGTCGCCACGACCGCACGACCCGTATGCCGTGCGTCGGCAGTGCGACGACGTCACCGCCGACGCGGACCACGTCTCCCGCCTCGAGGCCCCACGGGTGGGGTGAGGGGGTGGCGAGGCGGACGGCGGTCGGCAGGACGAGGGCGTCGCTGGTGACGACCGCGACCACGTCGGCGTGGTCGGCGTCCCGGTCGGCGAGCGCGAGATAGAGCGCCGTGGGGAAGGCGGCGAGCACGACGGCGCGCCTCACCCGGCCCGAGACCAGTCCCCGGACGAGCGGCGACACCGCGGCAGGGATGGTGGGGAGCACCCTTGCAACGCTAGCCAGCGCCGCTAGGGTGGCCGGATGGTAAATGTTGCCAACGATCTGTCCCCTCTGGCTCAGCACTTGCCATCCACAGACTCCGGCGCGGACGACCCCACGGCCACCGTCGCCGCGCTTCGACGGGTCGTCGACCACCAGGCCGAGCTGCTGCGTCGCGAGGACGAGGTCAACCGCATCCTCGTCCAGACCGTCCTCGCCGGTGGCTCCCTCGACGACCTGTGCGAGTCCCTGGTCACCCTCTTCCCCGGCGTGGCCCTCGTGACGACGACCGACGGCCGGATCGTGGCCCGGGCCGGGTCGGAGGAGTCGCTCGCCGAGGTCATGGCCCTCGAGTGCTTCGACCGGACGGGCCGGCTCATCGTCGAGGAGGAGCCAGTGGGCGTGCGCTCGGCGGGTGCGACGAGGTCCGAGCGGACGATGGTGCGGATCGTCGCCGGCAGCTCCGACCACGGGCTCCTGGCGGTCTTCACCCCGCAACGGGTCCTGACCGTCACCGACGTCCACGGACTCGAAAGGGCGGCGGCCGTGGCGGCCCTGGCGATCACCAAGAACGCGGCGGTGGCTGCGGTCGAGGGCAAGTACCGCGCCGAGTTCCTCCGGGACACGCTGGTCGGTCGGGTCGGCTCCCCCACCGAGGCGATCGCCCACGCCGCGGCGCTCGGGTGGAACCTCGACCGCCGCATGGTCGTCGTCGTCGCCGAGACCGACGAGGACGACTCGCACACCTCGCGCGCCAGCGACGAGGTCCGCTCGCTGCAGGACCGGTTCGTCCGTGCGTGGGTGCAGGCCGTCCGCACGCGCGAACCCCAGGCGCCCGTCGCGGGCTTCAGCCAGGAGGTCGTCGCCCTCATGCCGGCCCCGTGCGGTGGCGAGGGCGACCACGACGCCGTCATGCGGTCGGTCGGCGAGATGGTCAAGATCGTGCGCGGTGACGGCGGCGGCGGGCGCCGCACCTTCTCGACAGGGGTGTCACGTCCGGTGGACTCCGTGGCCGACATCCCTCGGGCCTACGCCGAGGCGCTGCGGGCCGTGGCGGTCGGGCGGCAGATGCAGGGCGAGTCCGCGGTCATGCACTTCGACGGGTTGGGGATCTATCGGCTGCTGTCGCTCATCCCGGACACGGCCGACCTGCGGGCCTTCGTCGACGAGGCCCTCGGTGCGCTGGCGACCGACGAGCAGCCCTCGTACGCCGACCTGCGGCAGACCCTGCAGGTGCTGCTCGACACCAACCTCAACGTCGCCGAGACCGCCCGCATCCTCTTCTTCCACTACAACACGCTCCGCTACCGCATCGCCAAGCTCGAGCAGATGCTCGGTCCCTTCACGACCGACCCGCAGCTCCGGCTCACGCTCGCGCTCGCCCTGCGGATCCGCCAGATGCGCGGCGTCTGACCCAGCCAGCCCACCACCGCGCCTCCGCGCCTCCGCGCCGGCACCGCGTGGATGAGAGGTCTCTCATCCGCGCCTCACCAACTCCTCACGTCCCTCGCATGGACTGCTCCCCACGCACCAGAACCGGTGCGGCGCCCGCGGGGAGGGGAGCCGGAGTTGCGACACGACGACCAGCCGTTCCGCGTCCTGCTGTACTCGCACGACTCCGTCGGGCTCGGGCACATCCGTCGCAACTTGGCCCTCGCCCACGCGCTGGTCGCGGACTCACAGGCCTTCGGCGGCCGCCCCGTGACGGGAATCCTCCTCACCGGCGTCGGTCACGAGGCCGAGCTGGACGTGCCCGCCGGCTTCGACGTCGTCCTGCTGCCGGGCATCTGCAAGGGCACCCTCGGCTACCGGCCGCGGCACGTCCGGGTCCCGATGGACGACCTCATCGGCATCCGGGAGCGCGTCGCCCAGGGGGTGGTGCACGGCCTCACCCCGGACCTCATCGTCGTCGACCGCCATCCCTTCGGCGTCGACGGCGAGCTGCGCGACGCCCTCCTGCAGACCCGCAGGGCGCGGCCCGGGACGACCATCGTGCTCGGCCTGCGCGAGGTCCTCGACGGCCCGGAGACGGCGGCGCTCGAGTGGGCCGCCCTCGGTGACCTCACCCGGGTGACGGAGATCTTCGACGAGATCTGGGTCTACGGCGACCCTGCCGTCCACGACGTCCGGTCCACCGGCGAGCTGCCGGCGGAGCTGCACGGGCTCGTGCGCCACACGGGCTACCTCGCCGCCGACCGACACTGGCTCCCCGAGGCCCAGCCGACGGAGCAGCCCTACGTCCTGACGATGGTCGGCGGCGGGAGCGACGGACACGCCCTGGCGCACGCCGCCGCCCGGGCCACGGTCCCGCACGGACACCACCACCTCGTCGTCGCCGGCCCCCAGATGCCGGCTCGCGACCTGGCCGACATCCGGGCCGTCGCCGCAGCCGGCACCACCGTCATCGCCTCCGTCCCGGACGGGCTGGCGACGATCCGCCGGGCCAGCGCCATCGTCTCGATGGCGGGCTACAACACCGTCTGCGAGGTGATGAGCACGACCACCCCGGCCCTGCTCGTCCCACGCCACGCCCCGCGCCTGGAGCAGCTCATCCGCGCCCGGGCCCTGGCCGCAGTCCGGGCCGTCGACGTGCTCGACCCCGGTGACCTCACCCCCGCCCGGCTCACCGAGTGGATCGCGGGGGCCGTCTCCCGGACCCAGGACCGCACCGCGGTCGACCTCGCCGGACTCGCCGGCGTCGCCCGACGCGTCGACGCTCTCACGATCGCCGCCACCCACGAGGAGCCCACCCGTGTCGCCGTCTGAGACCGCCCTCAGGAGCACGGTCCCGACCACCGTCCGACGAATTCCCCGCATCGGGTACGTCCTCAAGGTCTACCCCCGGTTCTCGGAGACGTTCGTCGTCACCGAGATCCTCAGCCGCGAGGCGGCGGGCGAGGACCTCGCCATCTTTGCGCTGCGTCCCACGACCGACGCCCGCTTCCACCCCGAGATCGCCCGGGTGCAGGCCCCCGTCACGCACCTGGCGAAGCCGGTCAAGCTGACCGACGCGTGGATCGTGCTGCGCGAGGCCACCGAGACGCGACCCGACGTCGGGGTCCGCCTCTCCGGACTGCTCCCCCACCTCGCGCGGCTCGACCCGGCCGAAGCCATGCAGGGGGTCCAGCTCGCCCTGCGCGCCTCCGAGCAGGGCATCACCCACCTGCACGCCCACTTCGGCTCGATGGCGGCGCGGGTCGCCCGGGTCGCGAGCGGCATCGCGGACATCCCCTTCTCGGTGACGACGCACGCCAAGGACCTCTTCCACGAGGACGTCGACCCCGCTCTCCTGCACGACGTCCTGCGGCACGCGGACCACGTGGTGGCGATCAGCGACTTCAACGCGACCCACCTCGTGCGCCGCTTCCCCGACGTCGCCGACCGCGTCGTCCTCATCCGCAACGGCCTCGACCTCACCCGCTTCCCGTATGCCGACCCGGCCCCTCTCGCGGGCCCCCTCAAGGTCGCTGCCGTCGGGCGTCTCGTCGAGAAGAAGGGGTTCACGCACCTCGTCGAGGCGGTGCGGGTCCTCGTCGCCCGCCCCGGCCGGCAGCGCCGCGTCGAGGTGCGGATCGCCGGTGACGGGGAGCTGCGCGACGAGCTCGCCGCCCAGGTCGTCGCCGCCGGGCTCACCGGCACCGTCGAGCTGCTGGGGCCGCGCAGCCAGGACGAGGTGCGTGACCTGCTCACCTGGGCCGACGTCATGGTCGCGCCCTGTGTCGTCGGGGCGGACGGCAACGCCGACGGGCTGCCCACCGTCCTCCTCGAGGCGATGGCGATGGGCGTGCCGGTGATCGCCAGCGACGTCACCGGCATCCCGGAGGCGGTGCAGCACGACGTCACCGGGCTGCTCCTGTCGGCGACCCGGCTCGGCGTGGGTGACGTCGGCGAGCTCGTGGAGGCGCTCGAGGCCGTGGCCGGTCCGGGTCTGCCCCGGGTCGCCCTCGCCCGTGCGGCGCGCCAGCTCGTCCAGACCCACTACGACACGACGGACCAGGCCCGGCGCCTGGCCGCCCACCAGCAGGGTGCCGCCCTGCTCGTGGGCTGAGAGGAGACCTCGATGCGCGTCGCGTACCTCAGCGCCGACCCCGGCGTCCCCGTGTTCGGCACCAAGGGGGCCTCCGTCCACGTCCAGGAGGTTCTCCGCGCCTTCCGGGCCCGCGGCGACTCGGTCCGGCTGTATGCCGCCCGCACCGGCGAGCACGTCCCTCCCGACCTCGTGGACCTCCCCCTCGTCCACGTCCCGGTGGACGGCGACCACGGGGGTGCGGCCGGGTCCCGCGAGGAGCGCACCGCGCGGCGCGAGCAGCGCCAGGCCGCGGCCTCGCTGGCGATGGCGACCCTGGTCGTCGACTCGGACGCGGAGCTGGCCTACGAGCGCTACTCACTCTTCTCCACCGCCCTCGCCGAGGTGACCGTGGCGCTCGGCATCCCCGGGGTCCTCGAGGTCAACGCTCCGCTCATCGACGAGCAGGCCGTCCACCGGCACCTCGTCGACGGCGACGCGGCCCTGCGCACCCTGCGGACGCAGGTCGGCGCCGCCTCCGTCGTGGCGTGCGTGTCCGAACCGGTCGCGCAGTGGGTGCGGACGCACTGCCCGGACGCCGGAGCCAAGGTCCGCGTGGTCCCGAACGGGGTCAACACCCGCCGCATCAGGCCCACCGTGGCCCCCGACGACGGTGACCCGGTCGTCCTGTTCGTCGGCACCCTCAAGCCGTGGCACGGGGTCGAGGTCCTGCTCGACGCGGCAGTGCTCGCCCGGGAGACCTGGCGGGTGCGCATCGTCGGCGACGGCCCCGAGGGGCCGGCCCTCGCAGCGCAGGCGGAGCGTCTGGGACTCGAGGTCGACTTCCGCGGCGCCGTCGTCCCCGACGACATCCCTGCCGCCCTCGACGGGGCCACCGTCGCCGTCGCGCCCTACCCGGTCCTGGACGGCTCCGGTCAGTACTTCTCCCCGCTCAAGATCTACGAGTACGCCGCTGCCGCACTCCCCGTCGTGGCCTCGGCCGTCGGGCAGGTCCCGAGCATCGTCCAGGACGGCATCACCGGTCTGCTCGTGCGGCCGTCGGACCCCGGGTCCCTCGCGGCCGCCGTCGACATCCTCGTCAAGGACCCGGCCCGTGCCCGGGCCGTGGGCCGGGCGGGCCGGGTCATGGTCGAGACCGAGCACTCGTGGGACGCGGTCCTCGCACGGGTCCTGACCGGCATACCCCGAGCCGGCGAAGCCGGGCACGGACGCACGAGAGGAGCGGCCGCATGAGCTCGAAGCCGGCAGTGGACGGTCCCGCCCTGCGGCGCACGATCGGCCTCGTCCGCCCGCACCTGCGCGACCACGCCACCCTGCTCGGCGGTGGCGCCCTCGCACTCGTGTTCGAGGTGGTCTTCCGTGTGCTCGAGCCCTGGCCGGTGAAGTTCGTCGTCGACGCGGTGACGCGCTCGCTCGGTGCGCAGCTCGCCAGCCCCGGACCGCGTGCCAGCCTGCAGCTGCTCGTCGCCTGCGGGTTGGCCACCGTGGTGCTCGTCGGGCTGCGGGCGGTGTGCAGCTACCTCGCGACGATCGCCTTCGCGCTCGCCGGCTCGAGGATCGCCACCGAGCTGCGGCAGCGTCTCTTCCGGCACGTCAACCGGCTCTCGCAGGAGTACCACTCGGTGACCCGCAGCGGTGACCTCGTGCAGCGCGTCGTCGGTGACGTCGGCCGGCTCCAGGAGGTCGCCGTCACGGCCGGGATGCCGTTGCTCGTCAACGTGTTCACCCTCGTCGCGATGTCCGTCGTGATGTTCTGGCTGGACCCGCTGCTCACCCTCGTCGTCGTGGTCTGCGCCCTGCTCTTCCTGCTGCTGTCACGGGTGAGCACCCCGAAGATCACCCATGCGTCGCGCAGGACGCGCAAGGCCGAGGGCGACCTCGCCAACATCGCCCAGGAGACGATCGGGGGGATGCGCGTCGTCCAGGCGTACGGCCTGGAGCTGGCTCTCGAGCAGCAGTTCAGCGGCCGCAACAGCTCCTCGCTCAAGGAGGGGGTCCGTGCGCGCCGGCTCGCTGCCGCCCTCGAGCGCAGCACCGACCTCCTCGTGGGGGTCGCCACCGCCGCGGTGCTCGTGCTGGGTGGCCAGCGAGTAC
This sequence comes from Knoellia terrae, assembly GCF_048606435.1. Classification (NCBI taxonomy): domain Bacteria; kingdom Bacillati; phylum Actinomycetota; class Actinomycetes; order Micrococcales; family Intrasporangiaceae; genus Knoellia; species Knoellia terrae. The sequence goes on along the minus strand of NZ_JBMBWH010000002.1, from coordinate 241,744 downwards.
TTCAGGAGGCGATGTCGCCGGGAGACCTCGTCATCTTCCTCACCTACCTCAAGACCGCCATGAAGCCGCTGCGCGACCTCGCGAAGTACACCGGGCGGATCGCCCGTGCCGCGGCGTCCGGGGAGCGAGTCGCCGACGTGCTCGACGTGCAGCCCGCCATCACGAGCCCGTCGGATCCGGTGAGGCTCAGCCGTCTCGACGGCAACGTGCGGCTCGCCTCGGTGACCGCGGGTCATGGCGACGACCCCCCGGTCCTGCGTGACCTCTCCCTGCACGTGCCCGCCGGACAGCGGGTCGCCGTGGTCGGGCCGTCCGGAGCGGGCAAGTCGACCCTGACGAACCTGCTGACCCGCATGCTCGACGTGCGGTCGGGCAGCGTCCGGATCGACGGGTTCGACGTGCGCGAGCTCCACCTCGAGAGCCTGCGGTCCCAGGTCGCCGTGGTTCTCCAGGAGTCGGTGCTCTTCACCGGTTCGGTCGCCGACAACATCCGCCACGGGCAGCCGGGGGCGACCGACGAGCAGGTCCGGTGGGCGGCGCGGAAGGCCCGTGCCGACGAGTTCATCAGGGCACTGCCCGGCGGCTACGAGACGCAGGTCGGCGAGCGTGGGGCGACCCTGTCCGGCGGTGAGCGGCAGCGGGTCGCGATCGCGCGCGCCCTGCTGCGTGACGCGTCGGTCGTCATCCTCGACGAGGCGACGTCCGGCCTCGACGCGGAGAACGCCGGTGCCGTGCGTGAGGCGATCGACCGGCTGACGCAGGGCCGCACCACCATCGTCGTCACACACGACGAGCAGACCGCACGCGAGTGCGACCGCATCGTCTGGATCGAGGGCGGGGGCATCCGGTGGGACGGTCCCCCCGACGGGCAGCTGCCCGAGGGCGCGGCGCTCACCGGGGCGTCGTCGACGCTCGCCCCTGTCGCGGGGGTCCGGGCGTGACTCCAGTCCTGACGAGCGAACGGGTCACCGCCGACCTCCTCATCGACCGGGCCCGGCTGTCGGAGGTGCTCGGGCGCGAGGTGCACGCGTGCCGACTGCGCTTCAAGCCCTTCCTCTCGACCACCGCGGTCCTCGCCGTCGACGGCGGATCGGCTGTGCCGCACTGGATCCAGGTGAGCCATGACGCGCACGGGCACAAGGTCGTCAACGCCGTCCGGCGTGCCGTGGAGCGCGGGCAGCGGGTGGAGGTGCGCCACGTCGACGGCCTGACGGTGGCGCTCGGCGCCCTCGACACCGACCCCCGGCTGCAGCGTGGCCTCGACGTCCTGCGCACCTGTCACCCGTCGGTCGCCGGGGCCCTGGCGGTCGGTGAGCTCGAGGTGCTGCGCTACAACCCGCGGCGGCGGCTGGTGCTGCGTCGACGGCTGCCCGGCGACGAGTGCGAGGCCGTCCGGGTGACGGCCCACAAGCAGCACGGGTTGCGCCGCGCACTGGCCGCGCTCAGCGCTGCTGGTGTCCCCGTCGTCGAACCGCTGCCCAGGGAGTCCGGGCCGACGTCCCGCCGAGTCACCGTGTCGCCCTGGTTCGGACGTGGCGACCTGGCGCAGCTGGCCAGGAGGACCGACCCCGGCGACGCCACCGCTGCCGCCGGGGCGGCCGGTGCCGCCCTGGCCCGCCTGCACGGCTCCCGCGCACTCCGCACGACGCTGACGGACCCTGCGCTCACCCTGTCTACGCTCGTCACCGACCTCACCGCGCTGGACCCGGACGCCGCGCACCGGATGGGCGAGCTGGCGGGCCGGACCGCTGCGCGCATCGCCGCCGGGCACTGGCCCGTCGGCTCGGTCCACGGGGACTTCTCGGCCGACCAGGTCCTGGTCGGTGGACGGGGCGAGGACCCGGTGCGGCTCATCGACTTCGACCGTGCGGGTCGTGGAGCGCTGCTCTCGGACCTCGGCAGCTTCGTCGCCGACGAGCTGGTCGGGATCTCGCGGGCCTCGACGTCACCCGACCCGGCCGATCTCGAGACCCTGCCGCTCACCGCTGCCCTGCTCTCGGGGTATGCCGCCCGTCCGGGTGCCGTGGCCGTCCCACCGGACGGGTTCGGACTGCGAACCTGGGTGGCCCGCGCGCTGCTCACCCGGGCCACCGAGCCGTTCCGCTCCGCCGACCCCGACTGGCTCGCCGCCATCCACCGGCGCCTCGACCAGGTCGAGGAGGTGCTGCGGTGAGCGACCCCGGACCCGGCCCCGGGCCCGTGCCGTCGGTGATCGACATCGAGGGCGACACCCTCGTCGTGGGCCGGGCCTGGCCCCGACCAGTGCGGGACGGGGACAGGGTCCTTCTCGTCGAGGGCCGGGACGGCGCTGGGCGGCTGCGCGCCGGTCGGCTCGACCTCCGGCGTTCGGGCACCGGCTGGGCCGTGACCGGGTCCCGGGTCCCTCCCCCGGGCGAGGACTCCCGCCTGCCCGGCCTCGCCGAGGCGGCCGCTGCCGGCACCCTCGTCGTCCATCGCCACGGCCGGCGCGCCGTCGTCCGGCTGGACACCACCTACGTCAAGCTCGTCCGACCCGGCGTCGGGGAGGTGGTGGCCCGGGCGGCCACGCACGGGCGCGCACTCGCCCGGGCAGCAGGCTTCGACGCCCCGACCGTCGAGGAGGTCGGCGATGCGCAGGTCACCTTCGGCGCACTGCCCGGGCCGAGCCTGCACGAGCTGGGAGCGCGAGTTCCGACCGGCGAGTGGGCGCGCTGGTGGGGGCTCTGGGCCGCAGCCTGGCCCGCGCTCGCCCAGCCAGCCGCAGTTCACGCGGGCGCCGCGAGCCTGCCCCGGCACTCGCCCGCGGACGAGGCCGCCGTCGTCCGGCGCTGGGTCCAGCACGTCACCGACTTCGACGCCCTGCCCGAGGACGCGCGCCGCCGGCTCGGCCAGCGCGCCGACGCGGTGGCCGACGCGCTGGACGTCGACCCTGCCCAGCAGCCGGTCGTGAGCCACCGCGACCTGCACGACAAGCAGGTGCTCGCCCACGCGAACCGGCTGGGGCTGCTCGACTTCGACATGGTGGCGCTGGCCGAGCCCGCGCTCGACCTCGCCAACCTCTTCGTCCACGCGGGACTGCGCGCCGACCAGGGCCACTGGTCACCCTCGCACCGCGACATCGCCCAGCGAACGGTGCTCGCCGTCGCCGCGCGGATGGGGGTCGACCTCGGCCGGTTCGAGACCTACGCCGAGGCCTCGCGGGTGCGCCTCGCCTGCCTGTATGCCTTCCGACCGGGCCATCGCGACCTCGCCCTCGGCTGGGCCGGCACCGCCCCTGCGCCGCGTCAGTCGGCGAGCCCGAGCCCGCGACGTCCGATCTCGTTGAGCTGCTCGGGCCGGAACCGACCCTCCCACTCGCGCTCGTAGTGCTCCTCCGGGAAGTCGCTCGGGCTGGAGCCGGTGAGGAACGCCTCACGGACGCTGCCGGCATACGCCTCGTTGCGGGGGCACCACGGCGCGGCCGGATGTACATGACGTTGCCCCAGCCGACCTGGTCCTCGACCTGCGCGACGGAGTGGATGAGGTCGCAGTGCCACCAGACGGTGTCACCGGCCTGCACGTCAGGGATGCCGGACACCGCCTCGTGGGCGACGAGATCGGGCGACACGTCGGTGAGCCGGGCTCATCCTCGGCGTGTCACCCGATCTCGACGTCGGAGGTAGGGAACACGGGTGTCAGTCGGTAAGTCCGAGCCCGCGACGTCCGATCTCGTTGAGCTGCTCCGGCCGGAACCGACCCTCCCACTCGCGCTCGTAGTGCTCCTCCGGGAAGTCGCTCGGGCTGGAACCGGTGAGGAACGCCTCACGGACGCTGCCGGCATACGCCTCGTTGCGGGGGCACCACGGCGCGGCCGGATGTACATGACGTTGCCCCAGCCGACCTGGTCCTCGACCTGCGCGACGGAGTGGATGAGGTCACAGTGCCACCAGACGGTGTCACCGGCCTGCACGTCGGGGATGCCGGACACGGCCTCCATGAGCAGCGGGTGCCACTTCCACGTGATGGGGAAGGTCTGGTTGTGCGCGACGCCGCAGAGCTCGTCGTCGGGCACGTCGTCGAGCAGCGGCCGCAGCATGAGGTAGGCCATCGCCTCGGGGATCGGCACCGTGTGGAGGACGCCCTGGTCGTGGCCCATGTCGGACAGGGCGGTCCAGCCCTGGAAGGTGCGGAAGGCCGAGCACATCGTCGAGGCGGGGTAGTTCACGGCCTCGGTGCGGTGCGCGGCGTTCCACGGGTCGTAGCTCTCGACGTCACCGGCGAACAGGTGGCGGAAGACCTGCTGGTAGCCCTCGGTCATGAACAGGTCGATGCTGCCGGTGTCGACGTGGGTGCCGAGGCCGGCGGAGTCGGTGCCCGGCGGGCGGCGGCGGATGCGGTCGGGATAGAGCGAGTCACGGTTCGGGTCGAACCACTGGCGGCCCTCGGACTCGTGCGTCCACCGGCTGTTGAGGAAGCCCTGCACGGCGGCCATCCGCGGGCTCTGGCGCGCCTCCATCTGCGGGACCGACCAGTAGATCGGGTAGATCTCGGGCGTGCTCTCGACGCTGGCGAAGAAGTCGTCGGCCGGGCCGGTGTAGGTCTCGAAGAACCTGTTGCGCTCGACGTAGTCGACGATGTCCCGGTCCCACTGGAGCGCCTGCTCGTGCTCGAAGGTGCCCCGGACGACGGCGCAGCCCCGCTCCTTGACCTTGGCGGCGAGCTCGGCAGGGACGGTGCCGGCCTCGATGTCCGCGAAGTCGAGAACCGGCCACACGCTCTCGCCGGCGGCGCGCTCGGCCTTGATCTTCTCGACCTTGAGCGCGATGGACGCCTCGAGCTCGGCGAACACCTCCTCGACGGTGCGGCCGCTCGCGGCGATGCGGGCACGTAGGGCCCGCTTGACCTCGACGACGGCGCCGGTGACGTCCTCTGGCTTGCTCTCCCAGTGAGGCAGGGGCGGGATCTCGGTGTGCGCGGTCATGGGGTGCCTTCCTGAGCGGCCTATTGTGAGGAGTCCTGACTGAACCTGTGGCTGCCGAGACTAGTGCAAATCTCTGCTAGTTTGCAAGGAGTCCTAACGAAAGGTGTGCGGTGACCACCGACCTTCCCTCGCTCGACCTGCTGCGCTCGATGAGCGACCGGCACGTCCTCGCCGCGGTGTCGCGAGCCGGCCGGCTGACCCGCGCGGCAGCGGCCACGGCCACCGGCCTGTCGAAGCCGACCGTGTCGCAGAGCGTCGGCCGCCTCCTGTCCTCGGGCGTGCTCGTCGAGGCCGAGCGGACCACCGGAGGGCGCGGCCGCGCCGGCACCTACCTCACCGTCAACCACGCCGCCGGCTGTGCCGTGGCCGTGCAGGCCGGCCCTCGCGGGGTCGTCGGCGAGGTCGTCGCCCTCGACGGCCGCACCCTCGCCACCCGACGCCGACCCGTCGAGGTCCCCGTCAGCACGGGCGCCCTGGGGACGGCCCTCGTCGAGGTGTGCCGCGACCTGGCCGCCGACTCCCCCGGCCCGGTCCGGGTGCTCACCCTCGCCGTCGCCGACCCGGTCGACCGACGCTCGGGTCGGGTCGTCGAGCTGCCCGCCAGCCCCTTCCTCGTCGGCGATCTCGACCCGGTCGCCCTGCTCGAGGACGTCGTCCCGGTGCGGCCCGTCGTCGACAACGACGTCAGCTGGGCCCTGCTCGCCGAGCGTGAGCACGGCGTCGCCGCAGGCGTCGAGGACGTGCTCCACCTCTACCTCGACGAGGGGATGGGTGCCGCGATGAGCAGCGGCGGCCGCCCGCTGCACGGGGCTCGCGGCCTGGCCGGCGAGATCGCCTACTCCCGCACGTCCGTGCCGACCGCCGGTCGCCGGGCCCCTTCCAGCAGCGGCACGCTCATGGAGTGCGTCGAGGCCCTCGGCTACCTCCGCGACGGCACCAGGGCCATCGACGTCGAGGCCCTGCTCGACGACCTCGACCGCGGCGTGGGACAGGCACGCACCCTCGCGACAGCCGTCGGCGAGGTCGTCCGTGCCCACGCCTACCTGCTCGACCCCGAGCTCGTCGTGCTGAGCGGACGGTGGGGACGGCACGCCGAGGTCGTCGAGGCGGTGACCACCGCCCTGGCAGACGCCCGCGGCGTCCAGGCCGGGGTCGCGCTCGCCGAGGTGACCGACGACGCCCCTCTCGTGGGGGCCCGCACCCACGCGCTCGGCGAGTTGCTCCGGACCTGGTCTCCGGGGCCCGCCGACGTGCCACGATGACGCGAGCGACAGCGGTGTGACACGGCCGAGCCGACGTGCCAACGACCTCCCCGTGCCACTGTCACTGTTTGACGAATGTCCCCGAGGACGCCGCCACTAGCGTCCTCGTATCCGATGACGGTGCGACCCCCACGCCGTCCGTGTGAGGAAGGCTGGCAGATGGCGCTTGGACTTGGTTGGAAGGTGAAGGAGGGCACGCTCGGGCCCGACGACGTCGTGGCTCCGCACGAGCGCCTCGACTGGGGTCGCACCGTCGGCCTCGGCGCCCAGCACGTCGTCGCCATGTTCGGCGCGACGTTCGTCTTCCCGCTCGTCATGGGCCTCAACCCGCAGCTCGCGATCATGATGAGCGGTATCGCGACGATCGCGTTCCTGCTCATCGTCCAGGGTCGCGTCCCCAGCTACCTCGGCACGTCCGCAGCGTTCGTCGGCGGGGTCGCGGCCATCCGCGCCCAGGGCGGCGACTCCTCCGAGGTCACCGGCGCCATCCTCGTCGCGGGACTCGTGCTCGCACTGGTCGGCCTGGCGATCCACTTCCTCGGCTCGGCGATCCTGCACAAGGTGCTGCCGCCGGTCGTCACCGGCGCCGTCGTCATGCTCATCGGATTCAACCTCGCGCCTGTCGTCGCCAACATCTACTGGCCGCAGGACCAGTGGGTCGCACTGCTGACGATGCTCTTCACCATCGTCTGCGCGGTGGCCTTCAAGGGTTTCATCAGCCGCATCGCGATCTTCCTCGCGCTCATCTTCGGGACGCTGCTCTCCTGGGTCCTCGACCGCACCCTCGGCCAGATCAACTCCGTCCTCGGCGGCGCGACCGAGCCGACCGACCACTTCCGCTGGAACACCGACGGCATCGGTGACGCCGCCTGGATCGGCTTCCCGGCCAAGACCGTCTTCAACTCCGACGGGTCCGAGGTCGCCGGCTGGCACACGCCGAGCTTCACCACCGCCGCCATCCTCCTCGTCCTGCCCGCTGTCATCGCCCTCATCGCCGAGAACACCGGACACGTCAAGGCCGTCGCCGAGATGACCGGCGCCAACCTCGACAAGGACATGGGTCGCGCCATCGGCGCCGACGGCGTCGGCACGATGCTCGCGTCCGCGGTGGGTGGCTCGCCCACGACGACCTACGCCGAGAACATCGGGGTCATGGCCGCCACGCGCGTCTACTCGACGGCCGCCTACTACGTCGCCGCCGTCGTCGCGATCCTCTTCGGCCTCTCGCCCAAGTTCGGTGCGCTCGTCGCCTCGGTCCCCGGCGGTGTGCTGGGCGGCATCACGGTCGTCCTCTACGGGATGATCGGCCTGCTCGGAGCCAAGATCTGGAAGGAGAACGGCGTCGACTTCGCGAACCCGATCAACCTCGTGCCGGTCGCCGCGGGCATCGTCATCGGCATCGGCGACGTCAAGCTGAAGTTCAGCGAGGACTTCACCCTCAGCGGCATCGCCCTGGGCACCATCGTCGCCATCGGCGCCTTCCACCTCGCCCGCACGCTGGCCCCGGCCGACCTCCGCCGCCGTGCCGACGGCCCGGGCTCGGGCGGTCTCGGTGGCACCGCGATCGCCGCCGGCGACCGGGTCTACGGTGACGAGGACGGCATCGACGACCTCTACCAGTCCGGCTACCCGGGCGACCCGGGCGACCGCGGCCCGGACCGCGACCGCGACCGCCGCAGCTGAGACCTCACGCCGCCCCGCCCGGGGCCGACTCGGGCGGGGCGGCGGCATTCCCCCAGACAGACCCTCAGGCAGGAGCCCCAGGTGAAACCGGCACCGTTCGTGCACCACTCCCCCAGGACGCTCGACGAGGCCGTCGCGGCCCTCGCCGAGGTGGGGCACGACGGCAAGGTCCTCGCCGGGGGCCAGAGCCTCATCCCCGTCCTCAACATGCGCCTCGCGCAGCCGGCGCACCTCGTCGACATCAACCGGGTGGCCGGGCTCGACACCGTGACCGTCACGGACACCCACGTCCGGGTCGGTGCGACCGTGCGTCACGCGGAGCTCGAGAAGCACGACGAGGCGTATGCCGTGCTGCCGCTCCTGCGGCAGGCTCTCCTCTGCGTGGCGCACCCCGCGATCCGCAACCGCGGCACCACGGTGGGCTCGATTGCGCACGCCGACGCCGCGGGTGAGATGCCGTCCGTGCTCGTGCTCACCGACGGCGTCGTCGAGGTCGTCGGTCCTCGCGGCCGCCGCGAGGTGCCGGCGTCAGCGTTCTTCGAGGGCCCGCTCCAGACGGTGCTCGAGGCCGACGAGCTCGTCGAGGCGGTCCGGTTCGCGCGCTTCCCCAATGGCACCCGCACGGCGTTCCTCGAGTCCGCCCGGCGCTCGGGCGACTACGCCGTCGCCGGAGTCGGGGTCGCGGTGGACGTGAGCACCGACTCGGGGAAGCCGGTCGTCACCGGCGCGCGGGCGGCATACGTCTCCGTCACGGACGTCCCCGTGGTGGTCGACCTCACCGAGGCGGTCGCGGGAAAGCCGAGCTCGTCGAGCTGGGCCGGCGTCGACGAGCTGGTGCAGGCGAGCATCGCGCCGGAGGCCGACATCCACGCCAGCAGCGAGTACCGGCGGATGCTCGCCGCCGAGCTGACCCGCCGCGCCCTGACCCAGGCCACGACCGGAGGGACCGCATGAGCGACACCGACCAGGGCACCACGACGACCGTCGACGTCACGCTGACCGTCAACGGCATCGCGCACACCCGCACGGTGGAGCCCCGCCGCCTGCTGTCCGACTTCCTGCGCCACGACCTGCGCCTCACCGGTACCCACGTCGGCTGCGAGCACGGGGTCTGCGGCGCCTGCACCGTCCTCGTCGACGGCAGGCCGATGCGCTCCTGCCTCATGTTCGCGGTCTCCGCGCAGGACCTCGCCATCACGACCGTCGAGGGACTCGGCACGCAGGACGCGATGGGCCCGGTCCAGCAGGCGTTCGTCGAGTGTCACGGGCTGCAGTGCGGCTTCTGCACACCGGGCTTCGTCACGACGATCACCGCCTTCCTCGAGGAGAACCCCGACCCCACCAGCGAGGAGGCACGCGAGGCGATCTCGGGCAACCTCTGCCGCTGCACCGGCTACCAGAACATCTGCAAGGCGGTCGTGCGCGCTGCCGAGATCACCCGCGAGCGGGCAGCGACGACCGAGGGGGGCGACCCCGCGTGACCACCCGCCAGTTCGGCCAGCCGGTCCTGCGCAAGGAGGACCCGCGCCTCGTCACCGGCAACGGGCGCTACCTCGACGACCTCGGCCACACGGCATACGAGGTGGCGTTCGTGCGCAGCCCGCACGCCCACGCACGGATCACCGACATCGACGTCGAGGGTGCTCTCGACGTCGATGGCGTCGTCGCGATCTTCACCCACGAGGACCTCGAAGGGCCCGCGGGCGACCGGCTGCCGCTGCTCATCCCGCACCCGAGCATCGAGGCCGGCCGCACCGGCTACGCGCTCGCCAAGGACGACGTCAACCACGTCGGCGAGCCGATAGCGATGGTCGTCGCGAGCGACCGCTACGTCGCCGAGGACGCCGCGCAGCGCATCGTCGTCTCCTACGAGTTCCTGCCGCCGGTCGTCGGCATCGAGACGGCCCGCGACGGCGCGAACCTCGTCCACGACGACGCCCCCGGCAACGTCGCGGCCCATCTCCTCCAGGAGGTCGGCGACGTCGAGTCGGCCCTCGCCTCCGCACCGCGCACCCTCACCCTCGACCTCGAGATCGAGCGCAGTGCCTGCACCCCCATGGAGGGCAGGGGCGTTCTCGCGCACTGGGACTCGGACGAGCAGCGACTGCGGCTCCACTCCTCCACCCAGACGTCCACCGGAGTCCGGGCCGCCGTCGCCGCCAAGCTCCAGCTGCCGCTCGCGCAGGTCGAGTGCATCGCCCCTGACGTGGGCGGCGGCTTCGGCGTCAAGATCATGCACCCCTGGCCCGAGGAGATCCTCGTCCCGTGGGCCGCGCGCCGCCTCGACCACGACGTCAAGTGGACCGAGGACCGCCGCGAGCACTTCACCTCGAGCGCCCACGAGCGCGGCCAGGTCCAGCGGGTCACCGTCGGCTTCGACGACGACGGGCGCCTGCGGGCGGTCGACGTGAAGTTCTGGCACGACAACGGCGCCTACCTCCCCTACGGCGTCATCGTCCCGATCATCACCGCGACCCAGCTGCTCGGCCCCTACAAGCCGCAGAACTACCGCGTCGAGTTCTGGTCGCTCTACACCAACACCGCGATCGTCACGCCCTACCGCGGCGCCGGCCGCCCCCAGGGCTGCTTCGCCATGGAGCGGACGATGGATGCGATAGCCGCCGAGCTCGGCCTCGACCGGGCCGAGGTGCGCTCGCGCAACTTCATCCAGCCCGAGGAGATGCCCTTCGACCAGGGGCTGATGTTCCAGGACGGCCGCCCGCTGAAGTACGACTCCGGCGACTTCCCCGCCTCGCTCGCCAAGCTCAAGGCGCTCGTCGGCTGGGACGACTTCGCGGCCTACCGCGAGGACGCGGAGTCGCAGGGACGCAAGGTCGGTCTCGGCATCGGCTGCTACGTCGAGGGCACCGGCGTCGGCCCCTACGAGGGCGGCCACGTCCACGTGGAGACCAGCGGCCGCGTCAACGTCGCCACGGGCCTCACCACCCAGGGCCAAGGGCACCAGACGATCCTCGCGCAGATCGTCGCCGACGAGCTCGGCGTCTCGATCGACGACGTCCACGTCACCACCGGTGACACCCGACGGATGCCGTATGCCGTGGGGACGTTCGCGTCCCGCGGTGCCGTCATGAGCGGCAACGCCGTGGCGCTGGCCGCCCGCGCCGTGCGGGCCAAGGCCCTGCGAATCGCGGCCGACGCGCTCGAGGTCGCCGAGGAGGACCTGCAGATCGAGGACGGCACGATCAGCGTCAAGGGTGCGCCGCACGCCTCGATCGCCCTGTCCACCGTCGCCGTGATGTCGAACCCGCTGCGCTACGCCTTCGACGAGTCTGCCAAGGCCGCGACCCAGTTCGCCGGCACCTTCGACCCCGACAAGCCGCCGGTGGCTGACGACGAGGAGCCCGGCCTCGAGGGCAAGGACTTCTACTCCCCCACCCAGGCGACCTTCGCCAACGGGATGCACGCGGCCATCGTCGAGACCGACCCGGTGACGGCCGAGATCCGGATCCTGCGCTACTGCGTCATCCACGACTGCGGCACCGTGGTGAACCCGATGATCGTCGAGGGGCAGGTCCACGGCGGGGTCGCGCAGGGGGTCGGTGGGGCGCTCTACGAGCGGATGGCCTACGACGAGACCGGGCAGCTGCTCAACGCCTCGTTCATGGACTTCCTCATGCCCTACGCCTCCGAGGTCCCGCACATCGAGACCGACCACCTCGAGACCCCGTCGCCGCTGAACCCGTTGGGGATCAAGGGCGCCGGCGAGGCCGGGACCATCCCGGTGACCGCCGTCATCGCCTCGGCCATCGAGGACGCCGAGGGCTTCCCGATCCGCTCCATGCCGATCAGCCCGAACGAGCTGTGGGACCTGCGCCGCGCGCATGCCCGCACGCGCGAGACCGTCAGCACGACCACGACCGAGGAGTCCGCATGAAGATCTCCGGCAGCGCCCAGATGGCCGCCAGCCCCGACCAGGTGTGGGCCGCGGTCCACGACCCGGCCGTCCTCGCCCGCTGCATCCCGGGGTGCCAGTCGCTGCGTGAGCTGTCCCCCGGGCGCTACGCGATGACCGTGATGGCCGGCGTCGCGGCGATCAAGGGGTCCTACGACGGCGAGGTCGCCATCACCGACGTCACCGAGCCGACGGCGTTCACGATGAAGGCAGAGGGTGCGGGAGCACCCGGCACCATCGCGACGACCGTCGAGGTCGCCCTGTCGCCGGGCGAGTCCGGCGGCACGGCGATCACCTACGAGGCCGACGCGATCGTCGGTGGGCCCATCGGCGGCGTCGGCCAGCGCATGCTCGCCGGGGTGGCCCGCAAGATGGCCGGCCAGATGTTCACCGCGCTCGACCGGGACATCGCCGGCGAGCGCCCGGCCGAGGTCGCGCCGGCTGCCGTGGGCGCCGCTACCGCCGGGTCCGCGGTCGGCCAGCCCGGGGGCGGCGGCCAGCCGGCCACGTATGCCGGCCAGTCCGGTGCCGCCGGGGTGGGACAATCGAACCGAGACTTCGGCTTCGGGGTCCTCGTCGGTGGGGCGCTCACCCTCGCCGGCGTCGTGGTGGGTTGGGCGATCGGAGGACGACGCTGATGCGTGCATTCACAGCTGCTGCCATCCAGGTGGCGCCGGTCCGGGGCTCCCTCACGCCCCAGGTCGTCGAGGCCAACATCGAGCGGTGCGTCGACTTCGTGCGGCGCTGCGTCACCGAGACGGGTGCCGAGCTCGTCGTGCTGCCCGAGTCGGCGACGACTGGCTTCACGCCGGACTGCTCCGTCGAGATGCTGTGGGACCTCGTCAGCGAGCTCCCCGGCGCCATGACCGAGCCCTTCCAGGCGGTGGCCCGTGAGCTCGGGATCGTCCTCTGCGTCGGCACCTACGAACGCGGCCCTCAGCGCGGCGTCGTCTACAACGCGTCGGTGCTTATCGACAGCGACGGCTCGCTGCTCGGCACCTACCGCAAGACGCACCCGTTCTGCACCGAGGCCGTCTCCGGCGGCGGCTGGGTCACCCCGGGGGACACGGTCACCGTCTGCGACACGGCGCTCGGGCGCATCGGCATGATCATCTGCTTCGACGGCGACTACCCCGAGCTCTCGCGGATCCAGGCCGTCCAGGGCGCCGAGGTCATCCTGCGCCCGTCAGCGCTGCTGCGCTCGGCCGACATCTGGGAGCTGACCTCGCGAGCCCGGGCCTACGACAACCACGTGTTCGTCATCGGGGCCAACGCCACCGGCATCGACCCGGCGGGCGTCATCTACTTCGGCAACAGCCACATCGTCACGCCGAACGCGACGATCGTCGCCAAGGCCGCCTCGCACGAGGGCTGGGTCTCGGCGCGGCTCGACCCCGAGACGGCGCTGGCGTCGCTGACGCCGGGCTCCAACATCCATCAGGGCTTCGACCACCTGCGCGACCGCAACCTCGACCTCATCCGCGGCCACCGCGCCGAGCTCGAGTCGCCGGCCAAGACGTCCTTCCCCCACGGCGGCCCCCGCCCCGACCACGTCCCCGAGGGCGACTGACCCGGGCTCAGTCGGGCTGCTCGACGTCAGGTGCGCAGGCGGTAGCCCATGCCGCGGACCGTCTCGATGGCCCCTGCACCGATCTTGCGACGCAGGTAGCGGACGTAGACGTCGACGACGTTCGATCCCGGGTCGAAGTCGTAGCCCCACACGTGGCTGAGCAGCTGAGCGCGGCTCAGGACGTGCCCCGGGTGGCGCAGGAAGGTCTCGAGCAGGACGAACTCGCGCGAGCTGAGGTCGGTGACGCGACCGTTGACCTGCGCCTGACGGGTGCGCAGGTCGAGACGGATCCCCGCGGACGAAAGCTCGGAGGGTCCGGCATCACCCGTCACCCCGCTGGCGCGCAGCCGCAGCCGGACCCGGGCGAGCAGCTCCCCGAACGAGAACGGCTTGGGCATGTAGTCGTCGGCGCCGCCCTCGAGCCCCGCGATCGTGTCGGTCACCGAGTCCCGCGCAGTCAGGATGATGACGGGAAGGGTGCTGCCGGACGCCCGCAACCGCGAGAGCACCTCGAAGCCGTCCAGCCCGGGCAGACCGATGTCGAGCAGCATGAGGTCGTGACCCCCGGCGATCGCGAGTCCGAGGGCGGTCGGTCCGTCCGACGCGACCTCGGAGTGGATCCCGCTCGCCGCCAGGCCCTTGGCGATGAACGCGGCGATCCGTGCCTCGTCCTCGGCGATGAGGATGTGGCTCACCTCGTCGACGCCTGCGACTGTTCGTCGAGGAGCGACTCGAGGCTCACGTAGGCCGGCTCCTCACGACCGCGCGGACCCTCGTGCGGGACGGCCTCTGCCGTCTCCGCCCCACGGTCGTCGCCGGTCCGGTCCTCCCCCGCGTCGTCGTCCTCCTCCGTGGCGAGGTCGCCCTCCGGCAGCTCGATGACGAACCGCGCGCCCCCGGACGGCCCGGCCGCAGTCACCCACGCCGTCCCCCCGTGCGCCGTCGCGATGGCCCGGACGATGGCCAGGCCCAGGCCGGTGCCGCCCTCCCCGTCGACGTGGTCATCTCCGCGGTGCCACCTGTCGAAGATATGCTGCCGGTCCTCCGGCGGGACGCCCGGCCCGCTGTCGCGGACCCAGATCTGGACACCGTTCGGAGTGGGTGCGCACCCGATGGCGACCACGTCACCGACGCGCGTGGCCGTGACCGCGTTGGCGGCCAGCTGCAGCAGCGCCTGCGTGATCCGCCGCGGGTCCACGACGGCGACGACCGAGGGCGCCGCGTCGACCTCCCACGTGCGGTTCCCGAGGGCCTGGGCCTTGTCGAGGGTGCGCCGGACGAGGTTCCCCACATCGATGGGCTCGGTCGCCAGGAACTCGGGCAGGCGGGTCTTGGCGAGCACGATGAGGTCCTCGACGAGACCGCTCATGCGGTCGAGCTCGTCGAGAGCCAGCGCGCGCACCGCCTCGACGTCGTCGACGTCCTCGGCGTCCATCACCTCGAGGTGTCCACGGATCACCGTGATGGGGGTGCGCAGCTCGTGGCCGGCGTCGTCGAGCATCCGGCGCTGCGATCCGAGCACCTCCTGGAGCCGGTCGAGCATCCCGTTGAAAGTGCGCCCCAGGGCGGCCAGCTCGTCACCACCGGTCACGTCGATGCGTCGTGAGAGGTCCGAGGCACTGATGCTCGACGCCGTGTCCTGCAGCTCCCTGACGGGGTGCAGGATGCGACCGGCCAGCACCCAGGCCGCGAAGACGAGACCGGCCCAGGCGACGAGGGCGGCCAGCGCGTACGACCGGATCGTGTCGGCCAGCTCGCCCAGCTCGCGGTCGGTGAAGTACACGGCGACGTAGTGGCTGACCTGACCGGCCTTGGTGACCGGGAGGGCGGCGTAGGTCACCCGCCCCTGACCCTCGACGTCCACCTCCCCGAAGGTCGGTTGCGTGTGCCGGGTCACCAGCTCGCGGAAGGCGCCGTCGGTGTCGAGGCTGCCGAGCCCGTCCGCCGGCACGAGCGTCACGTCGGGCAGGAACCCGAGGTGGACCTCGTTGTCGTCGGGGACGTTGCGCTGCATGGAGATCTCGAGGAGGCGGTCGGCGGTCGCGAAGGGCCGGCCGGTGCTGGGGTCCACTCCCGTGACGGCGAGCTCGCGGAACTCCGCGACCTCCTGAGCGAGGAGCCGTTCGACGCGCTGCTCGATCCGGTGTCTCTCGACGACCAGCGCCGCGCCCCCGGCGCCGAGCAGACCGAGCGCCGACAGGGCTGCGACCGAACCCACGATGCGACGACGCAACGTCATGGGTGGGAGGCGGCGCAGGGGGTTCGAGGCGCGCGTCCCCCCGACGTCGACGTGCACGGCACGACGAGGGTCAGTCATCGTCGTCGTCATCGTCTTTGTCGTCACGTTCGTCGTCGTCGTGGTCGTCGCCGCCCTTGCCGGAGCCGCTGCTGCCGGACCCGCTGTTGTCCGAGTCGTCCGCCTCGTCGTGGTCGTCGTCCGTGGGCGAGGGTGCGGGCACCCGGACGGGCGGGGGTGCCGGGGTGCGACGCACGGTCTGCCTCGGGGCAGGCGTCGGCGAGGTCGGCGACGGCGATGGCGACGCGGACGGGGTCGTGGGAGTCGGGCTTGGCGTCGCGGAGAGGCTCGGGAGCGCACCGGGCGTCTCCGGAGCGGTCACGGACGGCCTCGGCGCGTCGAGGTCCAGGGCCGGCCCGAGATCCGGCCTCCCCCGCGCCGCTCCGCTGAGGGCGAGGAGGACGATGAGCACCGCGCATCCGGCGAGGGCCAGGCCCGACACCACGACGCTGCGGTTGCGCATGCCTCCATCGTCACAGGAAACGACGGCGGGATAACCCCCTCGGCGATGAGAGTCCTCTCATCCTCTCGGGCACCCGGCGAACCCGTCCCGACGTGCGGCCGCTGGTGAGGTTTGGGACGGTCGGCCCCCGGCGTTGGCACAGATTGCCAACGAGACGGGACGGCATACCGGGCTTGAATCGTCGGCATGGCGCAGCGACGGATACGAATCGGCATCGACACGGGCGGGACGTTCACGGACGTCGTTGCCTTCGACGAGGACAGCGGTGAGCTGGTCACGACGAAGACCCCCAGCACGCCGAGCAACCCCGCCGACGGGTTCATCAACGGCATTGACAAGGTGCTCGGCCTCATGGAGGCGGACGGCGACGACATCGCCGCCGTCTGCCACGGCACCACCGTCGCGACCAACAAGCTCCTCGAGGGCAAGGTGGAGCAGCTCGGGTTCATCACGACCGAGGGCTACGAGTTCATGCTCGAGATCGCCCGCCAGGCCGTGCCCGACGGCTACGGCAACTCCTACTTCTGGGTGAAGCCGCCCCGCATCGTCCCCGCGGACGCCGTGCGCACCGTCGGTGGGCGCTTCGACTTCGAGGGCAACGAGATCCGTCCGTTCGACGAGGAGGGCGCCGTCGCAGCGGCGCGCTGGTTCAAGGACCACGGCATCACGACGATCGGGGTCTGCTTCCTGCACTCGTATGCCGCGGACGAGCACGAGCTGCGCATGCGCGAGATCCTGCGCGCCGAGCACCCGGAGGCGATCGTCTCCATCTCGAGCGAGGTGCTGCGCGAGTACCGCGAGTACGAGCGGTCGATGACCACGCTCGTCGACGCCGCGGTCAAGCCCAACGTCAGCCGCTACGTGAGCAACATCCACAGCCGGCTCGAGGGCTTCACCGGCGGCAGCGGACGCGAGATCCCCTTCTACATCATGAAGTCCAACGGCGGCGTGCTCTCCGCCGACGAGGTCGTCCACCAGCCGATCACGACGGTCCTGTCCGGCCCGGCGGCCGGTGCCCTGGGCGCGGCGCTCATCGCGCAGAAGGCCGGCTTCGACAAGGTGCTCACCTGTGACGGCGGCGGCACGTCCACCGACGTCTCCGTCGTCCTCGACGGCGAGCCGACGCTGACGACCGAGGGCACGGTCGGCGCCTACCCGAGCAAGATCCCGATGATCGACGTCGTCACCGTCGGCGCCGGTGGCGGGTCCATCGCCTGGGTGTCCCCCGAGGGCGCGCTCAAGGTGGGTCCGCACTCGGCCGGTGCCGACCCGGGCCCGCTCTGCTACGGCAAGGGCGGCAGCAACCCGACGATCACCGACGCCCACGTCACGCTCGGACGCATCCCCCCGCACCTGCTCGGCGGCGAGATCCCGCTCGACGTCGACGCGGCCCGAGCCGGCATCGAGGAGCTCGCCGACCGGCTCGGCCTCGACTTCGAGCGCTGCGCCACCGGCATCCTCGAGATCTCGGCGTGGAACCAGGCCAACGCGCTGCGCCAGGTCTCGGTCAAGCGCGGCCTCGACGTGCGCGACTTCATGCTGACGACCTTCGGCGGCTCCGGCTCGCTGCTCGCCTGCCGCCTCGTCGACATCCTCGACCTGGCAGGTGTCGTCGTGCCGCAGAACCCGGGCAACGTCAGCGCCTTCGGCCTGCTCACCGTCGACGTCAAGAACGACTACGTCCAGACGCAGGTCGCCAAGCAGACCGCGCTCGACCACGCAGCGATCGAGAAGACCTTCACCGAGCTGACCTCGCGCGCCGCCGCGGCGCTCGACAAGGAGGGCTTCACGCGCGACGAGCACCAGTTCACCCGCACCGTCGACCTGCGCTACTTCGGCCAGGCCTATGAGGTCCGGGTGACCGCGCCGACCGACCGGCCCGTCGACGCCGCCTACGCCGCCTCGGTGGCGGCCGGGTTCCACGACGAGCACCGGCAGCTCTACGGCTACGACTTCCGCGACGACCCGCGCCAGCAGGTCGAGTGGGTCAACCTCCGCGTCACCGGCGTCGGCCCGATCACCCGGCCGCAGCTGCGCGAGCTCCCCTCCCGCCCGGATTCGACCAAGAGGTCACACAGTGCGCGGCGCTCCACCCGCCAGGTCTGCTTCGACGCCGAGGACGGCTACGTCGAGACCGGCGTCTGGTGGCGGCCCGACCTCGCCGCCGGCGACACCATCGAGGGCCCCGCGATCATCGAGGAGTTCGGCTCCACGGTCCCGGTCCACCCCGGCTTCACCGTGGTGGTCGACCCCTACGGGAACCTCGTCATCACCCGGACCACCGCCACGACGAAGGACGCACGATGAACACGGCCGGCCTGCCCACGGCATACGAGCACGGCAAGCGACTCACCGCTGCCGACAGCACCGTCGACCCGATCCTCGTCGAGATCGTCCAGGGCACCCTGGCGAGCGTCGAGATGGAGGTCGAGACGGCGATCGCCCGCACGTCCCGCTCCCCCATGATCCGTGACGCCCACGACTTCCGCGCCGGGATCCACGACCGCCAGCTGCGCAAGCTCACCGGCCGCTCCTACAGCGCGCTCGTGCACCCGATCGCACGGGACTTCCCGCTCGCGGAGATGAACGAGGGCGACGTCTTCTTCCACAACGACGTCTACGAGTCCGAGGGCGGCATCGGCCACCTCCCGGACCTCTGCGTCACCGTCCCCGTCTTCCACGAGGGCGAGGTCGTCGCCTTCGTGCAGGCCTTCGGCCACCACGACGACATCGGGGGCGCCGTCCCCGGCTCGATGCCGAGCAACGCGACGAGCGTGCACGAGGAGGGGCTGTCGGTCCCGCCGATCAAGCTGTGGGACGCCGGGGTGCCCAACAAGGCCGCGCTGCGGATCATGACCCGCAACTCGCGCATGCCCGACAGCCTCGCCGCCGACCTCGACGCCGAGTGCTCCGCCTGCCTCATGGGTGCTCGCCGCCTGGCAGACCTCTTCGCCCGCTACGGGCGCGACAGCGTCGAGGCCGCGTTCGACGCGATCCTCGACACCACCACCGAGACCTACCGCCGCGAGATCCTCAGCAAGATCCCCGCGGGCAGCTACGTCTGGGAGGACTACGCCGAGCACGACGGCATCGACGAGCCCCGGCTGCACACCCAGCGGATCACCCTCACCAAGGTCGACCACGCGCCCGCCGACCCGGAGACCAACTTCCCGGGCGGCCCGCGGCTGATCGTCGACTTCACCGGGACCGCGCCCCAGGCCAAGGGCCCGATCAACCACTGCGGCGACTACGTGGGCGGCAACTTCCTCAAGAAGTGGCTCGCCCCGATCCTGCGCAACCTCGCCGACACCCCCGAGCGGATGGCCGAGCTCGACGTCAACGAGGGCATCGTGCCCCTCATCGAGATGCGCTTCCCCGAGAAGGGCACGCTGCTCACGCCGATCTACCCGGCGCCGACGAACGCCCGCACCTTCGTCATCCTGCGCCTGCTCGGCGTCCTCTCGGGCGTCGTGGCCAAGGCCGTCGACGGCCAGATGCCCGCCGACCAGGAGACGATCCGCTACACCGGCGTCTACGGCAAGGACCGCGACGGCAACGACTACCTCATGCGCGAGGTCCTCGGCGGCGGCTCCGGCGGGCGCTACTACGCCGACGGCGAGGACACCATCCACGTCGTGCCCGACTCCCGCAACCTGCCGACCGAGTTCACCGAGTCGCGCTTCCCGTTCCTCGTCGAGCGGCTCGGGCTGGCCGTCGACTCCGGCGGTGCCGGTCGCTACCGCGGGGGCCTCGGCTACGAGAAGCACATCCGGATGCTGCGCGACGCGAACTTCATGTCGATCGCCGACCGCTCGATCCTCGCCTGCTGGGGAGTCAAGGGCGGCAAGGCCGGGCAGTCCTTCAGCGTCACCGTCGACGTCGGCGGCCCGGACGAGCGCGAGGTCGACGCCCTCGCCGACGCCGAGGAGGTCAAGGCCGGCCAGGTCATCCGCATCCGCACCACCGGCGGCGGGGGCTGGGGCGACCCGCTCGAGCGCCCCCTCGACGAGGTCGAACGCGACCTGCGCTGGGGCAAGGTGTCGCTCGAGGGTGCGCGGACGGCATACGGGGTCGTCGCCTCGGGCGGCAAGGACGACGTGAGCATCGACGTCGACGCGAGCGAGGCACTGCGGGCGCAGCTGCGCGAGGATCGTGCCGAGCAGCCGTTCTTCGACCGCGGACCGGGCTACGCGCGGCTGGCCGACGGTGCCGCCGCCAGCGAGTACGACTGGGTGTGACGCGACCCTGAACGAGGTCCTCGTCATCGGCGCGGCCGGGAAGACCGGCCGCGCCGTGACGCGTGCCCTCGTGGCGCGCGGGGTGGGCGTGCGCGCTGCGGTCCGCGCCGGGTCCCGTGGGATCCCGTATGCCGGCGAGCTGGTTCGCGTCGTGACGCTCGACCTCGTGACGGGTGCGGGAGTCGCGGCTGCGATGGAGGGAGTGGAGGGGGTCTACCACCTGGCGCCCAACGTCCACCCCGACGAGGTGGCGATCGCCCGGCGGGTGGCGCACTGCGCTGTGACAGAGGGCGTCTCGCGCTTCGCCTACCACTCCGTCCTGCACCCGGACGACGTGTCGATGCCGCACCACCAGCGCAAGTCGGAGGCCGAGGGGGCGGTGCGCGCGCGGCTGGGGTCGGCCACGGTGCTGCGCCCTGCGGCCTACCTCCAGAACCTGCTCGGTGCTGCGCTCGCCGGTCGGATCGAGGTCCCCCACTCCGTGGACGCGCCGTTCACCAACGTCGACCTCGACGACGTCGCGGAGGTGGCAGCGCACGTCCTCACCGACGAGGGGCATGCCGGTGGGACGTACGACCTGGCCGGTCCCGAGCGGCTGTCGGTGCGGGACCTGGCGGAGATCGCCGGGAAGGTGCTCGGGCGCTCGGTCGAGGCGGTCGAGATCCCGTTGCAGGAGTGGATGACCGGTCCCGCGGCCGGCCTGACGGAGCAGGCACGCGACGACCTGGCAGCGATGTTCCGGAGCTACGACCGCGAGGGGCTCGTCGGCGACCCGACCACGCTGCGACGACTCCTCGGCCGCGAGCCGCGCAGCTGGCGCGACGTCCTCGCCTGACGTGGGCGTGAGGCGGAACCGCCTGCCGTCCGCCCGGCCCGTGCTGTCAGCATGTGCACATGACTGACGACCAGACGTGGCTGGACCGCGCCATCGACCTCGCCGTCGCCAACGTGGCCGGTGGCGGTGGGCCGTTCGGCGCGGTCGTCGTCCGGGACGGCGCCGTCATCGGCGAGGGCACCAACCGGGTGACCCTCGACCTCGACCCGACCGCGCACGCGGAGGTCGTGGCCCTGCGCAACGCGTGCCGCGAGGTCGGCGACTTCTCGCTGGCGGGCGCCACGGTGTACGCGTCGTGCGAGCCGTGCCCGCTGTGCCTGTCCGCCTCGCTCTGGGCGCGGGTGGCGGCCGTCGTCCATGCGGCGGACCGTCACGCGGCCGCCGCAGCGGGGTTCGACGACGCCGTGTTCCACGGGCTGCTCGACCCGACCCCGGAGTCAGAGGCCTGGCCGATGCGCCGGGTGCACCTGCCCGGCGACCGGTCGGAGGCGCCGTTCGACGCGTGGCGAGCGCTGCCGGGTCGCGCCGAGTACTGACCCTCGTCGCCCTGCGTGCCTGAGGCAGACGTCTCCGTCTGCCTCAGGCACGCGAGGCCAGGGGGGTGTGGTGGGTCAGCTCTGGGTGATGACGCCGCACAGGGCGGGGTCGGTCGCCTCGGTGGGCAGCGACGGGTCGAGGTCGCTCGGCGTGGCTCCGTCGTAGGCGCCGTTGTGGTTGTGGTCGACACCGTGGATGACGATGACGGCCTCGCCGGAGGAGATCGCCTTGGCGAGCGTCTGGGTGACCTTGATGCGGCCGCGCTCGTAGGTCAGCGTCCCGCGAGGTGCGGTGTCGAAGCGGTCGATGGCCAGGGCGCTGGCCGGGCTGGTGTCGCCGGTCTTGGTGAGCGAGACCGCGACCGGGCCGTAGGACGGGCCGCCCTCGGACGTGTTCAGCGTGCCGCTCGCGTCGGTGTCGGCGAGCGCACCCGGGCACTCGTGGCGGGCGTCGGCGCCGAAGTGGATGTGGGCGGCGTGGGGCGCGTCGGCCAGCAGGCCCGAGGCGACCATGGCGACCTCGATCCGGGTTCCGCGGACGGTCACGAGCGCCGTGCCGCTGCCGTCGACGCCGTTGAGGGCGACGGGCTGCAGGTTGGCGGTGAGGTCGGCGCTGTTCGCCGTCGCGGTGGTCGCCGTGGCGGCGACCCCGAAGGAGGTGACGAGGAAGCCGGTGGCCAGGACGGCCTTGGTGGTGCGGCTGAGGGTGCGCATGTCTGCTCCAGGGAGAGTGCCGCGAGCTCATCGTTGGGCTCGCCGTGCAGTCCGTGTTCGGAGCGGACGGACGTGGCGGATGGGTCAGGCCCCCGATTCGAGGACAGGACGAAGGATCTGCGCTATCTTGTGTCGCATGGTACCCGGTGACGACGCCATCCTGACGCACCTGCGTCGTGGTGCGCTGGAGTACTGCGTGCTCGCCATGCTGCGCGACCAGCAGCTCTACGGCCTCGACATCGCGCGACGGCTCAGCGTCGACGGCATCCTCATGTCGGGCGAGGGCACGCTCTACCCGCTCCTCGCCCGACTGCGCAAGGCGGGGCTCGTCGACACCACCTGGCAGGAGTCGGTCGAGGGACCACCCCGCCGCTACTACTCGCTCACCGGAGAAGGCCGGGACGCCCTCGCCTCCTTCACCCGCACCTGGAAGCCCTTCCGCGACGCCGTCGACTCCGCACTCCTCAAGGGGACCCCGTGACCACTCCCGTCAGCCACCCGCTCGTGGACGCCTACCTGCGCGACCTCGACCGTCTGCTCCACGGCGTCGACCCCGGTGAGCGCGCCGAGGTCCTCGCCGGGGTGCACGAGCACCTCGAGGTCTCGCTCGGACCCGACGCCTCCGACGACGACGTCCGCCGCACCCTGGCAGAGCTCGGCTCACCGCAGTCCGTCGCCGACGAGGCGTATGCCGGTCGCACCCCGACCGGTGGGACGGCTGGGCCCGGCTCGGCGTCTCCCGTGGGCACGATGTCGCGTGGCTGGGTCCCCACGGTGGTCGGCCTCCTGCTCGGGCTCGCGCTCCTGCTCGTGGTCCTCGTCGTCTCCGCCGGTGCCGGCTACGGCACGAGCGGCACCGAGACGGTGGGTGCCGACGGACAGGTCGTGAGGACGACGGAGATCGAGTTCTCCGGGGCACCGTCGGCACTGCTGTCTGGTCTGATGCTGACTTGGCCGCTGTGGCTGACGGCCACGCTCCTCGCCGGCCTCTCCCCGCTGTGGAGCTCGCGGCAGGCATGGACGCTGGCACTGCTCGTACCGGTGACCGCGACCATCCTGTGGCTGCTGCCGGTGCTCGGCTGGATCCTCACCGAGGCAGAGCTCGGCATCAACGTGGGCGCCTGGGTCGGCCTGGCCCTCGGCCTCGTCGGCGGTGGCCTGGTGCTGACCCGGCTCGTCGTCGCCGGCTCACGTCGTGCCGCGGCCCTGGCGGCCGGACGGGCGACGTGACGACGCCGGTCGGCCACCCGCTCGTGGACGCCTACCTGCGTGACCTCGAGCTGCTGCTCGACGGCGTCGACCCCGGTGAGCGCGCCGAGGTCCTCGCCGGGGTGCACGAGCACCTCGAGGTCTCGCTCGCGTCGGGCGGATGGCCATCGGCATCAACGCCGTCTGCGTCGTGCTCCTGCTCGTCCTCGTGACCTTTGGGTTTCTCCATCCCTTCGAGATCGTCTTCGCCTTCGTCCTGCTGCTGCCGCCGTGGCTGGCGGTGAGCGCCCTCACGGCCCTCACCGGCCGGTGGACCGGTCGTGAGCGAGCGATGTCGACGCTGCTCCTCCCCCGTGTGGTGGTCGTGATGGTCATCGCCCTGTGGGTCCTGCTCGCCCTCGGCGCCCCGCTCGGCTTCAGGCTGCTCCCCACGTTCGGCGTCGTGGCAGCAGTCAGCTGGGTGCTGTTGGTGCTGGGACGCAGCGCCCGCTGAGCCGGACGGCATACGCCATCAGCGTGCCTCGTGTGCCTGAGCGGAAGCCAGGGCATGCGCTCAGGCACACGAGGCGAGGGTGCAGGCGTTTGGCAGATGGTGACACCGTCGCGGCGCAGTCCTTGCCACGACCTGACCGGTCCCCGGACGGCTCGGCTCCCTAGGCTCGATCCCACGCCCAACGAAGGAGCCGGCCCGTGAGCGGACCACTGCAGGACATCACCGTCGTCGACCTCTCCCGCGCCCTCGCCGGTCCGCACGCGGCGATGATGCTGGGAGACATGGGCGCCCGCGTCATCAAGGTGGAGACGCCCGGCACCGGTGACGACACCCGCGGCTGGGGTCCGCCCTTCGTCGGTCCCGAAGACGACCCCATCTCGACGTACTTCCTCGCAGCGAACCGCAACAAGGAGTCGATCACCCTCGACCTCAAGTCCGACGACGGACGCGACGTCCTCACCCGGCTGGTGCAGCGTGCGGACGTGCTCATCGAGAACTTCCGCCCGGGGGTGCTTGACCGGCTCGGCTTCCCCGTCGAGCGACTGCACGAGCTCAACCCGGGGCTCGTCGTCCTGGCGATCAGCGGCTTCGGCCACGACGGCCCCCAGGGTGGCCGGGCCGGGTACGACCAGATCGCCCAGGGGGAGGCCGGCCTGATGTCGGTGACCGGGCCGGACCCGGACAACCCGCAACGCATCGGGGTGCCGATCGGCGACCTCCTGGCAGGCATGTACGGCGCCTACGGCGTCGCGTCCGCCCTCCACGAGCGCCACACCACGGGGGTCGGGCGCGTGGTCCGCACGAGCCTGCTCGCCGCCGTCGTCGGTGCCCATGCCTTCCACGGCACCGCGTACACGGTCGCCGGGCAGGTCGGCCGGGCGCAGGGAAACCACCACCCGGCCCTCTCGCCGTACGGCCTGTTCCACTGCCAGGACGGGGACATCCAGGTTGCCTGTGGCTCGGAGTCGTTGTGGGTCAAGCTCGCCGAGGCGTTCGGGATCGACCCCGCGACCCCCGGCATGGCGACGAACCGCGAGCGCAGCACCAACCGCGACCTCGTCACCGCCACCCTCAACACCGCGTTCGCCGACTGGCGGCTCGACGACCTCCTCCCCCGGCTCGCCGAGCTCGGCATCCCGTCGGGTGAGGTGCGGACCATCGACCGGGTCTACGACTGGGACCAGACCCGCTCGCAGGGGCTCGTCGTCGAGGTCGACCACTCGGTGCTCGGCCCGATCGAGATCCCCGGCCCGCCGATCCGGTTCGACGACAACGCCTTCGCCGGTGGGCGCGAGACGCACCTCGCTCCCCCGACGCTCGGCCAGCACGACGCGAGCATCCGTGCCTGGCTCGACGCCGACGAGCCCGCATGAGCGCCACGCCGCACCGGCCGACGTCGAGCCAGCTCATCGCTGCGGTCCTGGACGACGGCGCCTGGACCAGCTGGGACGAGGCGCCGCTCGCGGTGGCCGAGCCGGGCAGTGCGTATGCCGGCGAGCTCGCCGCCGCTGCCGAGCGCTCGGGCACGGACGAGTCCATCGTCACCGGCGAGGGGCGGATCCGTGGGCACCGGGTCGCCGTCATCGCCGGCGAGTTCGGCTTCCTCGCCGGCTCCATCGGGGTGGCCGCGGCCGAGCGCATCGTCCTCGCCTTCGAGCGGGCCACCAAGGAGCGGCTGCCGCTCTTCGCCGCCCCCGCCTCGGGAGGCACGCGCATGCAGGAGGGCACGCCGGCCTTCGTGACGATGGTGAAGATCTCCGGGGCGGTCGCGGCCTACAAGCGCGAGCACCTGCCCTACATCACCTATCTGCGCCACCCCACGACCGGCGGGGTCTTCGCGTCGTGGGGCTCGTTGGGACACGTCACCGTGGGCGAGCCCGGCGCCACCATCGGCTTCCTCGGCGCCCGGGTCTTCGAGGCGCTCTACGGCGAGCCGTTCCCGCCGGACGTGCAGACCGCGGAGAACCTCTTCGCCCACGGCCTGCTCGACGCCGTCCTGCCGGTCGAGCTGCTCACCGAGACGGCCGGGCGCTTCCTCGACCTCGTGCTCGCCCCGAGCGACGGCTCGGACGCTCCGGACGTGCCCAAGGAGCCGCTGCCCGACGTCCCGGCCTGGGAGTCGATCACGCGCTCCCGCAACCCCGCTCGTCCCGGCGTGCGTGCCCTGCTCAAGCTCGGCGCCACGGACGTCCTGCCACTGTTCGGCACGGGCGCGGGTGAGTGGGACCGGTCCCTCTTCCTCGCGCTGGCCCGCTTCCGCGGCACGCCCTGCGTCGTCCTCGGCCAGGACCGGCGCGGGGAGAGCACCGAGGCTCCGCTCGGCCCGTCCGGCCTGCGGGTGGCCCGGCGCGGGATGAAGCTCGCCACCGAGCTCGACCTGCCGCTGGTCAGCGTCATCGACACGGCGGGCGCGGCCCTCTCGCAGGCGGCCGAGGAGGGCGGGATGGCCGGCGAGATCGCCCGGTGCCTGGCCGAGCTCGTCGTCCTCGAGGTGCCGACCGTCTGCGTGCTGCTCGGGCAGGGGACCGGGGGCGGGGCCCTCGCCCTCATGCCCGCCGACCGGGTGATCAGCGCCCAGCACTCGTGGCTCTCACCGCTGCCGCCCGAGGGTGCCTCGGCGATCCTGCACCGCACGCCCGACCGGGCTCCCGAGCTCGCCGAGCGCCAGCGGGTCCGTTCCCTCGACCTGCTCGAGGACGGCATCATCGACCGGATCGTCGCCGAGCACCCCGACGCCGCCGACGAGCCGGAGGCGTTCTGCACCCGGATGGCGCAGGCCATCCGGCACGAGCTCGCCGACCTGGCCGGCCTCGACCCCCAGCAGCGCCTGTCCGCCCGCCACCGGCGCTACCGACGGCTCGGAGGCGGCTGACGTCCTAGGACTGGGGCTCCCCACCGGGCGCGTCCGGGGTGGCGGCCGGTCCGGGCAGGGGCTCCTGCGACGCTCGGCGGGCGTCCTCCACGAGGTCGAGGAACTGCCCGACGGTCACACCCACCTCCAGCGGGTGCCGGAACGTCTCCTCACGACTCACGACGTACCTGTTCCGCCGCCCCACGCGTCTGCGGATGATGACTCCGGCCCGCTCCAGGTCCTGCACGATCTGCTGGACCGAACGCTCCGTGATCCCCGTACGGGTGGCGACGTCACGGAGGAGGACGTCAGGGTCTATGGCCAAGCACACGAGCACGTGCCCGTGGTTGGTCAGGAACGTCCATCCGTCCCTCTTCATGTTGAGACGCTACCCGTCGCGGACCCCGTCAGGGACCACTTTGGACGCACCCGGAACGTGCCGGACGGCACGGTGGGCCCCGACCCCTGTACGGGACCCCACACCGTGCCGTCGGCTGTGCCGAACCGAACCCCGGAGAACCGCCGTCTCAGCGACCGGGTCGTTCAGTCACGCGCTGATGCTAGCCCGGGGATGTGCCCCCAAGCCATGGTTTCGTGTCATCGCAACACGCGAAATCTCTTGCGTGAGAGGCGTTTCCGGAAATACGGCCGAGGCTGGGGCGTGCTCTGCGCAGCGGCCGGGTGCGACGAGCCACGGACCCCGGCCACCGGTGCGGCAGGTGCGACACCTGACAAAGGCGAGGCGTCCGCCTGTCAGGTGATGCCAACGCCCGCACGGGCACCCCCTCCTAGGCTCGCGGCAACGGCATACCAGAGGGGTATGCCGTCCGGTCCGGAAGGTGGACACGTGCGGGTTCTCGTGGCACTCGGCGGCAACGCCATGACCGCGCCCGACGGTTCGGCCCACCCGGCCGACCAGGTGCGCGCGATCACCGAGGCGATGGAGCACGTCGCCGAGCTCGTCGCGGCCGGACACGAGGTCGTGCTCACCCACGGCAACGGCCCCCAGGTGGGCAACCTGCTCGTCAAGAACGAGGTGTCCGCCCACGTCGTCCCTCCCGTTCCGCTGGACTGGTGCGGGGCCCAGACGCAGGGAACGATCGGGTTCACGATCCTCGACGCCCTGGAGCCCGCGCTGGCCCGGCGCGACGTCGCTCGACCGGTCGCCGCCCTCGTCACCCGCACGCTCGTCGACGCGGAGGACCCGCACTTCCGCGAGCCGACCAAGCCGGTCGGTCGCTACCTGCCGGCCGACCAGGCGCAGCAGATGATCGAGCACGGGCAGCAGTGGGAGGACCGTGGCGACAGGGGCTGGCGTCGTGTCGTCGCCTCGCCCAGCCCCGTCGAGGTGCTCGAGCTCCACACCATCCGCACGCTCGTCGGGTCGGGACACGTCGTCGTCGCCGCCGGGGGCGGCGGGATCCCCGTCGTCCGCGAGCCGGACGGCAGCCTGCGCGGCGTCGAGGCCGTCATCGACAAGGACCTCACGGCTGCCCTGCTCGCCGAGGCGCTGGCGTGCGACATCCTCATCATCGCGACCGACGTCGACCACGCGATGGTCGACTACGGCACCCCGCAGGAGCGCCCCCTGGGCTTCACCTCGCTGGCGCAGATGCGGGCGTTCGCCGAGGCGGGCCAGTTCGCGTCCGGGTCGATGGGCCCCAAGGTCGACGCCGCGATGCGCTTCGCGGCGAGTGGGGGGCGCAGCATCATCACGTCCCTCGAGCACATCACCGACGCGGTCGAGCGCGAGTTCGGCACCGTCATCGACACGAGTCCCGAGGACTGATCACCCCGTTCCGCCGTCCCACAGCGTCACCCACACCAGAGGAAGGTCCAGTCGTGCCAGAAGCCATCGAGGTCCGCAAGGTTCCGATCCACAGCGTCTCCGACGCCTCCGAGCTCGCCAGGCTCATCGACGACGGGGTCCTGGAGGCGAGCCGCGTCATCGCCATCATCGGCAAGACCGAGGGCAACGGTGGCGTCAACGACTACACCCGGATCATCGCCGACCGGGCCTTCCGTGAGGTGCTCGTCGAGAAGGGCGCCCCGGCCGACCAGGTCAAGCAGGTCCCGATCGTGTGGTCCGGCGGCACCGACGGGATCATCAGCCCCCACGCGACGATCTTCGCGACCGTCCCCGAGGACAAGGCCGAGAAGTCCGACGACCTGCGCCTCACCGTCGGCTTCGCCATGAGTGAGCCGATCAAGCCCGAGGAGATCGGCTACGTCGGCATGATCTCCAAGGTCGCCGACGCCGTGAAGGTCGCCATGGAGCGCGCCGGCATCACCGATCCCGCGGACGTGCACTACGTCCAGACCAAGACGCCACTGCTCACCATCCACACCATCCGCGACGCGAAGTCCCGTGGGCAGAAGGTCTGGACCGAGCACACCCACGAGTCGATGGACCTCTCCAACGGCACCACCGGCCTCGGCATCGCCGTCGCGCTCGGCGAGATCGAGATGCCGACCGACGAGGACGTCATGCACAACCGCTCGCTGTTCTCGGCGGTCGCGTCCTGCTCCTCCGGGGTCGAGCTCGACCAGGCGCAGGTCGTCGTCGTCGGCAACGCCCGCGGTGTCGGCGGCCGCTATCGCATCGGTCACTCGGTCATGCGCGACGCCCTCGACGCCGACGGCATCTGGTCCGCGATCAAGGACGCCGGGCTCGAGCTGCCCGAGCGCCCCCACACGAGCGACATCCAGGGCCGCCTCGTCAACGTCTTCCTCAAGTGCGAGGTGAGCCAGGACGGCGCGGTCCGCGGCCGCCGCAACGCCATGCTCGACGACTCGGACGTGCACTGGCACCGCCAGATCAAGTCGGCCGTCGGCGGCGTCACCGCCTCCGTGACGGGCGACCCCGCCGTCTTCGTGTCGGTGTCGGCCGCGCACCAGGGACCGGACGGCGGTGGCCCCGTCGCGGCGATCGTCGACCTCGGTGAGGGCGAGCCGACCGGCTACGCCGCGCCCGGCGCCCCGACCGCCTGAGTCCCAACTTTTGCTCCCCATGAGGGAACGGTGAGGGTCCGGAGGCTACGAAAGCCTCCGGACCCTCACCGTTCCCTCCGGTCGTCTCCACCGGGGGCTTGAGTCAGGGGTGAGGGGCGCGGTCAGTAGCCGTTCCACTGGCCGAGCTGGGTCACCGAGGCGTCGGCCCTCGCCTGGTCAGCGCCGTTGGCATCCCGGTAGGAGCGATCCATGCTGTGCTTGCGGTCCCAGACCCAGGCCCCGATGAGCACGATCGCCAGCACAACTCCCGCGATGGTCCAGAACATGTCCCCTGCTCCTCTCGGCCGCGCGCAGACCTCGGGTCCTGTGGCCAGTGTGGCCCCCGGGGGACGCCGTGTCGATGACCGATGAGACCGGTCAGTGGGCGAAGTGGCGCGTCCCCGTGAAGTACATGGTCACGCCGGCCACCTGCGCCGCCTCGATGACCTCGCCGTCCCGCATCGACCCTCCGGGAGCGACCACCGCGGTCACGCCGGCGTCGAGGAGCACCTGCAGCCCGTCGGCGAAGGGGAAGAAGGCATCCGAGGCCGCGACGGCACCGCGCGCCCGCTCGCTCTCACCCGTGTTGGCACGCGACACGGCGAGGTGGCAGGAGTCGACCCGGTTGACCTGGCCCATGCCGATGCCCACGGACGCACCGTCGCGGGCGAGGAGGATGGCGTTGGACTTCACCGCGCGCACCGAGCGCCACGCGAACTGGAGGTCCGCGAGCACCGCCTCGTCGGCGGCGTCACCGGACACGAGGCGCCAGCTCGCCGCGTCGTCGCCACCGGTGACCGCGCCCTCGGAGTCGGTGACGACGGCGTCCACCGCGTCGCGGTGCTGCATGAGCAGCCCACCGCTGATCGGGCGGATCTCGGCGCCACCCTGCCGCGGCGGCGCGCACTCGAGCAGCCGGATGTTCTTCTTCGCCGTGAGCACCTCGAGCGCGTCGGTGTCGAAGCCCGGCGCGACGACGACCTCGGTGAAGATGTCGGCGACGGTGCGGGCCATCTCGACGGTGACGGTCCGGTTGGTTGCGATGATGCCGCCGAAGGCCGAGACCGGATCGCACTCGTGCGCCTTGCGGTGCGCCTCGGCGATGTCGGCGCCGACGGCGATGCCGCACGGGTTGGCGTGCTTGACGACGGCGACGGTGGGCTGGTCGCCGTGGTCGTGGGCCGCGCGCACGGCGGCGTCGGCGTCGACGAAGTTGTTGTAGGACATCTCCTTGCCGTGCAGCTGACGGGCCTGCGCGAGGCCGGGCTCGGGCTGGAACCCGTTGGTGTAGAGGGCCGCTCGCTGGTGCGGGTTCTCGCCGTAACGCAGCACCGCGGCCTTGTCCCACGTCGCTCCGGCCCAGGCGGGGAAGCCCGAGCCCTCGCTGCTGTCGGTGTAGGCGTTGCCCATCCAGGAGGCGACGTGGACGTCGTAGGTCGCCGTGTGGACGAACGCCTTCGCCGCGAGCGCCTTGCGCTGCTCGAAGGTGAACCCACCGGCGCCGACCGCCTCCAGGACCGAGCCGTATGCCGCAGGGTCGACGACCACGGCGACGCTCGGGTGGTTCTTGGCCGCCGCCCGCACCATGGAGGGTCCGCCGATGTCGATCTGCTCGACGACCTCCTCGGCGGCGGCGCCCGAGGCCACCGTCGCGGCGAACGGGTAGAGGTTGACGACGACGAGCTCGAACGGCTCGACCTCGAGCTCGGCGAGCTGCTCGACGTGGTCGGGCTTGCGGGTGTCGGCGAGGATGCCGGCGTGCACGCGCGGGTGCAGCGTCTTGACCCGCCCCTCGAGGCACTCCGGGAAGCCGGTGAGGTCCGCGACCTCGGTCACGGGGATGCCGAGGCCCTCGATGAGGCCGGCCGAGCCGCCCGTCGACACGATGGCCACACCGGCTTCGTGCAGGCCTCGGGCGAGGTCCTCCAGCCCGGTCTTGTCGTAGACCGAGATGAGGACCCGGCGCACGGGACGGCGGTCCTCGGTGGGGCCGGGAGGAGTGACGGTGACGGCCATGGTGGTGGCTCCATTCGGGAGACGACGTGGGTGCGGGCATGCTCGGCAGGGCCGGGTGCACCCAGGCGGGCGATGCGGTCCCACGGTGACTCCCCGGTGGTGGTCCACCTGCGCCAGTCGTCGTGCCCGAGTCTAGCGACGGAGGTGCGCGCGGCCCAACCCGTCAGGTGGCGTACGGCGACGGCGGCACCGGGTCGGGCCAGGAGCCACCCAGCACCCGGTCCACGTCGAGGACGATGACGACCCGCTCGGGGTTCGGGCGCGGCTGGCGGTAGCGGGCGGCATACCTCTGCTCGGCGTCACGCACGGACGCCTCGTCCTCGAGCACCCTCGTCGTGCCCTCCAGGGTGATCCAGCGCCGGCCTTCGACCTGCGAGAGCGCGGCGCGGCGCCCTGCTCGGGACTGGACGACCTTGGCGCTGCCGCGGCTCGCGATGACCCGGGCCACGCGCGCCTCGCGGTCCCAGGTGAAGCCGACCGGCACGACGTGTGGCGACCCGTCACGGCGCAGGGTGGTCAGCGTCGCGAGGTGCCGCTCGACCATGAACTCGACGGCTGCCGAGGGGAGGTGCGACGGGTGCAGGGCCACGGCTCAGCCCTGCCGCTTCTCGACGGCCAGGCGCGCGACCCACTCGACGAGGAGCTCGCGCTCGACGACCTTGATCCGCTCGTGCAGGCTGTCCTCGGTGTCGTCGTCGAGCACGTCGACCGCGCGCTGCGCGAGGATCGGCCCCGTGTCGACGCCTGCGTCGACGAGGTGGGCGGTCGTCCCGGTCACCTTGACGCCGTGGGCGAGCGCGTCCCGGACGGCGTGCGCGCCGGGGAAGCTCGGCAGCAGCGCCGGGTGGGTGTTGAGGATGGGCGGGCCGGCGAGGGTTCGCGGGCCGAGGATCTTCAGAAAGCCGGCCGTGACGACGAGGTCCGGCCCGCGTGAGGCGATCTCAGCGGCCAGGGCGACGTCCCACGCGCCTCGGTCCGGGAAGTCGCCCACCCGGCACACGAACGTCTCGACACCGGCTCGCTCCGCACGGCGCAGCCCCTCGATGTCGCCCCGGTCCGCCCCGACGGCCAGCACCCGCACCCCGTATGCCGGGTCGAGACTCGCGTCGAGCAGCGCCTGGAGCAGGGTCCCCGAACCGGACACGAGGACGACGACGCCGGCGGGAGGTTTCACGTCGAGCACCCTACCCAGCAGCGTGACGGGGGTTCAGCGTCGCAGGCGCCAGACGTCCCACGAGACGACGAGGAGGGCACCGACGACGAGCTCGAGCCCGAGCGTGAGGGTCAGCCACAGGGCTGGCGCGCCGATGTCGGAGAGCCGGTAGGCACCGAGCGACCCGCCGCCGAGACCGTCCAGCAGCCCCACGACCACCGCGACCATGACACAGGCCACGACCGCCACCGAGGCCTTGGCGCGCAGCGACGAGAGCCGCGCCACCGTCGTGAGCGCCCGGCGCCCGACGTGGACCCCGACGAGGACGGGCACGAGGACCAGCAGACGCACCGCCCACGGGAAGTCCCCGGGCGACGGCATCGCACCGAAGACGGGGACCAGCGGCATCAGCCCGCTCGCCGACCCCGCCAGGCTCGTGTGCGCACCCTCCACGACGGCGAACCCCGGCCCGGCCACGAGCGACAGGACCCACAGCGCGAGGTTGGGCAGCGAGGCGAGCTGGGCTCCGGTGAGGAGCAGCCCGCCGAGGAGGCCGGCACCGACCTCGGACTGCAGGTCGCTCACCGCGCTCCAGCGCAGCACCACCGCCGCGGCGACGGCGAGGGCGCCGAGGCCGAGGAGGACGGCGAGGCCCCTGACTGCCGGGCCGGACGCACGCCGGACGACCTCTGGTGCGGCGAGACCCACGAGGCGAGGGCCGAGGATGTCCTCCTCGAGGGCCAGCCGTCGCAGCGCCAGCGCGACGGCGAGCGCCGGCACGACGAGCAGCGGGACGCCCACGCTGGGCCAGCGCAGCGGAAGTGAGCCGGCGAGGGTGAGCGCGGCAGCGCCACCCACGGCGACGGCATACCCGCCCCACCACCGCCCGGCGACCGCGGCCACCGAACGCGGCAGGAGGTCGGCGAACCAGCCGTCGTCGACGGCTGCCGTCGCCAGTGCGCGCCCGGCACCACGGGAGGCACCCCAGACCATCAGGGCGCCGAGCACGAGGGGGACGAACGCGACGTTGGTCGCACCGGCGCCGAGGTGCGCGCCCTGCACGAGCAGCCACAGGGACGCGGCGGCGCCGAGCGGCTCGCCGAAGGAGCTCCCCGGTCGCGGGTCGAGCATCCAGCCGAGCACGGTGGGGACGGCGACCACGAGCAGCGAGAGCAGACCTGTGGCGAGACCGAGGAGGACGTCGCGTGCGGAGTCGGGGAGCCACGACGTGGGCGGCGAGCCCTCGCCGTCCTCGTCGTCGGTGGGGCGCACACCCCGCAGCAGCTCCAGGACCGTCATCGCGACCAGTCTCCCCCGGTCCGCCCACGAGCCCGTGGCGCACACGCCGGGGACTCCCGACCAAGGCGGTCTGCTGACGCCACGCGAGCGGGCGGCATACCGAGAGAAACCGGTATGCCGCCCGCTCGCGCTGGGTGCAGACGGGCTACTTCTGCAGGCCCTGCATGATCTCGCGCATGAGGTCGGCCGTCTCGGAGGGCGTCTTGCCGACCTTGACGCCGGCGGCCTCGAGGGCCTCCTTCTTGGCCTGGGCCGTGCCCGAGGAGCCCGAGACGATGGCGCCGGCGTGGCCCATGGTCTTGCCCTCGGGAGCGGTGAAGCCGGCGACGTAGCCGACGACCGGCTTGGTCACGTGCTCCTTGATGTAGGCCGCAGCCCGCTCCTCGGCGTCACCGCCGATCTCACCGATCATGACGATCGCGTCGGTCTCGGGGTCGGCCTCGAAGGCCTCGAGGCAGTCGATGTGCGTCGTCCCGATGATCGGGTCGCCGCCGATGCCGACGCCGGAGCTGAAGCCGAAGTCACGCAGCTCGTACATCATCTGGTAGGTCAGCGTCCCGGACTTCGAGACGAGACCGATGCGGCCGGGGCCGGCGATGTTGGCAGGGATGATGCCGGCGTTGGACTTGCCGGGGCTGATGAGGCCGGGGCAGTTCGGGCCGATGATCCGGGTGCCCTTGTCCTTGCCGTAGTTGTAGAACTCCGCGGAGTCCTTGACCGCGATGCCCTCGGTGATGACGACGCACAGGCCGATGCCCGCGTCGATCGCCTCGATCACGGCGGACTTCGCGAAGGCCGGCGGGACGAAGACGACGGACACGTCGGCGCCGGTCTCCTTCATCGCCTCGGCGACCGAGCCGAAGACGGGGACGGACGTGCCGCCCTCGAAGTCGACCGTGGTGCCGGCCTTGCGGGGGTTGACGCCGCCGACGATGGTGGTGCCGGAGGCGAGCATGCGGGTCGTGTGCTTCATGCCCTCGGAGCCGGTCATGCCCTGGACGATGACCTTGGAGCTCTCGGTGAGGAAGATTGCCATGTCAGATAGGTGTCCTTGTCTGTTCGCTCGACGGGTCGAGGGTCACTTGGCGGCGGCCGCGAGCTCGGCGGCCTTCTGGGCGGCGCCGTCCATCGTGTCCTCGATGGTGACCAGGGGGTGGTTGAAGTCGGCGAGGATCTGGCGACCCTCCTCGACGTTGTTGCCGTCGAGGCGGACGACGAGCGGCTTCGTGGCCTCGTCACCGAGCGCCTTGAGCGCGCCGACGATGCCGTTGGCGACGGCGTCGCACGAGGTGATGCCACCGAAGACGTTGACGAAGACCGACCTGACCTGCTCGTCGCCGAGGATGATGTGCAGGCCGTCGGTCATGACCTCGGCGCTCGCGCCACCACCGATGTCGAGGAAGTTGGCCGGCTTGGAGCCGAGCGCCTCACCGGCGTAGGCGACGACGTCGAGGGTGCTCATGACGAGCCCGGCGCCGTTGCCGATGATGCCGACGTTGCCGTCGAGCTTGACGTAGTTGAGGTCCTTCTCCTTGGCGGCGGCCTCGAGCGGGTCGGCGGCCGACGCGTCCTCGAGCGCGGCGTGGTCCGGCTGGCGGAACTCCGCGTTGGCGTCGAGGGTGACCTTGCCGTCGAGGGCGACGATCTCGCCGTCGTTGGTCTTGACGAGGGGGTTGACCTCGACCAGCGTCGCGTCCTCGTCGCGGTAGACGACCCAGAGGCGCTCGAGCACGGGCACGATCTTGGCGCCGGTCTCGGCGTCGAAGCCCGCGGCGTCGACGATCTCCTGCGCCTTGGCGGTGTCGATGCCGACATTGGGGTCGACCGCGACCTTGGCCAGCGCCTCGGGGCGCTCGACGGCGAGCTGCTCGATGTCCATGCCGCCCTCCTTGGAGCACATGGCGAGGTAGGTGCGGTTGGCCCGGTCGAGCAGGACGGAGAAGTAGTACTCCTCGGCGATCTGCGCGCCCTGGGCGATCATCACCCGGTGGACCGTGTGGCCCTTGATGTCCATGCCGAGGATCTCGCCGGCGAGCCGCTCGGCCTCGTCAGCGGACTTGGCCACCTTGACGCCACCGGCCTTGCCGCGGCCCCCGGTCTTGACCTGGGCCTTGACCACGGTCACACCGCCGCTCCTGGCGCCGATCGTCTCGGCGGCCGCACGGGCCTCCGCCGCGGTGGTCGCCACCGCGCCTGCGAGCACGGGAACCCCGTGCTTCTCGAACACATCTCGTGCCTGGTACTCGTAAAGGTCCACGGATTCGTTCCCGTCCTCACGTCGTCGTCTGCTGGCCTGGTTCGTCCGGGCCGAGCCTAGCGCCGCCGCGCAGGTCCGGCGTTCGCGGTCTCGATCTGGTGACACCCGACGAGGTCAGTGCCACGACATCCCCGCCCCGGACGACGGCGATATAGCGTGTGCGCACCATGGATGCCTCGACGAGGACGCACCCGGTCGGTCCCCGGCGATCGCTGATGACCCGCGCCCGGCAGGCGGTGGACACGAGCCGGTCGGTGGCCCGGGACATCGGCGCGCTGCTCACGCCGCGCGCCGTCGTCGGCATGGCGATCGAGGGGGCGTGGGTCTCGACCCACCTCGTGACCTACCCGCTCGGCATCTTCCAGGACCGGGCCGACGGCTGGCGCGGCTACCGGATCGAGCACCTCCCTCCGGTGCAGCGTGGACTGCTCATCTCCAACGTCGAGGCGGCGGGCACGCCGATCCTGCTCGTCCACGGGCTCATCGACAACCGCTCGATCTTCGCGCTGCTGCGCCGGGGGCTGACCCGTCGGGGGTTCAACTCGGTCTACTCGATGAACTACTCCCCCTTCACAGCCGACGTGCGCACCGCCGCCGCCCAGCTCGGCGAGGAGATCGAGGCCATCGTCGCCGAGACCGGCTACGAGAAGATCCACATCATCGGCCACAGCCTCGGCGGGCTGATCGCGCGCTACTACGTCACGCGGCTCGGCGGGGACGCCCGGGTGCACACGCTCGTCACGCTCGGGACCCCCCACCAGGGCACCTACGGCGCCTACGCCCTCCCGACCCGCATCCTCAGCCAGATGCGTCCCGGCAGCGGCCTCATCCGCGAGCTCGACGAGCCGGTCGTGGGATGCACGACCCGGTTCATCAGCTACTGGTCCGACACCGACCTCGTCATCGTGCCGCAGGGCAACGGCGCCCTGCGCCACCCCGACCTCTCCGTGCGCAACATCCGCCTGCACGGGGTCGGGCACATCTCGCTGCCGATCGTCGGCGACGTCGCCCACGGGATCTCGACGGCACTGGCCGAGCTCGACCAGCACGGCGGCACCCTGACCGCCGGGGTCACGGCGCTCGCCACTCGTCCACGACCCGGGAAGCCCTCGTCCGGGCGGTCGGCGGACCCGGCAGGACGGCATACGGCCCGCGCTCGGTCGTGATCCACGTCACGGCGAAACCGCTCTTGCAGGGCAACCCCGCAGGTCAGCGGCCATGTGGCCGTAGCGCGTCCACAGCCAAAACAGGCCGGAGTTTGTGTAACGGTCCGGTCACGCTACGGTAGACACTCCCGTGTCCCCTGCACGTGAGGTACCCCTGTCTTGACTTCCCCTTATCAGGGGCGTCACCGAGGCCGGCATCGCAGACCTGCGACAAGTCGAGTCCCGCGCGCCCTCCACCCGGGCTTCGTGCTGCCCAGTGCCGCTGCCGTGGCGCTGGTCGTCACCGCCACCGGGGCCTCCGTCGCCGAGTCCGCCCCCCTGCGCCTCGACCTGACGGCCGCCCAGTCGCAGACGGCCCGCGAGCAGGCCGCCACGCAGGTCGCCGAGCAGGCCGACCTCTCGTCGCGCCGCCAGCAGGTCGCCATCCAGACCGCCGCCCTCCAGGGCCGCGCGACCGAGCAGCAGCGCGTCGCCCGCAACCAGGCGCGCGTCGCAGCCGCGGCGAAGGCCAAGGCCGCTGCAGCAGCCGCCGCCGCCAACGCGCAGGCCAAGGCCGCTGCCGCCGCGAAGGTCAAGGCCGAGAAGGAGGGCAAGCGCTGGGTCTCCCCCATCGCCGGTGCCTCGTTCACGTCCGGCTACGGCATGCGCTGGGGACGCATGCACTGGGGCAACGACTTCGGCTGCCCCGTCGGCACGCCGCTGAGGGCCATGTCCAGGGGCACCGTGACCTTCGTCGGGCACAACGGCAACATGGGCAAGCTCGTCCGGGTGAAGTACTGGGACGGCACCGAGTCCTGGTACGCGCACATGAGCCGCTTCTCCGCGACCGTGGGCGACAGCGTCATGCCGGGTGACGTGGTGGGCCTCTCCGGCAACACCGGTCGCTCGACCGGCCCGCATCTCCACCTCGAGATCCACCCGAACGGCGGCGGACCGGTCAACCCCGCCCCGTGGCTGGCCGAGAAGGGCCTGCAGTGACCTGAGGTCGCACCACCACGTCGCCAGGGCGGCACCCCTCATGGGTGCCGCCCTTCGTCGTCGGTGCTCGTCGTATGCCGGGTGCGCGCGTCCCGCCGTCGGCTCGCCGCACGTGCGCGGTGGGCCCTAGAGCTTCTCGAGCGGCGCGAAGCGGAGCAGGAAGCGCTTGACCCCGGTGTCCCCGCCGAAGTCGACCTCGGCCTGGGTCTTGTCGCCCTCC
Organism: Knoellia terrae; assembly: GCF_048606435.1. NCBI lineage: Bacteria > Bacillati > Actinomycetota > Actinomycetes > Micrococcales > Intrasporangiaceae > Knoellia > Knoellia terrae. The sequence goes on along the minus strand of NZ_JBMBWH010000002.1, from coordinate 202,662 downwards.
CCCATCGTGCGGAGGACGGTGCCGAGCCCGAAGGTGTCGTGGGTGACCTTGTCGCCGTCGGAGAGCGGGATGACGGGGCGGTTGCCGGGTGAGCGGACGCCCGGGCGGGCCGCGAGGGAGGCGACCGCCGGGCGCTGCCCGCGGTGCCCGATCGCAGCGGCCCCGCTGAGCTCGCGCTCCCACGTGAGCAGCTCGCCGGGGATCTCGTCGAGGAAGCGGCTCGGGGGGTTGTACTGGGGCGCGCCCCAGGCGGAGCGGACGGCGGCCCGCGACAGGTGCAGCCGCTCGCGGGCGCGGGTGATGCCGACGTAGGCCAGACGGCGCTCCTCCTCGAGCTCCTTGGGGTCGCCGAGGGAGCGCAGGTGCGGGAACGTGCCGTCCTCCATGCCGGTGAGGAAGACGACCGGGAACTCGAGGCCCTTGGCCGTGTGCAGGGTCATGAGCGTGACGACACCCTGCTCCTCGGCCTCGGCGGAGTCCGGGATCTCGTCGGCGTCGGCGACGAGCGAGACCTGCTCGAGGAAGTCCTCGAGCGAGTTGACCTCGCCGGTCTCGGCGCGGGCCTCGTCGAACTCGCGGGCCACGGCGACGAGCTCGGCGAGGTTCTCGATGCGGGTCTCGTCCTGGGGGTCGTGGCTCGCGCGGAGCTCCGCGAGGTAGCCGGACTTCTCGACGATGGCCTCGAGGAGGTCGGCCACTCCGGCCTCGTCGTCGTCGCGGACCTTGCCGAGGTCCTCGAGGAGCGCGGTGAACCCCTTGATGCAGGTGACCGAGCGCGTGGCGATGCCGGGGGCGTCCTCGGGCCGGCCCAGGGCCTCGACGAAGGAGATGCGCTCGCGCTCCGCGAGGGCGGCGACGACGGCCTCGGCGCGGTCCCCGATGCCGCGCTTGGGCACGTTGAGGATGCGGCGCAGGTTCACGGTGTCGGCCGGGTTGGAGAGGACCCTCAGGTAGGCCAGTGCGTCCTTGACCTCGCGTCGCTCGTAGAACCGGGTGCCACCGACGACCTTGTAGGGCAGGCCGACGCGGACGAAGACCTCCTCGAGGGCACGGGACTGGGCGTTGGTCCGGTAGAACACCGCGACGTCGCCCGGCTTGGTGCCGTGCTCGTCGTGGAGCCTGTCGATGGTCCGGGCGACGAACGACGCCTCGTCGTGCTCGTTGTCACCGACATAGCCGATGATCGGCGCGCCGGAGCCCGAGTCGGTCCAGAGGTTCTTCTTGCGCCGGGACTCGTTGCGCGAGATGACCGCGTTGGCGGCGGTGAGGATCGTCTGGGTGGAGCGGTAGTTGCGCTCGAGCAGGATGGTCCGGGCGTCCGGATAGTCCTCCTCGAACTCGACGATGTTGCGGATGGTGGCGCCCCGGAAGGCGTAGATCGACTGGTCCGCGTCACCGACGACGACGAGCTCGCTCGGCTCGACGGCGTGCTGGGCCCGCTTGCCCTCGTGCCCGACCAGCTCACGGATCAGCTGGTACTGCGCGTGGTTGGTGTCCTGGTACTCGTCGACCATGACGTGCCGGAAGCGCCGGCGGTAGTGCTCGGCCACGTCCGGGAACGCCTGGAACATGTGGACGGTGAGCATGATGATGTCGTCGAAGTCGAGGGCGTTGGCCTGCCTCAGCCGACGCTGGTAGGACGTGTAGGCCTCGGCGAGCAGCCGCTCGGTGTGGGTGCCGCCGGGGTTCTCGGCGCTCGGCTCGCCACCGACCCGGGCGCTGAACGTCTCCTCGTCGACGAGCTCGTTCTTGAGGTTGCTCACCTGGTGGGTGAAGGTGCGGGGGTTGTAGCGCTTGGGGTCGAGGTCCATGTCGCGGATGACCATCGACATGAGCCGCTGGCTGTCGGCGGCGTCGTAGATGGAGAAGGTCGACTTCATCCCGACCTTGTCGGCCTCGCGGCGCAGGATCCGCACGCAGGCGCTGTGGAACGTCATGACCCACATCGCGCGGGCGCGTGGGCCGACCAGGTCCTGGACGCGCTCGCGCATCTCGGCGGCGGCCTTGTTGGTGAAGGTGATGGCGAGGACCTGCCCCGGCTGGACGCCACGGGCCGCGAGGAGGTGGGCGACGCGATGGGTGAGGACCCGGGTCTTGCCGGAGCCGGCGCCGGCGATGATGAGCAGCGGGCCACCGGCGTGGAGAACGGCCTCGCGCTGCTCCTCGTTCAGCCCCTCGAGGAGGGCGTCGGGATCCTGTGGACGGCTGCCCCATGCCGGCTCAGGCGGAGCCTGGTCGTCGGAGGTCGCCCACGAGGGGACGCCGGCGGCGTTGACGAGGGCCGCGTGGGCGCTCTCGTGCGCTCCGGCATCGGTCGTGGGGGCGGCAGCGGGGTCGGTCGCGGGGTCGCTCGGGACACCGGCGTCGCCGAAGTCCAGACCGTCGAAAAGGGTGCTCATCTCACCGTCAACCCTACGTCGTGGTGCCCACAGCCCCTGCCTCGTCCATGCCCGACGAGCCCGGCCCGCCGTACCGAGATGGGTGAGGCTCCTCGCGATCTGCGCTGCCGTGACGGTCGCCCTGCTGGCCCTGGCCAGGTGGCCACGACGCATGAGCAGCGTTCCAGCGGAATCGAATTCATCCACAATGCTGATTTAGAACTCTTGACCTCGAACGTGTGTTCGACGAGAATGGAGGCATGCGCCAGCCCTCCACCTCCCCCGTCGTCGCGCTTCGCGCGGCGCTGGAGGGCGCCCGGGACTCGCTCAGCGCGGAAGGGCTCGGCGACGCTCTGGCCCGGATGACCGGACCAGAGCTGGCCGAGGTGATGACGCTGGGCGACGAGGTCAGGGCACGAGCCGGGGCCGCCCAGGTGCGGATCACCGCGGAGGCGGCGCACAGAGGCGAGTTCAGCACAGCCCGCCGCGGCGCCGGGTCGGTCCACGCCTGGGTGCGCGAGAACGCTCCGTCGTTGCGGCAGGCCGGGGCCGGACAGGTCGCGGCACTGGCGCAGGACGTCGCCTGCTCCGTCCCGGGCGGCCTGTGGAGCACGCAGGGACCGGACGCGGGAGCGTATGCCGACCCCTCCCGACCCGAGGGTGTCGTCTGGTCCCGCGTCGTCACCGGCGAGGTGGGACCGGCGCTCGCCCTGACGGCGCTGCGCGAGGTGGCACGCATGAAGGAGCTGCTCGTTCCTGAGGCGGTGCCGACCGTCACCACGGCGATCCTCGACCACGGAGTGCAGTGGGGAGCAGCCGAGGCCAAAAAGATCCGGACGAGCCTGCTCGCTGAGCACGGACGATCGGGAGAGCTCGACGACCAGCACCGGCGGCTGCGCGGCGGCGCCTACCTCTCGAGCCCGCAGGTTGCGGACGGGGACGTCACCGAGTACCGCATGGCGATGACGCCGGAGCAGGCCGCCACCCTCGAAGCCGCGATCGGTCCGCTGTCGCGGCCCGAGCCCAACGACGAGACCGGTGAGCGCGACCTGCGCCCGGCTGGGCAGCGCCGTGTCGAGGCCCTGGCCGCCGTGTGTGCCCGGGCCATCGGCTCAGATGCTGCCGACAGCGCACCCGGTGGAGCGGCCACGACCGTCCACGTGGCGATGGGCCTGGACGACCTCCGCGCCGCGGGTGGCGACGCGTCGACCGGCTCCGGCCGGGTCATGGTGTCGAGAGCCCAGCAGACGATCCTCGCGCCCGCCACCGTCCGCCGGCTCGCCTGTGATGCCGACGTCATCCCCGTCGTGCTCGGCGCCGACGGTGAGGTTCTCGACCTCGGACGAGCAGTTCGCCTGTTCACCCGCTCGCAGAGGCGCGTCCTGTGGCACCGCGATGCAGGCTGCACCTTCCCCGGCTGCGACATGCCGGCCGGCTGGACGGAGGCGCACCACCTCGTCCACTGGGCCGACGGCGGAAGGTCTGACCTCGACAACGCCGCCCTGCTCTGCCAGCGCCACCACACCCTTGTCCATGACCGGCGGCTGGTCGCCACCGTCCATCCGCCGGGCGCGGACGGTCGAGCCGTCGCCTGGGACCTCACCCCCGGCTCCTACGACCGTGCGCTGCCCGGCCGCCTCGAGGAGATGAGACGAGCACGACGCGGGGTCGACCGCCTCGACACCGGTCCACCTGACCCCTGGGTCACCCAGCCACCCGAACGCGTGATGCGACAGATCGCCGACGAGCTCGAGGCCGAGCACCTTGCCGACCGCTGGCCCCTCACTGCCTGAGGCCGATGCGATCTCGACAGGACAGGAATGCGGCTTCCCGCCATGCTGTCCACGGGTGGGGGCACCGGGTCCGCACCCGAACAGTGAGGGGAACTGGTGAACTCAATACTTCGTCGGGCCGCAGGGTCCGTCGTCTCGACTGCAGCCATCGCTGTGGGTCTCGTCGTCGTGGCGCCGGCCGCGTCGGCGCAGAACTGCATCGCGAGTGGCTACTCGAACGGCTACCGCAGCTGGTGCGCTCCCGCGGCCGGGGGCACCCACTTCCGTACGGTGACCACGTGCCGCGACGCGTGGCGTCCAGCCCAGCTGTACACCGTGGCCGGCTCGTGGGAGGTCCAGGGCGGGGACAGATGGTCCTACGCGCTGTGCCGCAGTGGCGACAGCCCGACCGGCGTCACCATCCAGAAGGGCAGCTGAGAAGCGCAGAGGGGGGGCGTCTCGGCTGTGTCGGGACGACCCCCCCTCAGGGCGACGGGCCGTTCGACAACGGAATTCCTCGACGCCCGGCTCGCTCGCCCACGGGCGTGGGCGGACGGCATACGGTGTGGTGCATGGCTTCTCGCAAGGGTGAGTTCGGGGAACCGGTCCACCTCGACGTGGCCGGACACGAGATCAAGCTGTCCAGCCCCGAGCGGGTCTACTTCTCCGCACGCGGTGAGACCAAGCTCGACCTGGCGAACTACTACATCGCCGTCGGCGACGGCATCCTCACCGCCCTGCGCGAGCGGCCGACGATGCTGCACCGCTTCCCCGACGGCGTCGACGGCAAGAAGGTGCACCAGAAGCGCGTGCCCCGCGGAGCCCCACCGTGGCTGGAGACGGTGCGGCTGCACTTCCCCCGCTACGGACTGCACGCCGACGAGCTCTGCCCCACCGACGTCGCGCACATCGTCTGGGCCGTGCAGATGAGCACCGTCGAGTTCCACCCGTGGAACAGCCGGCGCGCCGACACCGAGAAGCCGGACGAGTGGCGCATCGACCTCGACCCCATGCCGGACGCACCCTTCGACCGGGTCCGCCGGGTCGCGCACGTCGCCCACGAGGTCCTCGACGAGCTGGGCGCCACGGGCTTCCCCAAGACGAGCGGCGGCCACGGGCTGCACGTCTACGTGCGCATCCGACCGGACCACGGGTTCCAGGAGGTCCGCCGCGCCGCGCTGGCGTTCGCCCGCGAGGTCGAGCGGCGTGCCCCCGAGGACGTCACGACGACCTGGTGGCGCAAGGACCGCGACCCCGAGGCAGTCTTCGTCGACTACAACCAGAACGCGCGCGACCACACCATCGCGTGCGCGTACTCGGTGCGGGGCAACACGATCGGCACCGTCTCCACCCCGATCGCCTGGGACGAGGTCGACGACGTCGAGCCGCAGGACCTCACCATCGCGACCGTCCCGAAGCGCTTCGCCGAGCTCGGTGACCTCCACGCGGCCATCGACGACGAGGTCTTCGACATCGATCCTCTGCTCGAGTGGGCCGACCGCGACGAGCGCGAGGGCGCCGACATGCCCCCCGAGCCCGACGAGGACGACGCCAAGCCGTGACCGTCGACGACGGGGTCGTGCGCGTCGGGCCCGACCCGCACCCCCTCACCGGAGCCCCGTTCCTCTCGCCCGTCCCGCCCGGCACCGGCTGGCCCGGAGACCCCGCCGGACCCGACACACCGGTGGCCCACGACGTCGACGACGTCCGCGCCCTGTCCGCCGACGCCGCCACGCTCGCCGAGGTCGACGCCCGGGTCAGCGTCTGCCGCGCCTGCCCCCGCCTCGTCGACTGGCGGGAAACCGTTGCGAGAGTGGGCCGCCGAGCCTCCTTCGCAGGGCAGCCCTACTGGGGCCGCCCCGGCCCGTCCTTCGGGGACCCCGACGCCGACGCCCTCATCGTCGGCCTCGCCCCCGCCGCGAACGGGACGAACCGCACCGGCCGCATGTTCACCGGCGATGCCTCCGGCGACTTCCTCTACGCCGCACTCCACCGCACCGGCTACGCCACCCAGCCCACCTCGGTCGGTGCCGGGGACGGCCTCGCGCTGCACGGCATACGCATCGTCGCGGCCGTGCGCTGCGCACCGCCGGCCAACGCACCGACACCGACCGAGCGGGCCACGTGCGCGACCTGGCTCGGTCGCGACCTCGAGCTGCTCGGCGACCGGCTGCGCGTCATCATGACGCTCGGCGAGATCGGCTGGAAGGGTGTGCTGGCGGCCACGTCGTCGCTCGGCTGGGACGTCCCGGCACCCCGACCGCGGTTCGGCCACGCCGCCGAGACGGTCCTCCGGACGCCCGCGGGGACCCCGGTGAGGCTCGTCGGCTGCTACCACGTGAGCCCGCACAACACCTACACCAAGCGGCTCACCCCGGCGATGCTCGACGACGTCCTGCTCAGCCTCCGTTTCTGACGCAACCCCGCAGATGCGGCGCTAGGATCGCTTGCATGCCGCAGATGCGCCTCTCTGAAGCAGCGATGTTCCTCGGCGTCAGCGACGACACGGTCCGGCGGTGGGTCGAGAGCGGGGCACTGACGGCCAGCGCCGACGACGCCGGGCGCAAGACCGTCGACGGACACGCCGTCGCCCTCCTCGCACGGGAGCAGGCGCGTGCGGCCTCCGACCCGTCCACCGTCGGGCGCTCGGCGCGCAACCGCTTCGTCGGCCTCGTCACCGACATCACGATGGACACGGTCATGGCCCAGGTCGAGCTGCAGTGCGGCCCGTTCCGCGTCGTCTCGCTCATGTCGAGCGAGGCGGTGCGGGACCTCGGGCTGGAGCTCGGGTCGGTCGCCGTCGCCGTCGTGAAGTCGACGTCCGTGATCGTGGAGACCCCGTGACGACCAGGTATGCCGTCCGCGCGGCTGCCGCCGCCGCCACCCTTGCGCTCCTGGCGGGCTGCGCCCAGGGCGAGGCCAGCACTGCCGAGGGCCAGCCGGACCAGCCCGATCGGCCGGAGCGCACGCTCACGGTCTTCGCCGCGGCCTCGTTGCAGGAGTCGTTCGAGGCCATCGGCGCGGCGTTCGAGAGGTCGCATCCGGGGGTGACCGTGCGGTTCGGCTTCGGCGGCTCCTCCGGCCTCGTCGCCCAGCTCGCCGACGGAGCACCGGCCGACGTGCTCGCCACCGCCAACGCCGCGACGATGGACCGGGCCGCCGCCGAGGGCCTGGTTCCCGACGTGCCGACGCGATTCGCCACCAACCGGCTCCAGATCGTCGTCCCCCGCGACAACCCGGCCGGCGTCGGCTCCCTCGCCGACCTCGCGAACCCCGGCACCGCCGTCGTCCTGTGCGCGCCCGCGGTCCCCTGCGGCGCGGCCGGCGTCGCCGTGGAGCGTGCCGCAGGCATCGACATCCGGCCGGTCAGCGAGGAGCAGTCGGTCACCGACGTGCTGGGCAAGGTCCGCTCGGGAGAGGCCGACGCGGGGCTCGTCTACGTCACCGACGTCCGGGCCGCCGGCGGCGAGGTCACCGGTCTCGACTTCCCCCAGGCCGCCGAAGCCGTCAACACCTACCCGATCGCCGCCCTCGAGGACGCCACCGACGAGGGGCTGGCCGGGGAGTTCGTCGCGGCCGTCGTCGGAGCCGAGGGCCAGAGGGTGCTTCGGTCGGCTGGGTTCGCCGCACCGTGACCCGACCTCCCCGCCTGACGGTCCCACGCTGGCTCCTCGTCCCGGCCGCCCTCGGCGCCCTGTTCGTCGCGGTCCCGATCGTCGCGATGACCCTGACCGTCGACTGGCAAGAGTTCTGGCCGCTCGTCACGTCGGAGGCGTCGCGTGACGCCCTGTGGCTGAGCCTGCGCACCGCCGTCGTCAGCACGGCGCTGTGCCTGCTGCTCGGCATCCCCCTCGCCGTCGTGCTGGCCCGGACCATGGGCACCGCCGTCACCCTGCTCCGGTCGCTCGTGCTCGTCCCCCTCGTCATCCCCCCCGTCGTCGGCGGCATCGCCCTGCTCCAGGCCTTCGGGCGGCGGGGGCTGCTCGGCGAGACCCTGGACGTCCTCGGTGTCCAGGTCGCCTTCTCGACGACGGCCGTGGTGCTCGCCCAGACCTTCGTCGCGATGCCGTTCCTCGTGCTCAGCCTGGAGGGCGCCCTCCGTGCGGCCGGTACCCGCTACGAGGACGTCGCCGCGACGCTGGGCGCCGGCCCGACGACGGTCTTCCGCCGGGTCACGCTCCCCCTGGCCCTGCCCGGCCTCGTCTCGGGGACGGTGCTCGCGTTCGCCCGCTGCCTCGGCGAGTTCGGTGCCACGATCACCTTCGCCGGGTCCCTGCAGGGCACGACCCGCACCCTCCCCCTCGAGATCTACCTCCAGCGCGAGGGCGACCCGCGCGCCGCCGTGGCCCTGTCGCTCGTCCTCGTGGCGGTGGCGGTCCTCGTCATCACCCTGACCCGTGCACGACGCGACTCCCTCGTGGCAGGTGCGTCGTGAGCCTCACCGCCGACGTCACGGTCGAGCACCGCGACGTCGACGTCGAGCTCGTCGTCCAGGACGGCGAGACCCTCGCCCTGCTCGGACCCAACGGCGCGGGCAAGTCCACCGTCCTCGCCGCCCTCGCCGGCCTCGTCCGGTCCACCGGTCGGGTCGTCCTCGACGACCGCGTCCTCTCGGACAGCCGGGGTCGCTCCTGGGTGGCGCCGCACGACCGCTCCATCGCCCTCCTCGCCCAGGACGCACGTCTCTTCCCGCACCTCGACGTCCGCGACAACGTCGCCTTCGGCCCCCGCTCGAGGGGCGAGTCCCGCGAGAGCTCGCGCACCACCGCTGCGAGCTGGCTCGCGGAGGTGGGCATGACGGCATACGCGAACCGCCGACCGCACGAGCTGTCGGGGGGCCAGCAGCAGCGGGTGGCCATCGCCCGCGCGCTCGCCACCGAGCCCCGGGTCCTGCTCGTCGACGAACCGCTGTCGGCCCTCGACGTCGAGGCCGCGCCCGAGATCCGCGACCTGCTGCGCAGGGTCCTCGCCGACCGCACCACTGTCCTCGTCACCCACGAGGTGCTCGACGCCGCCCTCCTCGCCGACCGCGTCGCCGTCATCGACTCCGGCCGGATCGTCGACCTCGGCGAGACGACCCGCGTGCTGAGCCGTCCCCGCAGTGACTTCGGTGCCCGCTTCGCCGGTCTCAACCTGGTCCGAGGCACCACGAGCGACGGTGCCCTGCGCATGCCCGGCGGCCGGCTCCTGCACGGACTCGCCGAGTCCCCCCTGGAGGACGGGCAGCCCGTCGCAGCCGTCGTCGCGCCCTCAGCGGTGAGCATCCACCTGGCGCACCCCCACGGCAGCCCGCGCAACAGCCTCGACGCGACGGTCGTCGAGCTCGAGCCCCACGGCCACCGCGTCCGGGTCCGCACCGACCTCCTCAGCGCCGACGTCACCCCGGCCGCCGTCGCCGAGCTCGGCCTGCACCGCGGCTCGCGGGTGGTGCTCGCCGTCAAGGCCACCGAGGTGCACCTGCACCCGTCGCGGCCGGTCTCGCTAGCCTGAGTCGATGACCTCCGGTTCTGCGCTGCCCGAGTCCGCCGCCGCCCTCGTCGTCACCCGTCACGGCGATGCGGACGTCCTCGAGGTGCGCGACAGCCCGCTGCGCGAACCGGGACACGACCAGGTCCTCGTGCGTGTCTCCGCAGCCGGCGTGAACTTCATCGACGTCTACCAGCGCGAGGGCATCTATCCGATCCCCACGCCGTTCGTCCTCGGCAGTGAGGGTGCCGGCGAAATCGTGGCGGTCGGTCCGGACGTGAGCAGCTTCGTCGTCGGCGACCGGGTCGCCTGGGGCCAGGGACTCGGCTCCGCGCAGGCCTACGCCGTCGTGGAGACCAAGGACCTCGTGCACGTCCCGCCGGGCGTCGACCTCGAGACCGCTGCCGCCGCGATGCTCCAGGGACTCACCGCCCACTACCTGAGCACGAGCACGTATGCCGTCCAGCAGGGCACCGTGGCCCTCGTCCACGCCGCCGCCGGCGGCGTCGGCCAGCTGCTCACCCAGATGATCAAGCGGCGCGGCGGGCGCGTCATCGCCACGGCCGGGTCGGCCGAGAAGCTCGAGACCGCCCGCGAGCGCGGCGCCGACGTGCTCATCAACTACGCCGAGGTCGAGGACGTCGCGGCCGCCGTCCGTGAGCACACCGACGGCCGGGGCGTGGATGTCGTCTACGACGGTGTCGGCAAGGACACCTTCGAGGCGTCGCTGGCCTCGCTCCGGCCCCGGGGGCTCATGGTGCTCTTCGGCGGCGCCAGCGGTCAGGTCCCTCTCTTCGACCTCCAGCGGCTCAACGTGCTGGGCTCCCTCTACATCACCCGACCGAGCGTCGGCGCCCACGTCGCCACCCCCGAGGAGCTGCGTGGCCGGGCCACCGAGCTGTTCGAGCTGATCGAGACGGGCGCCGTGCAGGTGAGCATCGGGGGGCGTCACCCGCTGACCGAGGCCCGGGCGGCATACGCGGACCTCGAAGGCCGCCGCACGCAGGGCAAGCTGCTCCTCATCCCCTGACCCCGACACCATTCGACCAAGTGGTCACGAAGTGCAGCGACCCTTCGTGACCTATTGGTCGAGAAGTGCTGGGGAGGGGTCAGGTCCAGAGGACGGCGACCATCGTGTTGACGACGGCCAGGGCGCCGGCGACGTGGACGAGGTTCGGGTTGCCCTGACCGCGGCGGTCGCGCCCGGCCGCGATCTCGGCGCAGGCGGCGACGACGAGCGCCACGACGAGCTTGACCGCGATCTTCGTGTTGTCGACCGGCTCGTCGGCCGCCTGGTTCAGCCCGACGAGCAGCAGGCCGGTGACGACCTGCGCCCGGGCGCCCCACACGAGCGCCGGCGTCGGCACCCCGCGGGCCACGAAGACGGCGCTGCCGACGATGGCGGCGAGACCGAGCAGGTGGAGGACGACGACGAGGTTGAGAAGCAGGTCCATGCGCCAGAGGCTATCGGCCTGCGGCTCAGACCAGCCGGCGCCCCATGGCCCACGCGGTGAGCTCGTGGCGTGAGGACAGCTGGAGCTTGCGCAGCACCGACGACACGTGGGTCTCCACCGTCTTGACGGAGATGAAGAGCTCCTTGGCCACCTCCTTGTACTGGTAGCCGCGGGCGATGAGCCGCATGACCTCGCGCTCCCGGGCCGAGAGGCGGTCCAGCTCCTCGTCGACCTCGGCGATCTCCCCCGCCGCCGCCCCGAAGGCGTCGAGCACGAAGCCCGCGAGCCGCGGCGAGAAGACCGCGTCCCCGTCGGCCACCCGCCGCACCGCGGTGCCGAGGTCGCGGGCGGTGATGGTCTTGGTGACGTAGCCGCGAGCGCCAGCCCGGATGACCGCGATGACGTCCTCGGCCGCGTCCGACACCGACAGGGCGAGGAAGCGCACCGGCGCGCCGGCCTCGCTCTCGACGCCGAAGCAGCCGTTGATGACGTCGGCGCCGCCCTTGCCGGTGCCACCCGGCAGGTGCACGTCGAGGAGGACGACGTCGGGCCGGGTCTCGCGGATGACCTTGACGGCGGCCTCGACATCGGGCGCCTCACCGACGATCTCGATGGCCGCCCCGGCCTCCTCGGCGAGCTCGCTGCGCACCCCCGTGCGGAACATCCGGTGGTCGTCGACGAGGACGACTCTCACGGGACCGGTGCGGGGCGCCTTCGGGCCGGCTGGGGTCTGGGCGGGTGTGGACATCAGTGCTCTCCTTCGAGAGGCGGGAGCGTGAGCTCCACCTCGGTTCCGTCCTCACGGCGACGGACGCGGGCGCCGCCTCCGTGTCGTGCCATCCTGCCGAGGATCGAGGCGCGCACGCCGAGCCGGTCCTCGGGCACGTCGTCGACGTCGAACCCGTCGCCCCGGTCTCGGACGAACGCCTCGACCCCGCTGGGGCCGATCTCGACGTATGCCGTCACGGGCGGCTTCCCGTGCCGGGTCGCGTTGAGCATCGCCTCACGCATCGCGCGTGCCAGGGCCGTGCCGTGCTGCTCCAGGGGCCGGTCACCGGTGACGACGAGGTCGATGACGACCCCGTGGAGGTCCTCGACGTCGTGGGCGGCGGCGGTCACCGCACTGGCGAGCGTCTCGTCGGAACCGGCGGGGCCGGCATACAGCCACGAGCGCAGCTCGCGCTCCTGGGCGCGGGCGAGCTGGGTGACCGACGCGGGGTCGTGCGAGCGCCGCTGGATGAGGGCCAGGGTCTGCAGGACCGAGTCGTGCAGGTGCGCGGCGATGTCGGCGCGCTCGTTGGCGCGGGCCGCGACCTCCTGCTCCTCGCGATAGTCGCGCCAGAGCCGGACCACCCAGGGCGCCGCGATGAGGGTCGCGCCGACGAGGACCGCGAGCGTGGCGAGGAGCGCATCGCCCATGGCGGACAGCGAGCTGCCGCGGATGGTGAGGACGAGGATGCCGATGACCGCGACGGTGATGCCGAGGCCGAGGCGCACCCACATGCGGCCGCGGTCCTGCTCCTGGGTGCCCAGCCACTTGGTGCGCTCGGCGTCGTCGAGGTGCGACCACGCGACGGCGACCCCGGCGGCGATGAGCAGCAGGGGAAGCAGCACCCCCGCCCGCACGTCGACGCCGGCGAACTGCAGTCCCACGACGGTGCCGACGAAGACGAGCAGCCCGCCGATCGCGACCGTCGTCCCCCAGCGGGACTCTCCGAGACCCGAGACCGCGCGCAGCGCCCCCGGCTCTCGGTGCTCACCGACGAGGTCGCTCGACGGGGTCACCGCCCACAGGAACAGGTAGATGGGGATGCCCGGACCGAGCACGGCGAGGACCGCCATGGTGATGTGGACCCAGCGCCGGCTCACCTCGAGGTGCTCGGCGATGCCGGCGCACACGCCCCCGATCCAGCGGCCCCGCAGGGGTCGGGTCAGCGGCGGACGCCCCGTCGCGGGGAGGTCCGTCGGTGGCGCGACGCGCTCGTACGGTGTGGGCACACCCCCATCCTGACGCACGAGCCGACGGGCTGTGGCGTTCGCCGGCGTGGCGTGGGGGTCCCCTCAGGGAGTCGTCAGGGTCGACCCTCATGGCAGCGCGGCGCCCGGTCGGCCACTGTTGGTGACATGACGCAGACACCTTCCACCGCGGACGGCGGCCCCAGCGGCCAGCCGGGTCCCGCAGCACCTCCGCCCTACGGCCAGCCGCCGTACGGCCAGCACCAGTCGAACCGCTTCTGGGACGACATCCTCTCGACCGGCCTGCGCCGCGACCGCTCCCGTCAGTGGTTCGCCGGCGTGTGCTCCGGTGTCGCTCGCCGGGTCGACGTGGACCCCGTGCTCATCCGTGCCGCCTTCATCGCCCTGACCCTCTTCGGCGGGTTCGGCGTCGTCGCCTACCTCGTCGCCTGGCTGCTCATGCCGGACGACAACGGCCGCATCATGGCGCGCGACGCCCTCTCCGGTGGCGACAGCGGCGGTGCCACCGGCGCCATCGTGCTGTCGGTCATCGCGGTCCTCGTCATCGCGGCCATCGTCTTCGGCGACAACGGCTTCCTCATCGGCTGGGGCGTCATCCCGATCGCCCTCGTCGCGTGGCTGTTCTGGCGCCACCAGCAGGGCCGCGAGGCGAACCCCGCGTGGTCCTCCGCCGCGCAGGGACCTCCCACCGGACCCGTCCCCCCGACACCGTCAGGACCCAGCATGTATGCCGCCAGCTCCAGCCAGGCTCCCGCCGCTCCGTACGCTCCTGTCGCGCCCACCGCTCCGGGTGCGCCCGCCGCCGGCGCGCCGAGCGGGATGCCTCCGGGCGCCGGGCACGGTGGCTGGCAGCCGCCGCCCGCACCCCCGGTCCCTCCGCGCCCCTGGGTCCCTGTCGCTCCCCCGCCCCCTCCGCGTCCTCGCCGACGCACCGCCGGGTTCGCCGGGTTCGCACTGACCCTCGGCATGGCCGCGGTCGGCTACGGCGCCGGGCTCATGCTCGACGGCCCGCTCGGCTTCAGCGGCTCACGCGAGCTCTTCGGGACGATCCTCGCCCTCGGTGCCGCCGCGCTGACCACCCTGGTCATCGGGCTCTCGGGCCGGCGCAGCCTGCTGTCGGCAGGAATCGTGCTCCTCCTCGGTCTCGGTGCGACCGCCGCCTCCGTCGGCGAGCAGACGTTCGAGGGAGGACGCGGCGAGCGCACCTGGGTGCCGACCGTGACGACCTCCGGCACCAGCTACGAGCACGGCGCCGGGCGCACCACCCTCGACCTGCGTTCCCTGTTCGCCGAGCTGAGCACCCCGCCGGCGCCTCCGACGCCGAGCCCCGCGCCCGGCGCCTCGGTCCTCCCTGCGCCGACGGCCAGCCCCGCCCCCGCTCCCACGGCACCAGCGGCACCGGCCGCGCCCCAGGAGATCACCGTCGAGCAGGGCGCCGGCGAGATGCTCATCCTCGTCCCGCCGGGCGCCAACGCCCGGATCACGGCTCGCGCCGACTTCGGCGAGGTGCGCGTCCTCGGCGATCTGCCGGGCGGGCTCTCCGACCGGGACACCGGGATCGACGACGGGCCCAGCGAGACCGTGTCCCTGAACCTCGGGACCGGCGCACCGACCGTCACCGTCCGCGCCGACATCACCTTCGGCCAGATCACCATCCAGGAGGGCTGAGCGATGAGCCAGCACGAGCACACCACCCCGATCGAGACGTTCCTCGACGAGCCGGACCCGGCACCGGGCTCTCCCTCCCAGGGCTCGACCGCGGTGCCCGGGTTCCGGTCCGGCCCGGCCCCGACGACGACCATCGTCGGACTCCTCGGCCTGCTCACGACGATCGCCCTCCTCGTGACGCAGTCCACCGATCTCGACATCCCTTGGGGTGTCGTCGGACCCGTCGCCGTCGTCGGCGCCGGAGTCCTCCTCGTCGTCCTCGGACTGGCGGGCCTGCGTGGTCAGCGATTCAGGGGTTGAGGGCTTCCGCAGGCACGCCGGCGACGGCGAGGGCCTGAGGGACCGAGCTCGCGAGCGGCAGGCTCGCGAGCTCGGTCTCTCTCACCCACCGCGCGGCGGAGGTCGAGCCACCGACGTCCAGCACCACCGGGTCGCCCGGCTCGGGGCAGTGCGCGGTGTGGAAGAGGCGCACGGCGTGGAAGTCCTCCACCCGCCCGCTCGGGGCACGTCCCACCCAGTGCCGGGTGAGCACCGTGAGCAGGCGCACGTCGGTCACCCGCTGGCCGGTCTCCTCGTGGACCTCCCTGACGACGGCCACGGCGGGCTCCTCGCCCGGGTCGAGGCCTCCCCCGGGGAGGTTCCACATCCCCTCCGCGTTCGTCCTCGCCGAGAGCTCGGTCAGGAGGATGCCGCGGGAGCTGCGCACGACGGCATACGCCGCGACGCGCTGGTGGGGAACGGCGCCCGACACCTCGTCGGTGCCCAGCCCCTCGTCCTGCTCCACCCGTGCCGCGGGGACGGTGTCGCCGGCAGGACGGGTCGGCCGGACGGCATACGTGATCCGCAGGTCGTCCGATGAGCTGCGGGTCGCCGAGACGGGAGAACCGGACCACCCCCTCCGCGCCAGCTCGGCGGCCGGGTCGGCCCCGTGCGCGAGAGCGAAGCCGTCGGCCCACCGGCCGCGCAGCATCGCGACGACCTCGATCACGACGGCACTCCCGCGAGTCGCCGGGCCCGTGCGTACTCCGCGGTCGTGGCCTCGACCACCCGATCCCACGACTGGGCCGGTGCGGTCGCGAGGTTGTGGGCGCGGATGGCCTCCAGCCGCTCACGGTCCGCGGCGAGGTCGGCCAGGGCAGCCGCGAGCGACGGGTCCGAGTCCCGGAGCAGACCGTCACGACCGTCCGTGACGAAGTCCTCGACCCCGGTGCCCGTGCGCGCGAGGACGGCGAGGCCGGCGGTGCGCGCCTCCAGCGCCGCGATCCCGAAGGCCTCCAGCCGCGCGGTCGTGAGGTAGACGTCGCCGCGCCCGTGCAGGTCGCGCAGCTGCTCGCGCGTCAGACGTCCGGGCAGGTCGACCCAGTCGACGCCATGCCGCCGCAGGGTGGCGCCGACGACGCGACGCTGCGGTCCGTCGCCGACCAGGTGGGCCTCCAGCCGGCGGTGGGGATGGCTGCGGTCGAGACGCTCGCGCGCCGCGAGCAGCACGTCGACGAGGGCTCCGGGTCGCTTGCGGCGCACGAAGCGCATCGCGCTGACGACGCGCACGACGTCGTCGTCGACCCGCACGACCTCCGACCGAGGCCGCCAGGCCGCGACGTCGATGCCGTTGCCCAGCACCTGCACCTCGGCGCCGCCGGCGATGCCGGCCACCCTCGTGGCCGCCATCGAGGAGACGGCCGACAGCGCCGCACCACGCGCGTTCCAGCGGCGGGCGTGTCCGAGCACGCGGAAGAGCGGGGCGCTGCGGTCGATGACGCAGTGCCACGTCACGGCGGTGGGCAGGTTGCCCGCGAGGGCGAGGTCGACGAGGTCCGTGGCGAACGGGCTGACCACTCCCATGTGCGCGTGTGCCACGTCGAAGCGCCCGGAACGCAGGAGCTCGCGCACCACGCCGGTGACGAAGGGGTTGACCGGCGGCGCACCCGGGACCGGCAGCGGCAGGCGGTGCACGGTGACACCGTCGTCGGTCTCGACGGTGCGCATGCGCGTCTCCCCCGCGGTGGCCGTGACGACCTCGACCTCGTGCCCGGCCTCGACGAGCCGGTGCGCGAGGCCGTGCACCTGCACCTCGATGCCGCCGAGGCGCGGCAGGTAGCAGTCCGACAACAGGGCGACCCTCACGAGCGACCAGCCTGCCATGCGTCAGGATGGGGCCGATGACGCGCACGCTCGTGGCCTTCCACGCCCACCCGGACGACGAGGCCCTCCTCACGTCCGGCACCATGGCGCGCGCTGCCGCCGAGGGCCACCGGGTGGTCCTCGTGCTCGCGACCGACGGCGCCCTCGGGCTCGCGGCCGACGCGTTCAGGGGCGAGAACCACCTTTCCGGCGGTGACGGGCTGGCCACGGTCCGCCTCGCCGAGACGCGCGAGTCCGCCGCGGCGCTGGGCGTCGCCCACGTCGAGTGGCTCGGCTACTCAGACTCCGGCCACGACGGCCCGATCCCGGCCGACCCGCCGGGCCGGACGCGCTTCTGCCGCGCGCCCGTGGAGGAGGCCGCCGAGCGCCTCGCCGCCGTCCTCACGACCGAGCGGGCCGACGTGCTCCTCAGCTACGACGCGTCCGGTGGCTACGGCCACCGCGACCACGTCCGCGTCCACGAGGTCGGTCGGCGGGCCGCCGAGATCGCGGGGACACCGCGCGTCCTCGAGGCGACAGTGCCCCGCGACACCATCGCCCGGGCCGTGCGCTGGGCCGCCCGGGTGTACCCGTTCCCCGACGACTTCGACCCGGGCACGTTCGAGCGGAGCTACACCGCCCGGGCCGACATCACCCACCGCATCGACGTCCGCCGGTATGCCGCGGCCAAGAGGGCGTCCATGCGGGCCCACGCCTCCCAGGCCTCCAACGACGGCTCACAGAGCGGTGACCGGACCCTGGCCGCGTTCCTGCGGATCCCACGGCCCCTCTTCGACCTCGTCTTCGGACGTGAGTGGTTCCGGGACCCGAGCGCGCACGGCCGGGGCGCGGACGGCATACAGGACGACATCTTCGGAGGACTGCCGTGAGCCGGCGCACACGCCAGGTCGTCCGGGTCGTCCTCGGGCTCGCCCTCGCCGTCGGCCTGCTCGGTTGGGGCTTCCCGCGGTTCGCGAAGACTACGTGGGGTGAGGTCCTCGACAACGTGCAGACCGTGTCGTGGTGGCAGGCGAGCGGCTTCCTCGGGCTCGTGCTTCTCGGCCTCGGCTGCTACACGCTGACGTTCACGGGCTCGCTGCCGGGGCTGAGCAGCTGGCGCGCCTTCATCGTCAACATCTGCGGCTCGTCGGTGAGCAACCTGTTGCCCGGTGGCGGCGCGGTCGGGTTGGCCGCGACGTACACGATCCTGCGGTCCTGGGGCTTCAAGAACCGTGACGTGTCGACCTCGGCCATCGTCACCGGCGTCTGGAACACCCTCGCCCGGATCGCCCTGCCGATCGTCGCCATCGTCATGCTGTGGGTGGGCAACGACGGGCTGCCGAGGTCGCTCACGAGTGCCGCCCTGGCGGCCACGATCTCGGGGCTGGCGCTGTTCGGCGCCTTCGTCGCGATCCTCGCCAGTGAGCGGGCGGCCCAGGCGATCGGACGCGGGCTCGACCGGGCGCTCGAGCCGCTCTTCCGTCGCCGCAGGCGCACCATGAGCATCGACGCGCTCGTCCACGACATGCGCCACCGCATCAACGACGTCGTGCGCTCCGGCTGGCTGCAGATGACGCTGGGCATGGTCGGGTTCTTCGGGTTCTACTACCTGCTGTTCGTGCTCATCATGAGCTCGGTGAGCGTCTTCATGCCGCTGGGCATCCTCTTCGCCGCCTTCGCGATCGGCCGCCTGATCACGGCGGTCGGGATCACACCCGGCGGGGTCGGCCTCACGGAGTCCGCCACGGTGGTGGCACTGGTCGGGTGGGGGGCTGACCCGGCCGCAGCCGGGGCCGGCGTCCTCCTGTTCTCGATCTTCACCCACCTCATGGAGGTGCCCCTCGGCGCCCTCGGGTGGCTCGCGTGGTCGCTGAGCCCGCGCGCCAAGGGCGCGACCGGTGAGGACGCCGACGACGAGGCCGCCGTCAGGGCGGGCTGACCGCTCTCAGTCCTGGAGGAAGACCAGGGCCATCGGCGTCTGCTCGCTGCCCTGACCGAGCGGGTTGTCGGCGAACATCTCCTCGAAGCGCGCCTTGTCGTCCGGCACGTCGCTGCCGAGGACGTTGCGACCGATGTCGTTGGCGTCCATGACGATCGTCCCGGCGAACTGCTGCGTGTATGCCGTCGGCACCCGTCCGCGGATCCCGGCCGACAGACGGGCGGCCACCTGGTCGGGGTCCTTGGGGGCGAGCTTGGCCGAGACGTTCGACGGGTACGCGGAGTACTCGGTCGGTCCGTCGATGGCGCTGATGTCGTTGCCGACGAGCTCGTAGAACAGGCCCTTGCGGCCGATCACCTTGCCCACGGCACCGCCCGCGGCGGCGTAGAGGACGCGCGGCAGGCCGGCCTCCTCGATGGCGAGCTGCATCGTGAAGGGCGAGCCCAGACCGATGCCCGCGGGGGTGCGGGTGACGTACTTGGACAGGACCCGGGCGGGCTTGCCGACCTTGATGTCCCAGATGAAGTACGAGCGCCCTTGGGTGATGGCGATGATCTTCTCGGAGATAAAGAGGTACCAGCGACCGGACGTCGCGCCGTCGTGCTCCGGGCCGGCCGTCGGCAGCGTCGCGAAGAACTCCTCGACCCGGTCGAGGACCTTCGCGTCGAGGTCGTCGCCCTGGGCGAAGAGCTCCGTGCGCAGGGGGTAGCGGCGCACGGTCTCGCCCCGCTGCGTGGTGAGGTCGAGGGACTTGCCGGCGTTGGGCTCGAGGTCGGACTTGGGCGCCGCCTGCACGGTGGCCTTGTCGACCGGGGGCTGCTCGTCGAAGTACTCCTGGAGCCACAGCTCGAGGTTGAGGAAGCGCCAGAACATCATCGTGTCGGCGTTGTTGCTGCCCTTGATCCAGCCCTCGAAGGCGTGCAGCACGTCGGTCTGCTTGAAGTAGGGGCGGTTCGCGAACGACTCGCTGAGGAAGATCGAGTAGAAGTGGTTCTTGAGGCGCAGAAACCACTCGGACTGCGGGGTCGTGAACCCGATCTTGTTGCGGCGACGGTTGATCGACTCGGGCAGCACACCCCGGGTCGCGTCGCGCAGGATCCGCTTGTTCCAGCCGTCCTTGATGATGGCCTCGTCGGTGAGGCCGAAGATGAACTTCACGACCTCCTTGTCGAGGAACGGCACGCGCCCCTCGAGGCTGAAGCGCATCGTGTTCTTGTCCTCGTAGCGCAGCAGGCTCGGCAGGCTGTTGTGGAAGAGGTCCTGGATGAGGCGCTTCTTGAGGTTGTTCTGCTCGACCGGGAAGCGCTCGTCGCGGTACCGGGCGGCGAACTCCGCGTTGAGCAGCGAGGTGACCGGCACGTCCTTGCGGCCCTTGAGCTTGGCCTTGACCTTGAACCGGCCGAGCCGGTAGAGCACGTCGAGCGACTTGCTCAGCTCGGCGGCCGCGGTCCTGGCGCCCTGCGCACGCAGCTGGCGGAGGTAGACGGCGTAGTAGGGGATGTAGCCGGCCATCATCTCGTCGGCACCCTGGCCGTCGAGCAGGACGGTGACGTGCTTGGTCGCCTCGCGCATGACCTGGAACTGCGCGTAGGGACCGCTGGAGATCAGCGGCTCCTCCTGGGTGCGGATGAAGTCGCGCAGGTCGGCCTTGAACTCGTCGGCCGTCGGGAGGATCTTGTGGCCGTCGACGTGGCCCTGGCAGATCTCGAGGACCTCGTCGACGTACTTCTCCTCGTCGTTGATCGAGTTCGGGAAGACGGCGCTGAACGTGTTCTGCTGCACGCCGACCGACGCCGTGCGCTCGTCACCCTCGTTGATGAGCTGGTTGATGACGACCGCGACGGCGGAGCTGTCGAGGCCACCGGAGAGGGAGGTGCCGACGGGGACCTCGGACTGCAGGCGCAGCCGGACCGCCTCGATGAAGCGCTCCTTGTACTCCGCCGCGGCCGCGTCGTCATAGGGGCGCTGCTCGAGGGCGAGCTCGGCGAGCTCCTCGCGCAGGCGGGTGAACATCCGGCGGTGGATGCCGGTGGCGTCGGCCTCGAGCATCTCGCCCGGCTGGAGCCGCTCGATGCCGTCGAAGAAGGTCGCGGTGCCGTCCTCGTGGGCGCGGAACCTCAGGTAGCGGTAGATCGAGCGCTCGTTCGGCTTCTTCTCGTAGAGGCCGCTGGCGAGGATCGGGCGGATCTCGCTGGAGAACAGGAGTGCCTCGCCCGAGCCGGGGTCACCGGGGACGGCCGGCACCCGGCACACGTAGACCGGCTTGATGCCGAAGTGGTCGCGGGCGAGCGTGAGCCGCTGCTCGTCGCGGTCCCAGATGGCCAGGCCGAACATGCCGTTGAACCGGTCGAACGCCTCACCACCCCACTGTGCGAAGGCCTCGAGGACGACCTCGGTGTCGGAGTCGGTCGTGAAGGTCCGGCCCAGGCCCTCGAGCTCGGCCCGGAGGTCGAGGTAGTTGTAGACCTCGCCGTTGTAGGCGATCGTGTAGCGCCCGTCGGCGGTGGCCATCGGCTGCTGACCGTGGGCGACGTCGATGATCGACAGCCGCCGGTGGGCGAGGCCGCACGGCCCGTCGACGAAGATCCCCTCGCCGTCGGGGCCGCGGTGCTGCTGGCACCCGTTCATGGTCTCCAGGAGCGCCTCGTTGGCGCTCAGGCCGTGATAGCCGGCAATTCCACACATGGGGCCAACTCTAATCGCCCGTATGCCGTCCGCTCACCACCCGCTCCGTCGACGACCACCTCCGCGGGCACGGCCGGAGGTGGTCGCCGACACGTGCGTCAGCCGGTGTAGAAGCCCGCCAGGTCGGCGATGACGTCGACGCTGCCCACGGCGTTGGAGAAGGTGACCTGGCCACCGGGAGCCACCTTGGCGACGACCATGTTGGCGACCGTCTGTCCGGCCACGTAGTTGAGGTTGGACGCCGACGGCCTCCCCACGTTGCCGGGGTAGACGGTGAGCCAGCTCGAGCTGGTCGGCCCGCTCGCGGTCACGTTGAGCGCCACCGCTGTCGCGTTCGCTGGCAGGCCGGGCACTGTCAGGGTGATGGTGGCCGGGGCCGGGCCCAGCTTCGCCCTCGGGGCTCCCAGCCCAGACCTCGTGTCCAGCACGCGCTGCGGCGTGACGGGCGAGTAGCTGCTCGCGGTGTCACCGGCGAACCAGCCCGCGAGGTCGGCGAAGAGGTGCACGCTGCCACCGGCGTTGTACAGACTGACCTTCCCGTCGTTGTTCACCGCGACGGTCACGAGGTTGGGGACGGTCTTCCCGGCCGTGAAGTTGAGGCTCGACGCGTTGGGTCGCGCCGAACCCGTGGGCCAGACCGTGACATAGCTGCCGGCCGTCGGCTGGGTCGCGGTCACGTTGAGCGTGACCGCCTTGGCACCGACAGGCAGGCCGGGCACGTCGAGGACGACCGTGCCGCCCGGGCCGACCTTGCTGGTCGACGTCGTCCCCAGGGCACTGCGGGTGTCGAGGACGCGGGTCGGCGTCACCGGGGTGTAGGTCGCCCCCAGGTCCGGCGCGTAGTAGCCGGCGAGGTCGGCAAGGACGTCGACGGTGCCGCTGGCGTTGTAGATGCTCACCTGGTTGCCGGAGCCGACCTTGGCGATGACCTGGTTCGGGACCGTCGCGTCCGTGGCGAAGTTGACGTTCGACGCCGTCGGTCGCGTCTGGCCGTAGGGCCACACGGTGAGGTAGCTCGTCAGGGTGGGGTTGACCGCGGTCACGTTGAGCACCACGGCAGTGGTTCCGGGCGCGAGGTCGGGCACCTTGAAGGTCAGGGTCTGGCCTGCGCCGAGCTTCCGCGGGGCGTACAGCCCGACCCCGGTGCGCGTGTCCAGCACGCGGGCCGGCGTCACGGCCGTGAAACGGCCCTTGTCGTTGTCCACGACGAAGCCGCTCCAGGGGCTCTCCCCCAGCGGCGCTCCTGTCACGTCGAGGGCGACGACGCGCCACTCCCAGGCACCCGTGGGGATGGCGGTGAGGGACGCCCACGAGGTTGCGCTCGTGATGATGTTCTCGGCGAGGGTCGACGAGCCCTTGGCCCTCCGCTCGAACCGGTAGCTCACGGCACTCGGCACCGGGGTCCAGGCGAAGTAGGCACTCTGACCGCTCACCGTGGCTCCGGCCGTCGGGGCGGTCAGCGTGGGCGCAGCACCCGACGCGAAGAACCTTCCGGTGCTGGACCACTGGCCCGGCCGGCCGTCGGCGTCCAGCCTCGCCACTCGCCAGACGTAGGCCGAGGCGCTTGCGGGCAGCGGAGTGGAGTGGGCGTGGGCCACCTGCTTGCCGGTGAAGCTGACGACCCGGTTCGCCGGCGACCAATTGGTGTCGTCGTTCTTGTAAACCTCGAGGGTGTAACTGCCGGCGAAGGTGGTGGGCGCCCATTCGAAGGCGGTGAGGCCGGACGTCACCTCGTCGCCTACGGGTGAGGTGAGGACCGGTGCCGGGCTTTGCTTGACGAAAGACTGCGTCGGTGCCCAGGTCAGACCGTTGTTCGCAGCGTCGACCGCCTGGACCCGCCAGTAATACGTCCCTTCCGGATAGGTCCGGTCGAAGGCCGTGTACGTCGTCTGGTCGACGAGCTGGGTGTCGGTCATCGTGGCGAAGCTCGGCGAGGTCGAGACCTGGATCCGGTACTGCTTCGCAGCCTGCCAGCTCGACTCGACGGGCAACGTCCCTGAGGCCGGGTAAGTGGCCAGCCTGTTCGTGGCCAGATAGTCGTCCCAGGTGAACACCACCTGGTTCTGCACCCGGCCGTTCGTCTGTCGGACCTGCAGATTGCCCACCTGCGGGGAGGTCTTGTTGAAAGCGTTCGTGGCGGCATTCTGCTTGGACACCGGGTCGGCCGAGCAGACGGTGGCCGTCTTGCATGCACGGATGTACCAGTAGTAGGCCTGACCGGCTTGACTGTCGGGCAGCGCCGACGGGGTGATGGCGAAGTCGGAAGCCCTCGGCGTCCAGCGGGTGCTCCCCGTGGCCGGGATTCTGTCGTAGACGAGCCCGGTGAGCTCGCGGTCATGCCCCACGTAAACCTTGTACAGCCCAGCACCAGGTACCGGGTTCCAGTCGAGCACAGGTGTGGTGGGCACCCGCTCGCACTTGGTTGGCTGAGGTGATGGCGAGTCCAATGCGGCAGCGCAAACGGCGCCAGTGTCGAGACCCGTGCCGGTGACCGCAATCCGCTGTCCGCCGACTTGGTCGAGGTCGGTGATCGTGAACGTGCTCAGTGCCCCGCTCCCCAGCAGGGAACCGCTGGCTGTGAAGGCCTGGACCACCCACTCATAGGTGCCGGGGTTGAGGAACTTCTCCCCCGTATCCGTCGCCGTCGGGTAGAGGTGGTTGTCCTTGACGACGGGCGCGTAGTCGCGCGCGAAGAAGAATCCGCTCCCGGCGATCCCCATGCTCACGACATAGTGCTTCGCCTCGGGGTGCGGCTCCCAGCGCAGGGTCGGGAACCTCGACGTGGCCGAGCTCGGCGGGGTCAACGGCGTCAACGGCGTCGCCCCCGAAGACGCGGGGCCGCCCGACAGGGTGAAGGTCCAGTCCGGCGGTCGTGGAGACGTGCGGCCGTCGGCGTCGACCGACACCACGGTCCACCGGAACGGACCCTTGGTGGAGTCGAAAAACGACGAGCTCGTCGGCGTCCAGCTCAGCGAGTGAGTCTCGAAATTGCTGCTCGCTCCGGCGTTGTTCGTCAGCGTGAGGCGATACTTGACGGCGTCCTTCGCAGCGTGCCACGACAGGGTCGGCACTGCCACGGTGGCACCGTCGGCAGGTGACTGACGCTGGACCACCCCAGACGAGTACACGAACGACTGAATGGGCGAGTAGAGGCCCTGCACGTTCTTGGGCTCGTCCAGGGCCCGAACTCGCCAGTACGTCACCACTCCCTGCGCAGGCATGCAGATGTCGGGGCTCACAAAGCCGTTGTTGATCGTGAGATAGCCGGCGGCGTAGGTCGTCCCGGCCGTGTAACACGTCTTGTATGTGACGTTGGGGGTCGAGAAGTTTGGATCATTTCCCACGTCGAGCTGGTAAGTCGTGGCGTGGTCCACCGGTGTCCACTGGAAGGAAAAGTCGTCACTGGCGGCCGGAGTCAGGACGTTGGCTGGCTTGAGGAGCTGCGGCGCGGTGGGCCAGTTGCGCTGGAAGTTGTACCGCGTCACGGCAGCGTCGGACCAGTCGAAGGTCTGGTCGAGGTTGTTCCGCGCTCGGACGCGCCAGTAGTACTGGTCGTTGAGATACGTCGTCGAAGGCGAGTAGCGCGTGCTTTTGATGCCCACCCGTGTGTCGACGATCGTGTTGAACTGGTCGTCCGTGCTCACCTGTAGGTCGTAGGTCTTTGCACCTGGGACGGCATCCCACTCGAGCACCACATCGCGAAGCGCGCCGTTCTCGTTGTTCGCCGGGGTGACGTTGAGGACCTTCCGAAGCGGTCCGATCTTGTACCTCCACGCGGTCGAGAACGCGGTGTACAGCCCATTGCTCAGTTGAGCGCGCACTCGCCAGAAGTAGGTGCCGTCGGCTTTGGGGTCGGGCACCACGAAGGACGTGCTCTTGGTTGTGTAATTCGAGGCATCCACAAAATCGGCTCCCGTGGCCCCCTCAGCGGTGGCGTCCACCTCGACCTGGTAACCCGTGGCACCGGCCACGCCCTCCCACGACAGCAGAGGGGGGAAGGAGGGCTGCTCAAGGACCGTCGTCACCGTGTTGGTCGGACCCAGCGGTCGGGGGGCCTTCGGTGGAGTGACCGAGTACGTCGCCGAGGACCAGCCGCTCGTGCCGCTGGCGTCCGCCGCACGAACCCGCCAATGGACCGTTCCCTCGGGGAGGACGACAGTCGGGACGATCATCCGGTTCGTCGTCGACTTCACGAAAAGCGTCGGCGCGAACGAAGACGACGCCGAAACCTCCACGTCGTATTTCGTCGCGGAGTTGACCCGCTGCCACTGCAGCGTCGGCGTCGCTGACCCGCCACCGCTCGTCGACAGACCGGTCGGCGCGGCGACGGCCGCCTGGGCCGCAGCACCGAAGACCGGAAGCAGGCTCAGGACGAGCGCGAGAGCCAGCACGACGCGTGCGGGCA
This sequence comes from Knoellia terrae, assembly GCF_048606435.1. Taxonomy (NCBI): domain Bacteria; kingdom Bacillati; phylum Actinomycetota; class Actinomycetes; order Micrococcales; family Intrasporangiaceae; genus Knoellia; species Knoellia terrae. The sequence goes on along the minus strand of NZ_JBMBWH010000002.1, from coordinate 176,797 downwards.
GCGCAAGATGACGGTGGGCAGGTGCGGCCATTGGGGTCCCCCGGGGAGTGCTGACGTGGCAGCGTCAGGCTAGGGGAACACCGCCGTGGCTACCACGGGAATGGAGAAACCCACGCGAAGTGTTCTGACCATCTTTTACGCGGACCTGTCCCTGAGACGCGCGGTGGGCTGGACGTCACTCCCACTCGATGGTGCCCGGCGGCTTGCTCGTGACGTCGAGCACCACCCGGTTGACCTCGCGCACCTCGTTGGTGATGCGGGTCGAGATCTTGGCGAGCACCTCGTACGGCACGCGGGTCCAGTCGGCCGTCATGGCGTCCTCGGACGACACCGGGCGCAGCACGATCGGGTGGCCGTACGTCCGGCCGTCGCCCTGCACCCCCACCGAGCGGACGTCGGCCAGCAGCACGACCGGGCACTGCCAGATGTCGCGGTCGAGACCGGCGGACGAGAGCTCCTGGCGGGCGATCTGGTCGGCATGGCGCAGGATCTCGAGCCGCTCGGCCGTGACCTCGCCGACGATGCGGATGCCGAGCCCCGGGCCGGGGAACGGCTGCCGCCAGACGATCGCCTCGGGGACCCCCAGCTCGAGACCGACCTGGCGCACCTCGTCCTTGAAGAGCAGACGCAGCGGCTCGATGAGCGTGAACTGGAGGTCGTCCGGCAGTCCGCCGACGTTGTGGTGGGACTTGATGTTGGCCGTCCCGGTGCCGCCGCCGGACTCGACCACGTCCGGATAGAGCGTCCCCTGGACGAGGAACTCGACGGGGTGGCCGTCACGCTCGGCCGAGCCGACGACGTCGCGGGCGGCCTGCTCGAAGACCCGGATGAACTCGCGCCCGATGATCTTGCGCTTCTCCTCCGGGTCCGAGACCCCGGCCAGCGCGGTGAGGAACTGCTCGCGAGCGTCGACGACGACGAGGTCGACCCCCGTCGCAGCGACGAAGTCCTGCTCGACCTGCTCGGACTCGTTGGCCCGCAGCAGGCCGTGGTCGACGAAGACGCAGGTGAGCTGGTCGCCGACGGCGCGCTGGACGAGCGCGGCGGCGACCGACGAGTCGACGCCGCCGGACAGGGCGCAGAGCACCCTCTTGTCGCCGACGGTCTCGCGGACCTGCTCGACGAGCGTCTCGACGACGTTGTGCGCCGTCCACTCGCCGGCCAGCCCGGCCCCGCGCAGGAGGAAGTTCTCGAGGACCCGCTGGCCGAAGGTCGAGTGCATCACCTCGGGGTGCCACTGCACGCCGTAGAGGCGGCGGTCGTCGTCCTCGAAGGCGGCGACCGGGGCGCCCGAGGTCGAGGCGGTGACTCGCATGCCGTCGGGGGCTGCGGTCACGGCGTCACCGTGGCTCATCCACACCGACTGGTCGCCCGGCTGCCCGTTGAAGAGCGTCGAGTCGGTGTCGGACACCTGCGCCGGCGTGGAGCCGTACTCCCCCAGCCCCGTGCGGTCGACGGTCCCGCCGAGCGCCTGCACCATGGCCTGGAAGCCGTAGCACATGCCGAACACCGGCACCCCGGCGTCGAGCAGTGCCGGGTCGAGCGGGGGCGCGCCCTCCTCGTAGACCGAGCTCGGGCCACCGGAGAGGATGATCGCGGCCGGCTCCTTGCCGAGCATCTCCGTCGCCGGCATGGTCGAGGGCACGACCTCGCTGAAGACGTTGGCCTCGCGCACGCGGCGCGCGATGAGCTGGGCGTACTGGGCGCCGAAGTCGACGACGAGGACCGGACGGTCGGACAGGGGGGAGGACTCACTCACCCCCACAGGCTACTGGCGCGCCAGACGCCCCTCGACCTCGCCGGCGACCCGGCGCTCGACCCAGAACGACAGGAAGGGCACGCAGCCGGCGAGCATGACGCCGACCATCCTGGCGAGCGACCAGCCCACCTTGAAGCCGAGGTTGGCGGTGGCGACGAGGTAGACCATGTAGATGAAGCCGTGCGGCTGCGGCCACCAGTGCAGCGGGTTCTGCTCACCCTTCATGGACGTGCCGTACTCGAGGACGATCTCGACGACGAGGACGAGCAGGCCCACGCCGACGATGAACGCCATGACCTTGAAGAAGGTCAGCGCCTTCCGGGCCGCCTCGCGGTCGCGGATCGGTCCCCGGGTCTGTGTCGTCTGCTCGTCGGTGCTGGCCACGTCAGCCATTGTCCCTGTTTCCCGCGACCGGCTCGCGGCCGGCCTCCTCGCGCCCGTCGTCCTCCTTGACGATGCGCCACCACATGAAGAGCGCGAACAACGCGAACGCCCACCACTGCAGGGCGTATGCCGCGTTGCGCCACTTGAAGCCCGTCTCCCCCGTCGGCGTGGGCACCGTCTGCATCGTGCCCACGTTCGCCGGGGCCGCGGCGGGCTCCTGCTCCTGCTGGAAGACGAACGCGTTGTAGAGCTCCCCCGGCCAGAGGCCCACGAGCACGGAGGTGTCAACCGAGGCGAGCAGGCCCTCCGGAGGCGGCTCGCCGGCATACGGGGACTCGGGAGGAGCCAGTCCACCCGTCACGGTGACCTCTCCGGTCGGCACCGGAGGTGCCTCCGACGGTGAGGTGACGAAGCCGCGCAGCACCGGCAGCGTCGCGCCGGTCGCGGAGACGCGCAGCGGCGCGACGACCCAGTAGCCGGCGCGGCCGTCGAGCCGGCGGTTGGCGACGACCACCTGCTCCGGTCCGAACGTCCCCGTCGCGGCGACCGGGCGGGTGCTGAGCTCACCGGGGAAGTCGCTGTGGGGGGTCAGCACCGTCTCGACGGCGACCGGCCGCTGCGACCGAGCCCGCTCGAGGGCCTCCTGGGACGCCTCGTCCTCGGCGACGCCGAGCTGCCAGCGCCCGAGCTGCACGAACGCGATGATGATGAGCACCGCCGCGGCGAGCAGCGCCAGGTGGCGCGGCTTGCGGGCGGATCGGAGCACGGGGCGAGCGTAATCGGGCTTCCTGAGCGGAAACTCGGTGGCTCGGCGTCGCACCGCCTTCTACGGTGGGGGCGATGCCCGACACCGCCTGGCCGTACGCCCTCGAGGCCGACGCCACTCCCCCGTCCCACCCTGACCGCCTCCTGCTCTGGCTGGTCCGGCGGCAGTGGCGCACCCTCGCGGCGGGCGCGGCGTTCGGCATCCCGTGGATGCTGTCGATCGCCCTCATCCCGGCCGCCATCGGCAAGGCGCTCGACGACGGGCTGGTGGCTCGCGACGGCCGCGCCCTCCTGCTCTGGGCGGGGGTCATCCTCCTCATGGGTTTGGTCAGCGCCGCCACGACGAACCTGCGGCACTGGTTCGCCGTGACGAACTGGCTGCTCGCCGCCTTCCGGTCGGCGATCGTCACCGAGCGCGCCGTGCGGCGGGCCGGGCCGGCGCTGACCCGCGACAAGCCGGCCGGTGAGGTGCTGACCACCTTCGCGCGCGATTTCTGGCGGATGGGTGAGTCGTTCGACGTCACCGCGCGCGTCGCCGGGGCCATCGTCAGCTTCGTCGTCGTGTCGGTCATCCTGCTGCGCGGGTCGCTGCTGCTCGGGCTCGTCATGCTCCTCGGCGGGCCGCTGCTGCTGGCCTCGCTCTCGTTCGTCATGAAGCCCCTGCAGAAGCGGCAGCAGGCACAGCGCGAGGAGTCCGGCCGGCTCACCGCCCTCGGCGCCGACACCGTCACCGGGCTGCGGGTCCTGCGCGGCGTCGGCGGCGAGGAGAACTTCCTCTCCCGGTATGCCGGTCAGTCCGGTCGCGTGCGCGACGCCGGTGTGCAGCTGTCCGGCGTGCAGGCGCTGCTCGACGCCTCGCAGGTGCTGCTGCCGGGGGTCTTCGTGCTCGTCGTGACCGGCCTGGGCGCCCACCTCGCGGTCGCCGGCGACATCTCACCGGGGCAGCTCGTCGCCTTCTACGGCTACACGGCCTTCCTCCCGATGCCCTTGCGCACCGCCACGGAGTTCGTCAACAAGCTCACCGCGACCCGGGTCGCCGCCAGCCGGATCGCCCCCATCCTCGCCGCCGAGCCCGACCACCCGACACGTTCCGACCAATTGGTCACGAACGGTGGCATGGGAAGCACCACATTCGACCAATTGGTCACGAATGGGCGCTCCGGTGGGGAGCTCGTCGACCCCGTGTCCGGGGTGCGGGTCGGTCCCGGCCAGCTCACCGCGATCGTCTCGGCCCGGCCCGAGGACAGTGGCGCCATCGCCGCCCGCCTCGGCCGCACGCTGCCCGGCCGTCACGGGGTCACGTGGGGCGACGTGTCCCTCGACGACCTCCCCATCGACGTCGTGCGACGCCGGATCGTCGTCTCGCAGCCCGACCCGCACCTTTTCAGCGGGCCGGTCCGCCGGGAGCTCGGCGCCGACGGCGTCGATGACCTCGCGCTCACCCAGGCCCTGCACACCGCGGATGCGGGTGACGCCGTCGACTCGGTCGACGGTGGGCTTGACGGCGAGCTGGAGGAGCGGGGACGCGCGCTCTCCGGGGGGCAGCGCCAGCGGCTCGCCCTGGCCCGGGCGCTGCTGCGCGACGCCGAGGTCCTCGTCCTCGTCGACCCGACCAGCGCGGTCGACGCCCACACCGAGGCCCGGATCGCCGAGCGCCTCGTCAAGCACCGCGCCGGCTCCACGACGGTCGCCGTCACGTCCAGCCCGCTGCTCCTCGACCGCGCCGACCGCGTGCTCGTCGTCGAGGACGGCGTCGTGACCCACAGCGGCAGCCACCGCGATCTGGTCCACGACTCTCCGGCATACCAGCGCATCGTCCTGCGCGCCGAGGACTGAGCGATGACCCCGATCCTGCACCAGCTCGGCGAGACCGACCACGCCAAGCGCTCCCTCCCCATCGCCAGCCGGCAGACGGTCGTCGCGCACACCAAGGTCCTCCTGCGCGACCACCGCCGCCCCCTGTTCTGGGTCCTCGGGCTCCATGGCCTCGCCGCGCTCATCGGCCTGGTCGGTCCGTGGGTCGTCGGCCAGATCGTCCAGGAGGTGACGCGCGGCGGTCCGGGCGAGGCGAGCCTGGGTCGCATCGACACCCTCATCGCCCTGCTGGCCGCGGCGATCCTCGCCCAGACCGTGCTCACCTGGCTGGCTCGGCGGGCGGCCTTCATCCTGTCCGAGCACGTCTTCGCGCGGCTGCGCGAGGACTTCATCGGCTCGGCCGTGCGGCTGCCCCTGTCCACCCTCGAGCGGGCCGGCACCGGCGACCTCGTGGCGCGCACGACCAACGACATCGACGCGATGACGCACGTCATCCGCTTCGGGATCCCCGCGATCGTCGTCTCCGTCATGACGGTCTCGGCGACGGTCGTGGCCGCCGTCCTCACGTCCCCGCTGGCGGCCCTGGCGCTGCTCGCCCCGCTGATCTTCCACGTCCCCTCGAGCATCTGGTACCTCCGTCGCGCGGGTCGCGTCTACCTCTGGGAGCACGCGAGCTACGCCCGCCTCAACTCGGTCGGGGCCGAGACGATCGAGGGCCTGCAGACCGTCGACAACCTCGGGCTCGGCGCTGTCCGTGGGGAGCGGTTCGAGGAGGCGCTCGCCGAGGCGGGGCGCGCGGAGCGCGTCGGGGTGAGCCTGAGGCTGCGCTGGTTCCCGTTCCTCGAGATCGGCTTCTTCCTGCCCGTGTCCGTCTCCGTGCTCTGGGGCGGCTGGCTCGCGTGGAACGGACACATCTCCATCGGCGCGGCCACCGCCGTCACGCTCTACATCCAGCAGATGCTCGATCCGCTCGGCGACCTCATCAGCTGGCTCGACGAGATCCAGTTCGCCGCCACCTCTCTGTCACGGGTGCTCGGTGTCGGCGAGGTGCCGCCCGACCGGGTCGCGACCGGCGAGCAGCCGCGCGGCGAGGCGATCCGCGTCGAGGACGTCCGCTACTCCTACCGCGAGGGCCGCGACGTCCTGCACGGCGTGAGCCTCGAGCTGCGCCCCGGTGAGCGGCTCGCCGTCGTCGGTCCCTCGGGTGCCGGCAAGTCCACGCTCGGCCGGCTGCTGGCCGGGATCGACGGACCGCGCACCGGTCGCGTCACCGTGGGTGGCGTCCCGCTCGTGGACCTCGACCTCGGCGCCCTGCGCGGCGAGGTCGCCTTGGTCACGCAGGAGCACCACGTCTTCGTCGGCACCGTGGGCGAGAACCTGCGACTCCCGCGGCCGACCGCCTCCGACGACGAGGTGCATGCCGCCCTGGCCGCCGTCGATGCCGACGGCTGGGTCCGCGCCCTGCCGGACGCACTCGAGACCGTCGTCGGCTCCGGTGGCCACGCACTCACCGAGGCACAGGCGCAGCAGCTCGCGCTCGCCCGGCTCGTCCTGGCCGACCCGCACACCCTCGTGCTCGACGAGGCGACCTCGCTGCTCGACCCGCGTGCGGCCCGGCACCTCGAGCGCTCCCTCGCCGCGGTCACGCAGGGTCGCACGGTCGTGGCGATCGCGCACCGGCTGCACACGGCATACGACGCCGACCGGGTGTGCGTCGTCGAAGGTGGGCGGATCAGCGAGCTCGGCACGCACGCCGAGCTCATTGAGCGCGACGGGGCCTACGCCGCCCTCTGGCGCGCCTGGCGCGACGAGGACTGAGGCGACCGACTTATTGCGCGTTCCGTTCGGGGACGCGGACCGAGGCGACCGACTTAGTGCGCGTTCCGTTCGGGGACGCGGACCGCAGGCACCGGCAGCCTGACCGGAACTCGCAAGAAGTCGGGGTGCACCGCCGGGTGGCGGGCGGGCACGGGATCGAGGCGCCGGTAGGCCTCGCCCTGCGCCGGGCGCAGGTCCGCCTCACCCTTGTTGGGCCACAGCGACATCGCGCGCTCGGACTGCGCCGTGATCGTGAGCGAGGGGTTGACCCCGAGGTTCGCCGAGACCGCCGAACCGTCCACGACGGAGATTCCGGGGTAGCCCCACAGGCGGTGGTAGGGGTCGACGACGCCGGTCTCCGGGCCGTCGCTGATGGCGGCGCCGCCGAGGAAGTGCGCGGTCAGGGGGACGTCGAACACCTCGCCCCACGTCCCCCCGGCGATGGTGTACTCGCCGGTGAGTTCATGCAGCCGCTTGGCCACGGCTCGCATCGAGTCGTGCCCGGTCTTGATGTAGGTCGGGTTCGGCTCCCCGTGGCCCTGACGGGACGTGAGCCCCCTCCGCCCGAGGAGTCCGCGACGCCCGGAGACCCGCAGCGAGTTGTCGCGGCTCTGCATGACGAGACCGATGATCGTGCGCTCGCTCCCCCGGTACCACAGGGGGAACGTCTTCATGAGCTGCCTGGGGTCGCGGGCCACGTCGAGAAGGAACTGCAGCGGCCGCGGGCGACCGGTGTCGCCCGCCACCATCAGCGTCGACAGCAGGCTCATGGCGTTGGATCCCCGGCCATAACGGCAGTTCTCGACGTGGGTGTCCTCGTCGGGGTGGAACGACGACGTGATGGCGATGCCCTTGTCGAGCGCTGCGTCCTCGTGGACGCGCGCGGTGATCGCGCCGAGCAGCGCCTCGCTGTTGGTCCGCGTGAGGTGGCCGAGCCGCTCGGAGATCTCCGGGAGCTCGCCCTCGTCACGCATGGTGTGCAGCAGGGTCTGCGTGCCCCACGTTCCGGCGGCAACGATGACGTGCCGGGCCGTGGTGGTCCGGACATCCTTGCCCGAGACCCGACCCGTGCGCTCATGCAGGACTCGATAGCGCTCGTGTGCCGGCCCGTCACCCTTGGTGCCGGGCACGACTCCCACCCGGGTCGCGGTGCGCAGCGGCTCGATGGCGACGCCGAGACCCTCGGCGAGGTGGAGGTAGTTCTTGCGCAGGGTGTTCTTGGCGCCGTGGCGGCAGCCCACCATGCAGTTGCCGCACTCGATGCAACCACGGCGCTTCGGCCCGGCCCCACCGAAGTAGGGGTCCTCGACCTCGACGCCGGGCTCGCCGAAGAACACCCCGACCGGAGTCTTCCGGAACGTCTCCGGGACGCCCATGTCACCGGCGACGTCGCGCCAGATCTGCTCGACAGGTCCCTCGCACGGGTTGTCGACCACGCCGAGCATGGAGGACGCCGTGTCGTAGTGCGTCGCCAGCTCGTCGCGCCAGTCGGTGATGTGGGCCCACTGCGGGTCCTTGAAGAACGGCTCCGGCGGCACATACAGCGTGTTGGCGTAGTTGAGCGAGCCCCCACCGACACCGGCGCCGGCCAGGATCATGACGTCGGGCAGCTTGTGGATGCGTTGGATGCCGAACAGGCCCAGTCGCGGCGCGAAGAGGTAGTTGCGCGAGTCCCAGGAGGTCTTGGCGAAGTCCTCGTCCTCGAACCGTCGGCCCGCTTCGAGCATGTGGACCGAGTAGCCCTTCTCCGCCAGCCGGAGGGCGGCGACCGAACCGCCGAAGCCCGTCCCGATCACGACCACGTCGACGTCGACGTCGACCCTCACGTCGTCGTGGCGGGGAGCGTCACCGTTGACGCGTGCAGGTGCCTGGGTCACGTCAGGAGCTCACTTCATTCCGAGGCGGCGCATGAGTCGCAGGGCGACCGTCATGCCGTGGGCGTACGTGTCCTCCGGGACACCGGGCAGACCGCCGAAACCGACGAGGTGCTGGGCGGTGACGTTCTGGCTCTCGGTGTACTTGACGATGCCCTCGCGACCGTGCCGGCGCCCGATGCCGGACGCCTTCATGCCGCCCATGGGCGCAGCGACGCTTCCCCAGGCCGCGGCATACCCGTCGTTGATGTTGACCGTCCCGGTGCTGATCTGCGCAGCGATCCGACGACCACGACGCACGTCGCGGGTCCAGACCGACGAGTTGAGGCCGTACTCGGTGTCGTTGGCGAACGCGACGGCCTCCTCGTCGGAGCCGACCTCGTAGACCGACACCACCGGGCCGAAGGTCTCACTGTCGCGGCAGACCATCGCCTCGGTGACGCCGGTGAGGACCGTGGGCTCGTAGACGAAGGGGCCGACGTCGGGACGCGGCCGGCCACCTGTGAGCACGGTGGCACCGTGCGCGCGGGCGTCCTCGACGTGCCGGGTCACCGTGTCGAGCTGGCTCCGGCCGACGAGCGAGCCCATGTCGTAGCCGAACTCGAGCCCGGTCCCGAGCGTCATCGCCTCGACCGCCTCGACGAACGTCGTGACGAACTCGCCGAAGACGTCGCGGTGGACGAGGAGGCGCTCGGCGCTGATGCAGAGCTGGCCGGCGGAGGCGAAGCACGCCCGCACCGCTCCGGCGACCGCACGAGGGATGTCGGCGTCGGCCGCGACGTACATGGAGTTCTTGCCACCGAGCTCGAGGCTGAAGCCGACGAGGCGCTTGGCCGCGGCCTGGCCCACGGTGCGCCCGGTGGGCGTCGAGCCGGTGTAGCAGACGTAGTCGGCCAGGTCGACGATCGCCTGGCCGGTGGAGGAGCCGGGGCCGAGGACGACCTGGAAGACGCCCTCGGGCAGTCCTGCCTCGAGGAGCAGCTCATGACCGGCGAGGGCCGTGAGCGAGGACTGCTGGTCGGGACGCAGGACGACCGCGTTGCCGGCCATGAGAGCCGGGAGGGCGTCGGTGATGGCCAGACTGAGCGGGTAGTTCCACGGCGAGACGATGCCCACGACGCCCTTCGGGCGGTGGCTGACGACGGTCTGGGACAGCACCGGGATTCCTCCCGGGACGCGGGTGTCCTTGAGGTATGCCGCCGCCGCTCGCGCATAGTGCCGGGAGACGATCGCACAGTCGGCCACCTCCTCGAAGGCGTGGCTGCGGGCCTTGCCGGACTCGAGCTGGATGAGGTCGAGGAGCTCGACCTGGCGCTCGAGCACGAGGTCGTGGAAGCGCAGGAGCACCTCGGCGCGACGCCCGAAGCCGAGCCGGCTCCAGGATCGTTGGGCGCCCCGGGCGGTGGCCATGGCGACGGCGACGTCCTCCGGCGTCGAGACCGGGAGCGTCGCGAGAGGCGCCCCCGTCATCGGCGTGTGGCTCAGATGCTCCGTGGCGCCGGGCCCGGCAACGACCCGCGAGGCGAGGCGGCGCACGCGACTCGGGTCCACGGCATACGTGGCGGTGGGGTCGAGCTCCGGGTCTGCGATGACAGGGGGCATGTCCGCAGGGTAGACAACCCGCCGACGGCGCGACACCCGTCGGGGATGAGGCGTGCGACCCACTTCCGCTCCCGTGGCCCGCACCCCGCGGCGGGAGGGGCGTCAGTCGTTGCCGTAGGGCGAGACGACGACCTCGACCCGCTGGAAGTCCTTGAGCTCGGTGTAGCCGGTGGTCGCCATGGCACGGCGCAGCGCACCGACGAGGTTGGTCGTGCCGTCCGCGATCCGGCTCGGACCGAAGAGGAGCTCCTCCATGGAGGCGACGGCCCCGACCTCGACCCGCTCGCCGCGCGGCAGCTCCGGGTGGTGGGCCTCGGGCCCCCAGTGGAAGCCGCGGCCGGGCGCCTCGGTGGCCCGGGCCAGGGCGGCGCCGAGCATGACGGCGTCGGACCCGCAGGCGATGGCCTTGACGATGTCACCGCTCGTGCCCACGCCACCGTCGGCGATGACGTGGACGTAGCGCCCGCCGCTCTCGTCGAGGTAGTCCCGGCGGGCCGCCGCGACGTCGGCGATGGCCGAGGCCATCGGTGCGTGGATGCCGAGCGTGCGGCGGGTCGTGTGCGCGGCCCCGCCGCCGAAGCCGACGAGCACTCCGGCCGCACCCGTGCGCATGAGGTGCAGCGCGGCGGAGTAGGTCGCCGCGCCGCCGACGATGACCGGGACGTCGAGCTCGTAGATGAAGCGCTTGAGGTTGAGCGGCTCGGCGCGGGCCGAGACGTGCTCCGCCGAGACGGTGGTCCCGCGGATGACGAAGAGGTCCACACCGGCGTCGACGACGGTCTTCCACAGCTGCTGGGTGCGCTGGGGGGTGAGGGCGCCGGCGACGGTGACGCCGGCCTCACGGAGCTGCCGGAGCCGCTCGGTGACGAGCTCGGGCACGATGTCGGCCCGATAGATCTCCTGCATCCGTGACGTCGCGAGCGCCGGCTCGAGGGTGGCGATCTCCGCGAGGAGCGGTGCCGGGTCCTCGTAGCGGGTCCACAGCCCCTCGAGGTCGAGGACCGGAAGGCCGCCGTGCCGACCGAAGGCGATCGCGGTCTCCGGCGACATCACCGAGTCCATCGGTGCCCCCATCACCGGGAGGTCGAAGTGGTACGCGTCGATCTGCCAGCCGATCGACACCTCCTCGGGGTCGCGGGTGCGCCGGGAGGGCACCACCGCGATGTCGTCGAAGGAATAGGCGCGCCGGGCCCGCTTGCCACGTCCGATCTCGATCTCGTTCACGCCCGCAGCCTAACCACGGGGGCGAGACAACGAGTTGGCGCTCGGCCTCCGGGCAGGAGCACAATGACCTGTTGCGGGTCTTCCCGCGACCCGGCGCCGTCGCCGTTGCCGACGCCGCACCCAGAATCCTTTTGCTCCCCGAGGAGACCCTTCCTTGTCCAGCCCTGCCCCGACCGAGTATCCCGACAAGATCGACGGTGCCGTCCTCAAGATCGCTGGTGTCGTCGTCCTCGGCGCCATCATGTCGATCCTGGACATCACCGTCGTCAACGTCGCGCTGCCGGACCTCCAGACGACCTTCACCGGGGAGGGCAACCCGTTGCCCTACTCCACCGTCGCGTGGACCGTCACCGCCTACACGCTGGCCCTGGCCACCGTCATCCCCCTCACCGGATGGGCCGCCGACCGCTTCGGCACCAAGCGCCTCTACATGCTCGCGCTGCTGCTCTTCACCGCGGGATCGCTGCTGTGCGCCGCTGCGACGAGCATCAACATGCTCATCCTCTTCCGCGTCGTCCAGGGCCTGGGCGGCGGGCTGCTCATGCCGCTCGGGATGACGATCATGACGCGCGCCGCCGGCCCGGCCCGCATGGGCCGCCTCATGGCGATCCTCGGCATCCCCATGCTGCTCGGCCCCATCGGTGGCCCGATCCTCGGTGGCTGGCTCATCGACAAGGTGTCCTGGCACTGGATCTTCCTCATCAACCTGCCGCTCGGCATCGCCGCGCTCGTCTACGCGCAGTGGGCCCTGGCCAAGGACGCCCCCGAGCCGACGGAGTCCTTCGACTGGCTCGGCATGCTTCTCATGAGCCCCGGCCTGGCGGCCTTCCTCTACGGCGTCTCGTCGATCCCCGAGGAGGGAACCTTCCTCTCGGCGAAGGTCCTCGGTTTCACCGGGCTCGGTCTGCTGCTCATTCTCGCGTTCGTCTTCCACAGCTTCCGTCCGGAGCACCCGCTGCTGGACCTGCGGCTGTTCCAGAATCGCAACCTCACGTGGTCGGTCGTGACGATGTTCATCTTCGCCGGCGCCTTCTTCGGCGGCCTGCTCCTCGTCCCGACCTACCTCCAGACGGTGCGCGGCGAGGGCGCCCTCGACGCCGGTCTGCTCGTCGCCCCGCAGGGCATCGGCGCGATGATCACGATGCCGATCGCCGGCGCCCTCGCGGACAAGCTGCCGGTCGGCCGCATCGTGCCGTTCGGGCTCGCCACGATCACCCTCGGCATGTTCGGCCTCACCCAGGTCGACGGGAACACCTCCTACTGGGGCTACCTCATCCCGGTGCTGTTCGTCATGGGCCTCGGCATGGGCGCGACGATGATGCCGCTCATGACGTCCGCCATCAAGACCCTGACGTCGCACCAGGTCGCACGCGGGTCGACGCTGCTCAACATCAGCCAGCAGGTCGCGAGCTCGATCGGTGTCGCGATCATCTCGGTCGTGCTCACCAACGGGCTCAGGAAAGACGAGCTCGTCACGCAGGCGGCGGCCTTCGGCGAGGCCTCCGCGGCCGACCCGAACAACCCCTCGCTGCTCCAGCAGTTCCCGCTCGTGGGCGAGATCCTCGCTCGCTTCGGCAACGACGCCGCCGCCGGGCAGGCCGCGCTGCAGTCCGCCGTCCAGAACGCCATGGGCGAGGTCTTCGGCAACACCTTCCTCGTCGCCGCCGTCATGGTCGCCTTCACCCTCGTGACCGCGTCCTTCCTGCCGCGCAAGCACGAGGAGAGCCACCTGCTCGACGACGCCGACGCCGCCGACGTCGCTCCCCCGGTGATCCTGCACTGATCCCGCGTCCCGAAGGCCGGTCCACCGCGGGTGGGCCGGCCTTCGGCATGCTGGGGGCATGAGGGCAGCACAGCCGGGTCGTCACAACGCGATCACCGACGTGGCGGGCGTGCTCGTCGGTCACGTCACCCGCGACGAGCCGGGCCGGCTCACCGGCGTGAGCGTCGTCGTGCCGCCGCCGGGAACCACCGGCGGTGTCGACGTGCGCGGCGGGGCCCCGGGCACGCGCGAGACCGACCTGCTCGACCCCACCTGCCTGGTCGACCGCGTCGACGCCGTCGTGCTCTCCGGCGGCAGCGCCTTCGGGCTGGCCACCGCGGACGGGGTGATGCAGGCCGCGTATGCGGCCGGGCTCGGCTGGCCGGTCGGCGCGCCCGACGACGTCGTGCCGATCGTCCCCGCTGCGGTCGTCTTCGACCTGGGCCGCGGTGGCGGGTTCCTGCATTACCCCGACGCCGCGGACGGTCGCGCGGCCTTCGACGCCGCCACGGACGGCCCGGTGGCGCTGGGTGCGCTCGGCGCGGGGACCGGCGCCCGCGCCGGCGGGCTGCGCGGCGGTGTCGGCTCGGCCAGCGCCGTCGTCGACGGTGTGCGCGTCGGTGCCCTCGTGGTCGTCAACGCGATGGGCTCGCCCTGTGACCGTGACGGAAGCCTGTATGCCGTCCGCTCCGGTCTCGCGGACGAGTTCGCCCACGTGCCCGTCCCGGATCCCGCGCTGGCGCAGGCCTACTGGGCCGAGCGCGCCGCGGAGGAGGACACCTTGCGTGCCGGCACCGCGACGACCATCGGCGTCGTTGCCACCGACGCGACCCTGAGCAAGGTGCAGTGCCGGGCCTTGGCCCGGGTGAGCCACGACGGACTGGCTCGGGCGCTGTCACCGGTCCACACGGCATACGACGGGGACACCCTGTTCGCGCTGGCGACGGGCGAACGCCCGGCCCCGAGCGACCTCGACCTCGTGCGCCTCCAGACCGTCGCCGCCGACTGCGTCACCCGCGCGGTCGGCCACGCGATGCTGGCGACGGTGTCCGTCGACCGCAGCGCGGACGGCGGCATCGCGCTCTCCTCATGGACGGAGCGGCTGACCCGCGGCTGACCGGCTCAGCCGGCGTGACGGATCATGAACTCCGCGTCGCCGTCGCGGCCGCCGGTGGGGTCCGGCGGCGGCTCGGTCTGCTGAGACGTCGTCATCTGGTCGGGAGAGATCCGCGGCAGGTCCACGTGCACGCGGTGCTGGAGGTCGCTGGCGCGGTGCTCGGTGTCGGGCATCGGGACTCCTGACGGTCGTCGGTCTCCCCAGTGTGGACCATCGCGGCTCAGCGCGACGAGTAGTTCGGCGCCTCCACGATGCCGGTGATGTCGTGCGGGTGGCTCTCCTTCAGCCCGGCGGTCGTGATCCTCACGAACCGGCCCTTGGCCTTGAGGTCGCCGATGGTGCGGGCGCCGACGTAGAACATCGACTGGTGCAGCCCACCCACGAGCTGGTGCGCGACCGCGCCGACGGGGCCGCGGTAGGCGACCTGGCCCTCGATGCCCTCGGGGACGATCCGGTCGTCACTCGTCACGTCCGCCTGGAAGTAGCGGTCCTTGGAGTACGACTTCTTGCCGCGCGAGCTCATCGCCCCGAGCGACCCCATGCCGCGGTAGGCCTTGAACTGCTTGCCGTTGATGAAGACCAGCTCACCGGGCGACTCCTCGCAGCCGGCGAAGAGCGAGCCGATCATCACGGAGTCGGCGCCGGCGACGAGCGCCTTGGCGATGTCGCCGGAGTACTGGAGCCCACCGTCGCCGATCAGCGGGACCCCGGCGGGCGTGCAGGCCTGGGCCGCGTTGTGGATCGCGGTCACCTGCGGGACGCCCACACCGGCCACGACCCGGGTGGTGCAGATCGAGCCCGGCCCGACACCGACCTTGACGGCGTCCACGCCGGCGTCGATGAGCGCCTGCGCTCCGGAGCGGGTGGCGATGTTGCCACCGATGACCTGGACGTGGCGGGTCGCCGGGTCCTTCTTGAGCCGCTCGATCATCTCGAGCAGGAGGCGTGCGTGGCCGTGGGCGGTGTCGACGACGAGGACGTCGACACCGGCCTCGATGAGGGTCGTGGCCCGCTCCCAGGCCTCGCCGAAGTACCCGACGGCGGCACCGACCAGCAGCCGGCCGGAGGCGTCCTTGCTCGCGTGCGGGAACTGCTCGGACTTGACGAAGTCCTTGACCGTGATGAGGCCGGTGAGCCGACCCTGGGCGTCGACCAGCGGGAGGCGCTCGCGCTTGTGCTGGCGCAGCAGGCTGGTCGCCTCCTCGTGGCCGATGTCCTCGGGACCGGTGATGAGCGGCATGGGGGTCATGACGTCCCGGACGAGGGTGGTGGCCCACTCGGCCACCGGGGTGAAGCGCAGGTCGCGGTTGGTGACGATGCCGATCAGGTGCCGGCCCTCGTCGAGCACGGGAAGGCCGGAGACGCGATAGCGGCCGCACTGCTCGTCGAGGTCCTCGAGCGTGGCGTCCGGACCGATGGTGACCGGGTTGGAGATGCGGCCGGTCTGGGTGCGCTTGACGAGGTCGACCTGGTAGGCCTGGTCCTCGATGGAGAGGTTGCGGTGCAGGATCCCGAGGCCGCCCTCGCGCGCCATGGCGATCGCCATCCGGGCCTCCGTGACGGTGTCCATGGCCGCGGACACCAGCGGGACCCGGAGGCTGATCTCACGGGTCAGCCGCGAGGTCGTGTCGACCTCGCTGGGGATGACGTCGGTCTCCCCGGGCTGGAGCAGCACGTCGTCGTAGGTCAGGCCCAGCTCCGCGAACGGCGCGGGCAGGCCCTGCGGCGGCCCTTCGGCGGGCCGCTCGGCAGGAACGGGTGCTGAGGGCGTCCGCGCGGTGGCGGACTCGGCCTCGAGGTGGGTGGGGTGGTCGACACCAAGGCTCATTGCCCAAGTCTAGGCCAGTGGCGGGCCGCCCCGATCCGGCGACCGTCGCCGCCCCGTCGACCGGAGGAGTCCGGCCAGGGGACGCTCTTTGCCAACTTCTTACTCGGGCCAGACCCGGACCTTGCCAACCCGTTCCTAGCCTGATGCTGCGCAGCAGGGGCGCGTGGACATCGCAGGGACCGACGACGGAGTCGGCCTGCACGGACAGGAGGGGTCATGACTGACATCGCACGACTGCCGAAGCCGACGCTGGACGTGTGGGAGTGGCAGTTCGACGGTCATTGTCGTCAGGTGAGCCCTGAGGTCTTCTTCCACCCCGAGGGCGAGCGGGGCAACCAGCGCCGCAGCCGTGACGACCGCGCCAAGGCCGTCTGCGACAGCTGTCCGGTCCTCCAGCGGTGCCGGGAGCACGCCCTCGCCTCCCGTGAGCCGTACGGCGTCTGGGGCGGCATGACCGAGGACGAGCGGATCCGCATCCTCAACCAGCGCGAGCTCGCAAGCTGACCGACGTCGGCAGCGAAGAACCGCGCCGTCGGCCGGCCGGGAGTGAACAGGGACACTCCCGGCCGGCCGACGCACCACACGTGCTCGGGTGGCTGGTCTGGATCAGGGAGAACCTTCCAGCCGCCCGAGCATGACCTCTGTCCCAGCCCCGCCCGCCGCCGGAGAGGTCAGGCGCAGAGCCAGTCGACTCCCGCCGCCACGTGCAGGGCGGTGGTGTCGTACTGCGGCAGGATGCCGTCGTCCGGCCCGAGCAGCAGCCCGATCTCGGTGCAGCCGAGGACGAGGGAGTCCGCACCGCGCTCGGCGAGGCGTTCGATGACGCCGAGGTAGGCGGTCCGCGACTCCTGGCGGACGACGTCGTGCACGAGCTCGTCGTAGATCACCCGGTGCACCGTCTCGCGGTCGGCCTCGTCGGGGACGACCACGTCGAGACCGTGCTCACGCAGCCGTCCGGCATAGAAGTCCTGCTCCATGGTGAACCGGGTGGCGAGCAGAGCCACGGCGGTGCGACCGTCGGCCTGCAGGGCGTCGGCAGTGGGGTCGGCGATGTGCAGCAGCGGGGCACCGAAGGCCTCCTCCACGGCGTCGGCCACCTTGTGCATCGTGTTGGTGGCCAGCAGCATCGCCTGCGCGCCACCCGACCGGAGCCCGCGGGCCGCCTCCGTGAGCACGCTCGTCGCGAGGTCCCAGTCGCCGTCGTGCTGGGCATGAACCACCGGGTCGAAGTCGACGCTGGAGACCAGGAGCCGCGCCGAGTGGTGGCCGCCGAGGCGGGCGGCCACGCCGAGGTTGAGCCCGCGGTAGTAGGCAGCCGTGCTCGTCCAGCTCATCCCGCCGAGCACTCCGAGCATCCGCATGACGGCACCCTAGGCCACCTCGCGCCACGCCTATCCTTGGTCCCGTGACCCCCACCGAGATCCCCATCGCCGGCGAGAGCATCCGCCTCGGCCAGCTCCTCAAGTTCGCCTCGGTCGTCGAGGACGGCGCCGACGCCCGGGCGGTCATCGAGGCCGGCGCGGTCGAGGTCAACGGCGAGGTGGACACGCGGCGTGGTCGTCAGGTTCGCCCGGGAGACACCGTGACCTACGCCGGTGAGACCTTCGCGGTCATCCAGGAGGCGTAGGACCGACCCGCGCGGTCATCGGGGGCGGGGCGACACGAAGGGGACGAGGACGTCGTCGACGATCTCGACGACGAGCGCCTCGTCGACCGGGTCGCCGGTGACGAGCAGACGGTGCCAGAGCACGCTCTGGCCGAGCTCACGGGCGAGGTGGACGGGGACGTCCGCCCGCACGTCACCTCGGCGGATGCCGCGGGCGAGCAGCGCCGACATCTCCTCCTTGCGGTAACCGATGACGTCGTTGCGCAGGGTCTCGGCGAGCTGCTCGTCCTGCACCGACGCCGCGACGACGCCTCGCATGACCGCAGCCTGCGGGCCGGTGAAGAGCATGGCCCAGCCGCGCAGCACGGACAGCATGTCCTCTCGGTAGCTGCCGGTGTCCTCGTGCGGGATCGCCGTCCGGGCGATGCCGACCAACGTGTCCCGCAGCAGCGTGCGGCTGTCGGGCCAGCGCCGGTAGAGGACCGGCTTGCTCGTGCGCGCCAGTGCCGCCACGGCCTCCATGGTCACCGCCGCCGGACCGCCCCGGGCGAGGAGCTCGAGTGTCGCCTCGCGGATGGCGTCATCGAGCTCGACGCCGCGCCTGCGTGTCGCCACCCGTCACCTCCGTGTCCTGGACCCTATCGAAGAAACGCTTGCGTTTCTTCTGGGACGAGCCTACTCTCGGCGTCATAAGAAACGCCACCGTACCTTCCGAGGAGAGCGTCATGTCCCTTCCCGCCCTGCACCCCCTGCGGTCCACGAGCACGGCCACGGTCCGCCACGCCGAGCTTCCCCACGGCCGCCGCCGGATCACCATCGACCACCGGCCCCTGGCCGGCGTGTCCCCCGCGATGCTTTTCGACTGGTTCACCCACCTCGACGGGACCCTCTCCTACGGCGGCCGGACCGTCTCGCGCTACCTCGCGTGGCACCCCCTGGACCACATCAGGTGGGAGCTGGACCGGCCCGCCACGGGTGGCGGCGCCGGCGAGGGGGCACGGTTCCGCATCGTCGAGGCCTTCGGTGGCGACCCGGCATACGCCGTGGACGTCGTGGACCGGGTCGAGAAGCTCGACGAGACCGGCATCCGGCTCGTGACCCGGGTGGCCGGAGCGATCGTCGTGCAGCTCGAGCACACCTGGTCCCCTGGCTCGGACGGCACGCACTACGTCTCCGTCATGGACCTCGGCGCCCGCAGCGCGCTGATGTGGCCGGTGAACGCGTGGCTGCGGCGACGTTTCCCCGACGACATGGCCCGCGCGTGGGTCCGGCACAACATCGAGGAGGTGGGGCAGCTCGAGCACCTGCTCCCCGCGCTGGCGCACAGGGACGCCGCGCCGGTCCGGACAGCGGAGGGTTCAGACCGCCGGTGGCATGCACCGGATGAGGGTGACGTCACCGCTCACGGTGACCTCACCAGCGGCGTGCGGCACGAGCAGGACGTCACCGGCGCGCACCTCGCGCGTGCCGTGTCCTGAGGACAGCGTTCCGGCTCCGTCCACGACGACGACGGCGGCGTATGCCGCGGGCACGGTGACGTCGCCCGTCACCGGACGCACGACCTCGGCGCAGAAGAAGTCGCTCGCCTCGTCGGGGAGGGCGGGTCCATGGCCCTCGACGTCCGCCCAGCGGCGGCGCAGCGAGGCCAGCCGCTCCGGCGTCACGGGGCCGTGGTCGACGCTGCGCAGGGCCAGCGGGCGGTCGAGGCCGAGGAACGCGTGGTCGAGCTCGAGGCCGAAGCGCTGGTGCTCGAGCATGACGGAGAAGTCCGTCGGCTCCTGGAGCTCGAGGATGAGGACCCCCTCGCCGATGGCGTGGGGCTGGCCGGCGGGCACGAGCACGGCGTCGCCGACGGAGACCTCGATCGGGTTGAGCGCCGCGAGCAGGCGCTCGTCCTGCGCGTCGACCAGCTCGGCGAGCTCCTCCGGGCCGAGCTCGTCGCGGAAGCCCACCCACACGGTGGCCCCCGGCTCGGCGACGAGGACGATCCACGCCTCGGTCTTGCCGTGGTCGCAGTCCAGGTGGGCGGCCGCGAACTCACGGCTCGGGTGCGAGTGGACCGGCAGTCGCTCACCGCTGTCGAGGAGCTTGGTGAGGAGGTGGGGCTCCTTCCCGAAACGCGCCACGTGCGCCTCGCCGAGCCACCCGTCCGGGTCCGCCCGGAGCGCGTCCGGCAGCTCGGCTCCGCTGTCGAGCGTCGTGACGCCGCCGCCGCCCTCTGCGAACAGGCGGGCCGTCGAGCCGACCCAGTCCTCCGGGGAGTAGCCGTCGAAGTCGGGCGGCACGTCGAGGCCCCGGAAGGCGAGGATGCGCTCGCCACCGCGGTAGAAGCGCCGCGGCGTGTTGACCGTGAGGGTGGCGATCGTCGCCGTGGTGGTCGGGGTGTCGGTCATGGCAGTGCCTTCCGGGAACGAGCGGATTCGGGGAGCCTTCCGGACTCCCGGACGATGAGGCGCGTGGGCATGACGACGGTCTGGGCCGGCGACTCGTCGCCGAGGAGCCTGGCGAAGAGCTGGAGGACCGCCTTCTGCCCGATCGAGGCCGGGTCCTGGTGCACGACCGTGACCGAGGGTTCGACGAGGTCGGCAAGCTCGAAGTCGTCGTAGCCCACGAGCCCCATCTCGAGGTCGGCGTCGCGCATCGCGTGCAGGGCGGCGAGGGTGACCCGGTTGTTGCCGGTGATGACCGCCGTGACGGGACTGCGCTCCCGCGACCAGGCGCTCAGGCGGGTCGTGAGCGACTGCGCCGTGTGCGGTCCCATGGCGACGCGGGTGTCGCCGGGCAGGCCGAGCGCGTCATGGATCGCGACGAACGACTCGCGCCGCTGTCTCGCGGTCCAGAACTCGGCGTCGTCCCCGAGGAAGGCGATCCGCCGGTGCCCGTTGGCGACGAGGTGCTCGACGGCGCTGCGCACCCCACCCGGGTTGTCGCTGATGACGGTGTCGCACGGCTCGCCGCGCACCGGCCGGTCGACGTAGACGATGGGGGTGCCGCTCGCCGAGACCGTCGGGTCGGTGACGGGCCGCTCCCCCGCCGGCACGACGACGAGCCCGTCGACTCGGCGGTTGATGAGTCCCTCTAGGACGACCCGCTCGCGCGTCGGGGAACCCTCGGCTGACGCCGTGATGAGCTGGTACTGGCGAATGCGGGCCTCCCGCTCCACGGCTGCGCTGATCTGTGAGTAGAACGGGTTGGCGAGGTCCTCGACGACGAGGGCGATCGTCTGCGTCCGGCCCTGGCGCAGGATGCGGGCGCCGTCATGGCGCATGAAGCCGATGCGGTCGATGACCCCACGGACGCGCAGCTCGGTGTCGCGTCGGACACCGGGCTCGCGGTTGACGACGCGGGAGACGGTCTTGACGGACACGTGGGCCTCCGCCGCCACGTCCGCCATGGTCGGCCGGGCCGATGTCCGCTTGCCTGACAACGCTGTCACGCCCTGATCTCACCAAACTCCGTGCGTCGGGGCAACGTGGGCGCGGCCTCCAGGCGCCCGTCACGGTGAGATTGTCCGATTCCCTGTCCTCAGCGGACAAGGTGAGGTGCTCGCGTTGCGGCACCGACGGCATACCAGCATCGTCGGGCGGGACGGCTGGTCACGGGAGACCCGCCGACGCTCAACGACGAGCTCCCCGGAGGAAGCATGCGCCCCACCACCGCAATCCCCAGAGGCCTGACTGCCGGTGCCCTCGCCCTCACCCTCGGGTGGGCGACGGGCTCCGCCGCAGTCGCCGCCCCACCACCGACGGCGGCACCCGCAGCCGTGGAGGGCGGCGCGTGGTCGACCTCCTTCGATGCGGGCCAGCCGCAGCCGCTCGAGTCCACCGTCGAGGTCGACGGTGACGGGCCACGGCAGCAGAACGTGACCGGCGGCACCGCACCGGACGGCAGCCTCCTCGGCTCGGTCACCGGTGTCACCGCCAGCGCCGAGAACCCCCCGGGTGAGGTCGCGGCGAACCTCACCGACGCCAACCCGGACACGAAGTGGCTCGCCTTCCAGAGCACCGGCTGGGCCCGCTACCAGCTGTCCGCGCCCAAGAAGGCGCTGACGTACACGCTCACCTCGGCCAACGACGCGCCCGAGCGCGACCCGAAGGACGTCACCGTCCAGGGCTCCACCGACGGCACCACGTGGACCGACCTCGACCGCCGCACCGGGCTCAGTTTCTCGAGCCGGCTGCAGAAGCAGACCTTCACCGTGACCACCCCCGGTGAGTACACCTACTACCGGCTCGACATCACGGCCGTCAACGGTGCCAGCCTGCTGCAGCTCGCGGACTGGGGCCTCTTCGGCGAGGTCACCTCGACCGAGCCCGAGATCGCCCCGATGGTCACCGCCGTCGGCGCCGGACCCCGCTCCGGACTCAACCTCAAGCCGAACGTCGGCTGGACCGGCGTCAAGGCGATGCGCTACGGCGGGCAGCACACCGCGGCCGGCCGCGGGTTCGCCTGGAACCGCCTCTTCGACGTCGACGTCCCCGTGGGCGACCGCTCGCAGCTGACCTACAAGATCGCGCCCGACATGGTCACGGGCGACCTGTCGTATCCCTCGACCTACACCGCTGTCGACCTGCGCTTCACCGACGGCACCTTCCTCTCGGCCCTCGGCGCGACCGACGCCTACGACACGGCCGCCTCCCCGAACGGCCAGGGCGTCGGCAAGATCCTCTATGCGTCGCAGTGGAACTCCGTCACCGTCGACCTCGGTACCGCCGCCCGGGGCAAGACCGTCGACGCGATCCTCCTCGGCTACGACAACACCGCCGGCCCGACGAAGCAGACGCGCTTCAGCGGATGGGTGGATGACGTCATCATCGACCCCGCCCCCGTCGCGCTCGACCGATCCAGCCCGTCGTATGCCGTGGACGTGCGCCGTGGGACGAACAGCTCGGGTGCCTTCTCCCGCGGCAACAACCTGCCGATCAGCGCCGTCCCCAACGGGTTCACGTTCTTCACGCCGGTGACGAACGCCAACTCGCAGACGTGGCAGTACTACTACCAGCAGGGCAACAACGCCCAGAACCGTCCGACCCTGCAGGGCCTCGGCATCTCGCACGAGCCCTCCCCGTGGATGGGTGACCGCAACCAGATGTCGGTCATGCCCTCGATCGCCCAGGGCGTCCCCACCGGCAGCGCGTCCGGCCGCGCCATCGCCTTCGACCACGACGACGAGGTGGCCCGTCCGGACCACTACCGGGTCCACCTCGACGGCGGCATCATCGCCGAGACCGCCCCGGCGGACCACGGTGGCGTCTACCGCTTCACCTTCCCGGACTCGGCGCCGACCGGAAGCCTCGTGCTCGACACCGTCGACAACAACGGGACCTTCACGGTCGACGCGGCGGCAGGGACGCTGAGCGGCTGGGTCGACAACGGCAGCGGCCTCTCCGTGGGTCGCAGCCGGATGTTCGTGCACGGGACGTTCGACCGAGCCGCCACCGCGACGGGCGTCGCGCCCAACGGCCACACCGGGACGCGCTACGCGAAGTTCGACACGAGCACCGACCGCGACGTCGAGCTCCGGCTCGCGACCTCGTTCATCTCCCTCGACCAGGCCAAGCGCAACGCCTCGCTCGAGCTCACGGGGCGGACGTTCACCGAGGTCCAGACCGCCGCCAAGGCCATGTGGGACGAGCGCCTCAGCGTCGTCGAGGTCGAGGGCGCGAGCGACACCGAGCTGCGCAACCTCTACTCCAACCTCTACCGCCTCAACCTCTACCCGAACAGCCAGTTCGAGAACACCGGCACAGCGTCGACGCCGACGTTCCAGTACGCCAGCCCGGTCTCGCCGAAGTCCGGCGCAGCCACCGCGACGACGACCAACGCCCCCATCAAGGACGGCAAGATCTACGTCAACAACGGCTTCTGGGACACCTACCGCACGGTGTGGCCCGCCTACTCCCTGCTCTACCCGGAGTTCGCCGCCGAGATCGCCGACGGCTTCGTCCAGCAGTACCGCGACGGCGGCTGGGTGGCACGGTGGTCCTCCCCGGGCTACG
Source organism: Knoellia terrae (assembly GCF_048606435.1). NCBI lineage: Bacteria > Bacillati > Actinomycetota > Actinomycetes > Micrococcales > Intrasporangiaceae > Knoellia > Knoellia terrae. The sequence goes on along the minus strand of NZ_JBMBWH010000002.1, from coordinate 153,244 downwards.
CCGACCTCATGACGGGCACCAGCTCCGACGTCTCGTTCGCCGACGCCTTCGTCAAGGGGGTGCCGTTGCCCGACAAGGTGGGCACCTACGACGCGGCGCTCAAGAACGCGACCGCACTGCCCACGTCGTCCGGCGTCGGCCGCAAGGGACAGGCGAGCTCGCCCTTCCTCGGCTTCACGCCGGACAGCACCCACGAGAGCGTCTCGTGGGGTCTCGAGGGGATGATCAACGACTTCGGCATCGGCAACCAGGCCGCCAAGCTCGCCCAGGACCAGAGCGTCCCGGCCAAGCGACGCGCAACCCTCGCCGAGGAGTCCGAGTACTTCCTCAAGCGCGCCACCTCCTACACCAACCACTTCGACCCCAAGAGCGGCTTCCTGCGGGTCCGCTCCGCCGACGGCAGCTTCGCACCGAACTTCGACCCCGAGGTCTGGGGCGGCGGCTACACCGAGACCAACGGCTGGAACTTCGCCTTCCACGCCCCGCACGACGGCAACGGGCTCGCCAACCTCCTCGGAGGTCGTGAGGCGATGGCCGACAGGCTCGACGAGTTCTTCACCACTCCGGAGACCGGGACCAAGCCGGGCAGCTACGGCGGCATCATCCACGAGATCATCGAGGCGCGTGACGTCCGGATGGGCATGTTCGGGATGAGCAACCAGGTCTCGCACCACATCCCGTACATGTACAACTGGACCGGCAAGCAGTCCCGCACGGCCGAGAAGGTGCGCGAGATCCTGCGCCGCCTCTACGTCGGTGGCGACATCGGCCAGGGCTACCCCGGAGACGAGGACAACGGCGAGCAGTCGGCGTGGAACACGCTGTCGTCGCTGGGCATCTACCCGCTCCAGGTCGGGTCGGCCGAGTGGGCCGTCGGGTCGCCGAAGTTCACCAAGGCGACCGTGCACCGCACCCAGGGCGACATCGTGGTCACCGCCCCGAACAACTCGGAGCGCAACATCTACGTGCGGAAGCTCACCGTCAACGGTGAGGGGCACAAGGGTGTGTCCATCCCGCACAGCAAGCTCGCGGGTGCGACGACGATCGACTTCGCCATGGGCGCGTCCCCGTCCGACTACGGGACCCAGCCCAACGCCGCTCCCCCGTCGCTGACCAAGGGCGACGCCAAGCCGGCGCCCCTGCGGGACGCAACCGGACCGAGCCGCGGCACGGTCACGGCTCCGGGTGCCACCAGCTCCGCGGCATTGTTCGACAACACCTCGACCACCTCGACGACGTTCGCCTCGGCCACGCCGACCATCACGTACAGCCTCTCCGGGGTCGGCCAGCGGGCGAGCTTCTACACGCTCACCAACGGGTCGGCCGCCGGTGAGCCCACCGCGTGGCGGGTCGAGGGCCAGCGCAACGGCACCTGGGAGACCATCGACACCCGGAGCGACCAGGCCTTCGCCTGGCGGACGCAGACACGACCGTTCAAGATCGCCACGCCGGGCACCTACACCGCCTACCGGGTCGTCGTCACGGCGAGCACCGGGACGCCGACGCTCTCGGAGGTCGAGTTCCTCACCGACGGCTCCTTCGCGGAGAACACCGGTGTCAAGGTGAGCGCGACGAGCACGCTCGAGGGCGTCGAGGGCGCGAAGATCGCCGGCACCGTCGGCACCTTCTCCGGTGGCAAGGGCACGTCGGCCGCCGACTACTCGGCGACGATCACCTGGGGTGACGGCACCTCCTCGGCCGGGACCATCACGGCCGGCGACCTGGGGTCCTACTCGGTCAAGGGTGAGCACACCTGGGCCGAGCCGGGCTACTACCAGACCGTCGTCACGGTCAAGGACGGCAAGGGCCAGGTCAGCGGCATGGGCGGCGTCACCGTCCACCAGGCCGTGGTCCCGTCCTACGCGTCCGGCTTCAACCTCGTGTGCATCGGCGAGCCGGGCACCCAGAGCACCTGTGACGGCGGCCAGGCGGGCATCTCCCGGCCTGCGCTCGTCGAGGCCGGTGTCACGCCGGGCCGGCTCCTCACCGTGCCGGGCACGGACCTGCGCTGGTCGCTGCCGGCCATCCCCGCCGGGGAGGACGACAACGCCACCGGCGCCGGGCAGACCCTTCCAGTGACGCTCGCTCCGGGTGCGACGAAGCTGAGCCTCATCGGCACGGCGACGCAGAAGGACCAGGACACCGTCGGCACGGTGACGTTCACGGACGGCACCACGACGGCATACCCGATCCAGTACGGCGACTGGTGCGGCCCGGCCAGGTTCGGCAACACGATCGCCGTCGAGATGACGTCGAGGCTCAACGGGACGAGCACGGACGGCTGCCACCTCAAGCTGTTCGCGACCGCACCGCTGACCATCCCCGCCGGCAAGACCGTGGCGTCGGTGACCCTGCCGACCCAGACGGGCAACCCGCAGTCCGCCGGACGGATCCACGTGTTCGCGGTGGCCGACAACGGCGCCCCGCTCACGGTGACCCCGGCGACCGGCGCGACGGCGAAGGCGGGCTCCGCCTCGTCCGTGACGCTTGGCACCGTCACCGGTGGCGTGCCCGCCGAGGGTGGCTACACCGCCCGCGTCGCGTGGGGCGACGGCAGCGCCACCGAGGACGCGACCGTCACCGTGGCGGCCGACGGCACGGCCACCCTCAGCGGCTCGCACACCTGGACCCAGCCGGGCAGCTGGACGGCCCGGGTCCTCGTGGGCGACAGCCGCAACGACACGGTGGCGGAGGTGAGCGTCACCGTCACCTGAGACTCCGATGGCCCGGCGGTGGACCCCCTGCCCGCCGGGTCATCGGGCCAGAAAGCCCGTGGCCCGTGCGCCTCCCCGAGAGGAGGCACACGGGCCACGGGCCTGTGCGGTGGTGCTGGCGGCGCAGCCTCAGTGGCTGTGGCCGTGACCGCCGTGGGCGTGGCCCTGGGCGTTGCCGTCCTCGTCGACCTTCTTCTCGACGACGAGGGTGTCGGTCGTGAGGACCATGGACGCGATCGACGCGGCGTTGCGCAGCGCGGAGCGGGTCACCTTGACCGGGTCGATGACGCCGGCCTTGACGAGGTCCTCGTAGTCGCCCGTGGCGGCGTTGAGGCCCATGCCCGGCTCGAGCTCGGAGACCTTGGCGACGGCGACGTAGCCCTGGAGACCGGCGTTCTCGGCGATCCAGCGCAGCGGCTCGGCGGCGGCCTTCTGCACGATGGCGGCGCCGACCTTCTCGTCACCCTCGAGGCCGAGACCGTCGATGACCTTGACGGCCTGGATGAGGGCGGAGCCGCCACCGGCGACGATGCCCTCCTCGATGGCCGCGCGGGTCGCCGAGATGGCGTCCTCGATGCGGTGCTTCTTCTCCTTGAGCTCGACCTCGGTGTGGGCACCGACCTTGATGACGCAGACGCCACCGGCGAGCTTGGCGAGGCGCTCCTGGAGCTTCTCGCGGTCCCAGTCGGAGTCGGTGCGCTCGATCTCGGCCTTGATCTGGCCGACGCGACCCTCGACCTCGGTGCGGTCGCCCGCGCCGTCGATGATCGTCGTCGTGTCCTTGGTGACGACGACGCGACGGGCCTGGCCGAGCACGGTGAGGTCGGCCTGGTCGAGCTTGAGCCCGACCTCCTCGGCGATGACCTGGCCACCGGTGAGGACAGCCATGTCCTGGAGCATCGCCTTGCGGCGGTCACCGAAGCCGGGCGCCTTGACGGCGACGACGTTGAAGGTGCCACGGATCTTGTTGACGACGAGCGTGGACAGGGCCTCGCCGTCGACGTCCTCGGAGATGATGACCAGCGGCTTGCCCGACTGGACGACCTTCTCGAGGATCGGCAGGACGTCGGCGATCGCCGAGATCTTGCCCTGGTTGATGAGGATGTAGGCGTCCTCGAGGACGGCCTCCATGCGCTCCGCGTCGGAGATGAAGTACGGGGAGATGTAGCCCTTGTCGAACTGCATGCCCTCGGTGAACTCGAGCTCGGTGGACGCGGTCGAGGACTCCTCGACGGTGATGACGCCGTCCTTGCCGACCTTGTCGAACGCCTCGGCGATGGTGGCGCCGATCTCGGGGTCCTGGGCGCTCAGCGACGCGACGGACGCGATCTCGTCCTTGCCGTCGACCTCACGGGCGTTCTCGAGGAGGCGCTCGGACACGGCGTCGACGGCCTTGTCCATGCCGCGCTTGAGCGCGGCCGGGGCGGCACCGGCGGTGACGTTGCGCAGGCCCTCGCGGACCATGGCCTGGGCGAGCACGGTCGCGGTCGTCGTGCCGTCACCGGCGACGTCGTTGGTCTTGGTCGCGACCTCCTTGGCGAGCTGCGCGCCGAGGTTCTCGTAGGCGTCCTCGAGCTCGATCTCGCGGGCGATGGTCACCCCGTCGTTCGTGATCGTGGGGGCGCCCCACTTCTTGTCGATGACGACGTTGCGGCCCTTGGGGCCGAGCGTCACCTTGACGGCGTTGGCGAGCGCGTCGACGCCGCGCTCGAGCGCCTTGCGGGCGGAGTCGTTGAACTCCAGTTCCTTGGCCATGGGTGTCCTTCAGGTAGTTCGATGAGGTGCCCCGGCGGGGCACGTCAGGTCAGATGCGCGTATGCCGTGGGCTCACCGTGGAGGCGAGCCCACGGCATACGCGGTGGTTCTGGTGCGCTGGCGCGCAGGTGGTGCGTCGATCAGCCGATGACGGCGAGGACGTCGCGGGCGGAGAGGATCAGGAACTCCTCGCCGCCGTGCTTGACCTCGGTGCCGCCGTACTTGCTGTAGATGACCTTGTCGCCGACGGTGACGTCGAGCGGGACACGGTTGCCGTTGTCGTCGATGCGACCGGGGCCGACCGCGAGGACCTCGCCCTCCTGGGGCTTCTCCTTCGCGGTGTCCGGGATGACGAGACCGGACGCCGTGGTCTGCTCGGCCTCGAGCGACTTGATGACGATGCGGTCCTCGAGCGGCTTGATGGAAACCGACACTGTGTGACCTCCCCTTTGGGATGAGTCGAAGATGGACAGGGATACAGCTCGCTGCGGTGCGGTGGTTCCGAATCGCCGTCGCGGGGGTCGAGTCGGGCCGCGTGCGCTGGCACTCACAACAGCCGAGTGCCAATGAGGCAAATCTAGGTCGGGCGTTAGCACTCGGTCAACTCGAGTGCCAGAACTTCTCGCTCTGTTCGCCGTGGGCGCAGCGCCCGTCAAACCAGTGGCGGTGGCGGCGGTGGTCCTGACAGGCTCCGCAGCATGACCTCCACCGACCCGGCCGCCCTGCTCGCGGCCTACGACGCCCAGCTCCGCCGCGAGGCCGAGGTCCCCTCGGCCCTGTCCTGCACCGAGGTCGGACCGCTGCTCCTCGCGACCTACGTGGGTGGGCGCGGGTTCATCACCTACCGCACCCTCGAGGTCGACGGGCGTCCTGCGACGGCGGAGTCGGTCCACGACCTGGTCGAGGCGGTCCTCGAGCACTACCGGGCCCAGCCCGAGGTGCTCAAGGTGGAGTGGAAGACCCGCGGGCACGACCGCGCGCCGGGCCTGCACGAGGCACTGGTGGGGTCCGGCTTCGAGCCCGAGGAGGCCGAGTCGGTGATGGTCGGGGACGCGGCGCTGCTCGCCGGCGACGTCGAGCTGCCCGAGGGGGTCACCGTGCGTCAGGTTCGCGAGGAGACCGAGGTGCGCGCCATGCTGGCGATGCAGGCCGAGGTGTTCGAGGAGGACCCGGACGACGCCCGGGCCCACGACGAGGAGCTGCTGCACCGCCTCCGCACGCGCGACGACCTGGAGCTGTGGGTCGCGGAGGTCGACGGCCAGGTCGTCAGCGCCGGTCGCCTCGAGCCGGTGGAGGGCACCGAGTTCGCCGGGGTGTGGGGCGGGGCGACCCGGCCGGAGTTCCGCGGTCGCGGCATCTACCGCGCGCTGACGGCAGCCCGCGCCCGCTCGGCCATCCGGCACGGGAAGCGCTTCATCCACAGCGACTCCACCGAGTTCTCCCGGCCCATCCTCGAGCGTTCCGGCCTGCTCAAGGTCACGACGACGACTCCTTATCTCTGGAAGCGGTGACAGATGGACTAGTTATCCGCCACTCTGTGCGGATGCGCTCTCCGGTTGCCGTCGTCGCGACGTTCGCGGTCCTCCTCCTCACGGGGACGTCGGCCGCCGACGCCGCGACCAAGCCGCCGGCTCCGACGCCCTTCGACATCTCCTCGGTGACGAGGACCGTCACCCGGTCCTCCACCGCGCCCACGACCCCCGTCGCGCCGGTCCTCGCGCTCCAGGGTCGCGGTTTCGGCCACGGTCGCGGCATGTCGCAGTGGGGCGCACGGGGTGCGGCGACCCGGGGGCTGACCGCGCCCCAGATCCTCGACTTCTACTACCCGGGCACGAGCCCGGCCAGCGTCGGCAACCCGCAGGTGCGGGTGCGCCTCACCTCGATGGGCAGCAGCCCGACGGTCGTCGCCGGCGAGGCCGGACTCACGCTCACCGACGGGACCTGCACCGCTGCCCTCGCCCCCGCCACCGCGACGTCGTGGCGGGTGAGCCGCACCAGCACCGGGAGCTGGGCGGTCGAGGGCCACTACACCAACGCGTCGGGGACCACCGGGTGGTGGCGCCTCTCCACCACCTGCACGGGCTTCGCGAGCGCCAAGGAGCTCACCTTCGTCGGAGACGGCTCCCTCGCCGCCTCGGTCCTCACCCTGCGCACCCCCTCGGGCAACCGGCAGTACCGCGGTGGGCTGAGGGCCGCGGCGGTCGTCCTGCGCAGCTCCGGCACCAGCACCTCGACGACCGCGACGGTCAACGTCGTGGCGATGGACAGCTACCTGCGCTCCGTGGTCCCCGCCGAGATGCCGGCCTCGTGGGCACTGGAGGCGGTCAAGGCGCAGTCCGTCGCCGCGCGGTCCTACACGGCTGCCCGCCTCGGCAGCGCCGACGGCTTCGACATCTGCGACACCACGACCTGCCAGGTCTATCCCGGTCTCACGAGCTCCAACCCCGAGCACCCGAACTCGGACGCCGCCGTGGCGGCGACCACGGGCCAGGTGCGCACGTACGGCTCACTCATCGCCGTGACGGAGTTCGGCTCGACCAACGGCGGTCAGGTCGTCGGTTCCTCGCTGCCCTACCAGCTCGCCAAGGCCGACCCGTACGACGGCGTCCACGCCGATGCCCCGGACACCTGGTCCTACGCCACGATGCCGGCCTCGGCGGTCGAGAAGGCGTGGCCGGCCATCGGGACGTTCCGGTCGATGAGCGTCACCCGCGACGGACGCGGCACCTGGGCCGGCGGGCGGGCGACGTCCGTGGTGCTCACCGGGTCGGGCGGCAGCGCCACGGTGGGCGCCGAGACGTTCCGGTCCCGGCTCGGGCTGCGTTCGACCTGGTTCACCCCCGTCGGCTCCTCCGTGGGGACCGACTTCGCCCGCAACGGTTTCTCCGACCTCATCGCCCGCGACGCCGGCGGCACCCTGTGGAACTACCCCTCCAACGGACGCGGCGGATGGCTGCCCCGGACGACGATCGCCACCGGGTGGGCGGCGGCGCCCGAGATCCTCGCGCCCGGGGACTTCTCGGGGGACGGCATCCCCGACCTGCTCACCCGGTCGGCGGCCGGCGACCTCATCCTCCGGCGCGGCACCGGCACCGGCACGCTGGGGGCCGGCTCCGTCGTCGCCCAGGGGTGGCAGGGCTTCACCGCCGTGCTCGCCCCCGGTGACCTGGACGGGGATGGGCACCTCGACCTGCTCGCCCGCGACTCGGCCGGGACGCTGTGGCTCTACCGCTCGAACGGCGCCGGCGCCCTCCTCGCCCGGGTGAGCAAGGGTGGGGGCTGGCAGGCCTTCCGGGAGCTGGAGGCCGTCGGCGACCTCGACCGCGACGGCGGGGCCGACCTCGCCGGCATCACGACGACCGGCGCCCTGCAGCTGCTCCGGTTCTCCCCGACCGGGGCCTACCTCGGGGCCCGGCACCTGGGTTGGGGGTTCACCGGTTTCACCGGCCTGACCGGCATGGGGGACGTCAACGGCGACCGGTTCCTCGACGTCATGGCCCGCGACACCGAGGGTCGCCTGTGGGCCTACCTCGGCGACGGCGCCGGGGCGGTACCGGCCCGCATGCACGTCGCGACCGGCTGGCAGTCGATGACCTTCGGCAGCTGAGGCCCGGAGCGGCCGTGCTCCCGGGGGCGCCACCGTCCGGGATGAGAGGGTTGCCCGGTGGACGTCAGCACCGTGAAGGCCCTCGCAGGCCCGGAGGGGCAGGAGCTGCTCCGGTCCCTACCGCCCTACAGCGACTCCACGGCCCTCACCCTCCAGAACGGGCTCCGCAGGGCAGGGCACCCGCCGGAGCTCGTGGCGGCGGCGCTGACCCAGCAGCGGCTGAGGGCCAGGGCGGTCGAGAAGTTCGGCGAGTTCGCCTCCGACATGCTCTTCACGCCGGACGGTCTCGAGCAGGCGACCCGGCTCGAGGTCGCGGTGGCTCACGCTCACCGCTTCAGCCGGGCCAGCCTCGCCACGGTGCACGACCTCGGCTGCGGCATCGGGGCCGACGCGGTCACCCTCTCCTCGCTGGGTGTCACGGTCCGGGGGGTCGACGCGGACCCGGTCACCGCGGCGGTGGCCGACGCCAACCTGCGGCCGTGGCCGGACTCGCGTGCGCGTGCCGGCCGGGCCGAGGACGTCGACATCGGCAGCGACCCCGGCCGCAACCGCGTCGGTGCCTGGCTCGACCCCGCCCGCCGCACTCGTGGGGTCGCCGACATCACGGGGAGGACCCGGCGCACCTTCCGGCTCGGGGAGATCTCCCCCTCCTGGGAGTTCGTCCAGCAGGTCGCGGCTCGCGTGCCGGCCACCGGGGTCAAGCTCAGCCCCGGCCTGGACCATGCCGCGATCCCCGCGGGCACCGAGGCGCAGTGGACGTCATGGGCGGGGGACGTCGTCGAGTGCGCGATCTGGTGGGGTCCGCTCGTGGTGCGGCGCGGGCGCACGGCGCGCGTCATGGGTCCGGGGGCCGGGCCCGCCGTCGTCGACGAGTCCGTGTCCGACCCGGTCGTCCCGCTCGCGGCCTCCCTCGCCGACGTGGGGACCTGGCTGCACGACGTGGACCGGGCGGTCATCCGCGCCGGACTCGTCGGCTCGGTCACCCGCGCCACCGACGGCGTGGAGTCCGACGAGGGCACCGGCTACGTGTTCACGTCGCGTGACGTCACGCTGAGCTGGACCCGCCGGTATGCCGTCCACGAGGCGATGCCGTTCACCGTCAAGACCCTGCGGGCCTGGCTGCGTGGGCACGGCGTCACCGGCCTGACCATCAAGAAGCGCGGCATCCGCCTCGACGACGAGCAGCTGCGCCGCGACCTGAAGATCGGGACCAAGGCCGGGACCGGTGAGCAGGCGACCGTCGTGCTGACCCGCGTGGGCGGCTCCCCCGCCGCGCTCGTCGTCTCCCCCGCCTGAGCTTCTCCGCCCCATGAGGGAACCTGCGGGGTCCGGAGGGAACCGTTCCCTCCGGACCCCCAAGCTTTGCCCATGGGGAGGAAAAGTTGGGGTCAGTCAGAGGGTGGGGTCGGGTTGGGCGCCCTCGTGACGGACGGTGGCAGCGCCGGCGGCGAGCGCCGCCTCCAGCGCGGCCGGGCGGTCGGCGCCGGAGGCCAGCGCGGCGGCGAGGGCTCCGCAGAAGGCGTCACCCGCCCCGGTGGTGTCGACGACGTCAGCCGCAGCCACGGCGTGCGCGGCGACGGTCCCGCCGTCCCACGTGACGCCGTTGGCGCCGAACGTCACGAGCAGCGAGCCCGGCTCGGCCCCCGACTCAGCGAGGGCGACCATCTCGTGCTCGTTGGCCACCACCGGGTCGGCGAGCGCGACGACGTCGGCCGGGAGGGCGGCATACGGTGCGGTGTTGAGGACGACCCGCGCGCCGAGGTGGGCCGCGCGCCGGGCGGCGCTGCAGACGACCGGCAGCGGGACCTCGAGCTGGAGGAGCAGCACGTCACCCGGGCCGAGGTCCTCGACCGCGGCGACCTCGGCCTCCCCGAGCGACGCGTTGGCGCCCGGGATGACGATGATGCTGTTCTCGCCGCGGTCGTCGACGGCGATGAGGGCGTGTCCGCTGGCCTCCCCGTCGACGACCCGCACCCGGCTCACGTCGATCCCCCGGTCTCGCAGCCGGTCCCGGTATGCCGTCCCGCCGGCGTCGTCGCCGACGCACCCGACCATGAGCACCTGTGCTCCGGCTGCGGCAGCGGCGACCGCCTGGTTGGCGCCCTTGCCCCCGGCGAGCCGGCTCAGACCGTCGCCGAGCAGGGTCTCGCCCGGTCGCGGGTGGCGCTCGACGCGGGTGACGAGGTCGACGTTGAGCGACCCGAGGACCATGACCCGGCCCATCAGCGACCGGCCCTGACCGTGTCGAGCCAGAGCCGGGCCACGCGCGGCCCGTCGATCTCCAGCGCGACGTCGACCTGGGCGTGCGCCAGGCCGTGCGGGTCGTGGTCGAGGTCACCCGACCAGTCGCGGGTGTCGACGATGGTGCGACCGCGCGTCCAGGTCCCCGCGAGCTCGACGCGCACGGGCAGTCGCTCGGTCCGCACGGCGTCGGGGTCGATGACCACGGCCACCGCGCCGGCGTCACCGATGGTCGCGCTGTCGGCGTGGAAGCGGCGGCTCATGAAGCGGACGAGCCCGGCGGCCAGCGCGCCCGGACCCCGCTCGTCGAGCGCCGCGAGGCCGTCCGCGTCCTCGAGCGTGACCCGGGGCTCGTAGAAGACGTCGAGGCCGTACATCGTCACGGCCACGTCGTGGTCGGCGCTCGCGTCGAGGACGACCGCGGTGGCCTCGGGGTCGTGGAAGACGTTGAACTCCGCCGCCGCCGTCGCGTTGCTCACCATGGCACCGCCACCCATGAAGACGATGCGCCCGATGCGCGCGAAGGACTCCGGGTACATGCGGGCGAGCAGCGCGACGTTGGTCATCGGGGCGAGCGGGACGAGCGTCACCGGGTCCCCGGCCGCGTGAGCCTCGTCGACGACCTGCCGGAGGAGGTCGACGGCGTGACGTGGGTCCGCGGCCGGCGTGGGCGCCGGCCAGCCGAGGTCGGCCATGCCGTCGTCGCCGTGCACGTGGCGGGCGTCGACCGGGCGCTCGAGCAGCGGGTGCGACGCGCCGGCCGCGACCGGCACGTCACCGCGACCGCACGCCTGGAGGACGGTGAGGGTGTTGCGCACGACGTCCGGCAGGGGCGCGTTGCCGCCGACGCAGGTGACGGCGCGCAGGTCCAGCTCGGGGTGCAGACCGGCGAGGAGGAGGGCGCACGCGTCGTCGACGCCCGTGTCGACGTCGAGGATGACAGGGGTGGGCATGGACCGAGGGTATGCCGTGGGTCGGTTAGCGTCGGGGGGTGATCTCGCGCTCCACCACCTCGGTCCTCCCCCGCCTCTGCGCCGTGGTGGCGGTCTCGCTCGCCGGTCTGGTGGCCGCAGGGTGCGGGGGCGGGGCGGCGGACCGGCCCTCGACGGGCACGACGTCCCGCTCCCCCTCGGGCGGCACGTCGGGCACCACGGGCACCTCGGGCACCGCCTCACCGACCGCCGACGGGTCGGTCGCCCCGAGCCCGTCCGGCTCAGCCGGGGCGACCGCGGGCCCGGTCACGGCCGGGGCCTGCGCGCGCGAGAAGGCCGCCGCCCTCACCGAGGAGCAGGCGCTGGGTCAGCTGATGATGGTGGCCTTCGACACGGCCGCACCCCGCACCGCCCTCGACGACCTCATCGCCGACCAGCACGTCGGCAACGTCATCTACCTCGGCGGCTGGGACGGCGCAGCCCGCGTGAAGGAGACGAGCAGGCACCTCCAGGACCAGGCCACGGACGCCGCGACGGCCGGCATACCGCTGCTCCTGGCCGCCGACCAGGAAGGCGGAGAGGTGCGCCAGCTGCGCGGTGACGGCTTCACCGCGCCCCCGTCGGCCAAGGTGCAGGCGCAGATGTCGGCCGCCGAGCTGACCGCCGCCGCCACCACGTGGGCGCGCGAGCTCAGGGCCGTCGGGGTCAACGTCAACCTCGCCCCCGTGACCGACACCGTCCCGGCCGACATCGGCAGGGCCAACGAGCCGATCGGCAAGTTCGGCCGCCAGTACGGCTCCGACCCCGCTACCGTGACGAGGGCGTCCACAGCGTTCCTCGAGGGCATGATCGAGGGAGGCGTCATGGGCACCGTCAAGCACTTCCCCGGGCTGGGCCGGGTCGAGCGCAACACCGACTTCAACACAACCGGCATCACCGACACCGTGGCGACCAGGGACGACCCGTTCCTCGCGCCGTTCGCCGCAGGGGTCAAGGCCGGGGCGGGCCTCGTCATGGTGAGCTCGGCCCGCTACCCCGGGCTCGACCCCACGAAGACCCAGGCGATGTTCAGCAAGCCGATCATCGATGGTCTGCTGCGCGGCCGGCTGGGCTACGACGGGGTCGTCATCACCGACGACATCAACGCCAGGGCCGTGCGCTCGATCCCGGCGGCCGAGCGGGCCATGACCTACCTCGAGGCCGGGGGCGACATCCTCCTGACCGGGGACCCCGAGTCCGTGGAGCCCATGATCGACGCGCTCGCCGCCAGGGCACGGGCGGACGAGGGCTTCGCGACGCTCGTGGGGGCCTCGGTCCTGCGCGTCCTCGCCCTCAAGGAGCGCATGGGCCTGGTCAGCTGCATTTGACCGACCCCGCTCGCCGGCACCTTTCGCGCCTGATCACGGAACGTGACCCTTCCCCCGGGAACTGTTCCGGGGGGAAGGGTCGGTTTCCGTGATCAGGCGGAAAAAGGGAGGTTCACGACTGGACCTGGGTCACCGGCATCGACGAGTCGGCGGGGAGGTCCAGCCGCGAGGCGTCCCGACCCTTGATCACCATCTGCGCGCCGAGGGCCGCCACCATGGCGCCGTTGTCGGTGCACAGGCCGGGCCGGGGCACGCGCAGCTCGATGCCGGCCGCGTCGCACCGGGACTGGGCCATCGCCCGCAGCCTCGAGTTCGCGGCGACGCCGCCACCGATCTGCAGATGCTGGGCGCCGTTCTCCCGGCAGGCGAGCACCGCCTTGCGGGTCAGCACGTCGACGACGGCCTCCTGGAAGGACGCCGCGACGTCGGCCACTGGGACCGCCTCGCCCGCGGCCTCGCGGGCCTGCACCCAGCGTGACACCGACGTCTTGAGCCCCGAGAAGGAGAAGTCGAACCGGTGGCGCTCCATGTCGCGACCCGTGGTGAGGCCACGGGGGAAGTCGATGACCACCTGGCCCTCGCGGGCGGCCCGGTCGATGTGGGGACCACCGGGGAAGGGCAGCCCGAGCACCCGCGCCACCTTGTCGAAGGCCTCACCCGCCGCGTCGTCGATCGTCGAGCCGAGGCTGCGGATGTCGCTCGTGACGTCGGGGACGAGCAGCAGCGAGGAGTGGCCACCGGAGACGAGCAGGGCCAGCGTCGGCTCGGGCAGCGGCCCGTGCTCGACGATGTCGACGGCGACGTGGGACGCGAGGTGGTTGACGCCGTAGAGAGGGATGCCCAGAGAGAGCGCGAGCGCCTTGGCCGAGGCGACGCCCACCATGAGCGAGCCGGCGAGTCCCGGTCCGGAGGTCACCGAGATGGCGTCGAGGTCCCGCAGCTCGACGCCGGCCTCGCGGCAGGCGCGCTCGATCGTCGGCACCATCTCCTCGAGGTGGGCCCGGCTCGCGACCTCGGGCACGACCCCGCCGAAGCGCGCGTGGTCGTCGACGCTGCTCGCGACGGCGTCGACGAGGAGGGTCTCGCCCCGGACGATACCGACACCGGTCTCGTCGCACGACGTCTCGATGCCGAGAACCAAGGGCTGGTCGGTCATGACGGAACTCCCCTCTCTCCCAACAGCTTGCGCATGACGAGGGCGTCGACTCCACCCGGCTGGTAGTACCTGCGGCGCACCGACAGGACGGCGTAGCCTCGCCGGTCGTAGAGCGCCCGAGCCGGCGCGTTGTCGGCGCGCACCTCGAGCATCATCGCCTCGGCGCCGCCCGCGGTGGCCCGCGCCTCGAGCTCGTCGAGCATGCTCTCGCCCAGCCCGGAGCCGCGGTGCCCGGGCGCCACCGCGACCGTCATGAGGTCGGCCACCTGGCCGCCGTGGTCGATCCCGCCGTATGCCGCCAGCTCGCCGTCGCGCTCCACGGCCACGTAGTCGCGGCGTGGCCGGCCCGCCAGCTCGCCCCACCACGACGCCTCGGTCCAGGCGTCGTCGGGGAAGGCCTCGGTCTCGAGCCGGACGAGCTCGGGGATGTCGGTCCACGACACCTCGCGCAGGTCGCTCATCGAGCGGCCCGCTCGGCCGTCGTCAACGCGTCGGGCCGCCGGAGGTAGAGCGGCTCCACCGGCATCTCCTCGCCGGCGAGGGAGCGCTCCACGGCGATCCGCGCAAGGACGGCCGCGTCGACGTCGAGCACCGGAACGGGGTCGGGGAACAGCTCCGGCCAGAGCAGCGGCCCGCGGCCGGCCGTGGGCAGCGCGCGGAGCTCGTCGGGCAGGTCCGCGGGCCGCTGCACGGCCGGGAAGGTGAGCCGCTCGACGGCACCCGGCCGGACGGCATACCGGGACCAGTAGACCTCCTTGCGACGGGCGTCGGTCGCGACGAGCAGCTCGCCGCCGTGGACCGTCCCCGCGGCCTGTGCGGCGAGGACGTCGAGGCTGCAGATGCCGTGCACCGGAACCCCCAGGGCGTGACCCATCGTCAGCCCGGTGACGATGCCGACGCGCAGACCGGTGAACGGACCCGGCCCGTTGCCGACGACGACGGCCGTGAGGTCGCGCGGCGCGAGGCCTGCGGAGGACAGGCACGAGGCCACGAGCGGGCTGACCCACTCGGTGTGCGCGCGAGGGTCGAGGTGCGACGCCGCGGCAACCACCCGGGTGTCGTCGTGCAGGGCGACGGTGATGGCGGAGGTCGACGTGTCGATGGCGAGGATCAGCACGGTGCACCAGCCTGCCACCGCTCGCCGTGGCCGGTGACCGTCACGGTGCGGGCCTCTGTCTCGGGGTCGGCCTCGAGGACCACCTCGAGCCGGTCGTCCGAGAGGTCCTCGGCCAGCCCGTGCCCCCACTCGACGACCGTGACGCTCTCCTCGAGCGAGGTGTCGAGGTCGAGGTCGTCCAGCTCGTCGAGCCCGGCGAGACGGTACGCGTCCACGTGGACGAGCGCCGGTCCGTCCACGAGCGAGGGGTGGACCCGGGCGATGACGAACGTCGGGGAGGTGATGGGGCGGCGCACGCCGAGCCCGGCGGCCAGGCCCTGGGTGAGCGTGGTCTTCCCGGCGCCGAGGCCACCGGTGAGGATGACGAGGTCGCCGGGTCGCAGAGCCGCCCCGAGGCTCTGCCCGAAGGCGCGCGTGTCCTCGGCCGTCGCCAGCACATGCGCCGTCACGACGGGACCTTGTCGGAGCCGGCCTGCCTGGCCCGCGAGCGCCTGACCTTGCGGCCCTTGGCGACGTCGAGGACGACCCGGCGCACGCGCGGCTTCTGCTGCACGGCGATGCCGGCGGCGAGGTCCGCCTCGGCCCGGTCGACGAGGGCGAGGATCTGCCCGGTGACGATCTCGGGGTGCTCGAGCATGATGAGGTGCCCCGCGTCGCGCACGATGACGTGCTCGGAGCCGGGGAGCCGCTCGACGATCTTCTCGCTCTGCGCCGGTGGCGTGAGGCGGTCGCCTTCGCCGTTGACGACGAGCACCTCGGTGTCGACGAGGGCGGTGAGCGTCGCGAGCTCGTCGTGCGTCTGGATCGCCTGGATGAAGACCGCCATGACCTCGAACCTCGTCGCGAGGATGAGGTCGGCCGTGAAGCGGATCAGCCCCTCGCTCACCGGTGAGTCGTAGGAGAAGCGGTCGACGATGACGTCCTCGAGGTTGCGACCCAGCCGCCGGACCGGGGCGAGCCACCGCTGGTGGGGAGCGAGCTGCGACAGCAGGCGCGGGCCGACCTGCCCGATGACCCGGCCGACGAGGGGGCCGAAACCGAGGTCGGTCAGGCCTTCCCCACCGGCGGCGGTCGCGATGAACGCCACGGCGACGACCCGGTCGCGCACCAGCTCCGGATGGTGGCGGGTCATGGCCATCGTCGTCATGCCGCCCATCGAGTGGCCGACGAGGACGAGCGGCCCCTCGGGACAGGTGGCGTCGATGACGGCCCGCAGGTCGTGGGCGAGCTGGTCGATCGTGCAGTTCTCGATCTCGGAGACCTCGGACTCGCCGTGGCTGCGCTGGTCCCACAGCACGACGCGGTAGCCGGCCTGCACGAACCCCCGGCGCTGCAGCACCCAGCTGCGCAGGCTGAGGCAGAAGCCGTGGGACATGACGATGGTCGGTAGGTCGGGGTCGAGGTCGTCGGGGGTGTCGATCTCGACGTGCAGGTTGAGCCCGTCCGTGGCAATGACCTTGAGGACCTCGTCCGGGGTGTGGGCGAACCCGTCCAGCGGGTCGAGGCTGCTGAGCCGTCGGCGCTCCATGGCGGCACGGTCGGCGGCGACACCGGCCGCAGCAGCGCCGGCGGCGGCCGCAGCCGCCGCACCGAGCCCGATCGCCTTGCCCACACCGGCCATCAGGCCTGCCCTCCGAGCACGACGCGCGGGAGGCGGCTGCTCACTCGGGTGACGATCTCGTAGTTGATGGTTCCGACGGCGGTGGCCCAGTCCTGGGCGGTCGGCTCACCGTCGGCGCCGCGCCCGAGGATGACGACCTCGTCACCCGCCGCACCGGCATACGACGGTCCGAGGTCGAGCACGAACTGGTCCATGCACACGCGGCCGGCGACGGTCAGGCGCCGGCCGTCGACGCCGACCGGTCCGACGGAGCCGGCGTGGCGCGGGATGCCGTCGGCGTAGCCGAGGGGCACCAGCCCGAGCAGGGTGTCCTGCGTCGTCGTGTAGGCGTGCCCGTAGCTCACCCCCTGCCCGGCGGGTGCGTGCTTGACGAGCGCGAGCCGGGCCGTGACCCGCATGGCCTCGCGCAGCCCGAAGTCCTCGGGCGCACCGAGGTCGGGCACGGGCGAGAGCCCGTAGACCGCCAGTCCCGGCCGGACGAGGTCGAAGTGTGCGTCCGGGTTGGTGAGCGTGGCGGCGGAGTTCGCGAGGTGGCGCACCGACGGTCGTATGCCGGCCCGCTCCAGCTCGGCGACCGCGTCCACGAACCGCTCTCGCTGGGCCAGCACGGTCGGGTGCCGGGGCGCGTCGGCGAGGGCGAAGTGGGACCACACCCCGACGAGCTCGACCGCGCCCTCGGCGACGACCGGCCCGAGCGCGGCGACCAGCTCGGTCCACCCCTCTCCCAACGCACCGTTGCGGGCGAGTCCGGTGTCCACCTTGGCGTGCACCCGCGCGATGCGGCCGCGCTCACGGGCGGCGGCGACCACCGCGTCGAGCGCCCACGGCGCCGACACCGAGATGTCGAGGTCGGCGTCGATGGCTGCGCCGAAGTCCGCGCCAGGGGCATACAGCCACGTCAGCGCCCGCGTCGTGACCCCCGCGGCGCGCAGCTGGAGCGCCTCGGAGAGCTGGGCCACCCCCAGCCAGGTGGCACCGCCGGCGACGGCCGCGCGGGCGCTCTGCTCGAGCCCGTGCCCGTAGGCGTCGGCCTTGACGACCGCCATGAGCTCGGCACCGGGGGTCCGCCGGACGAGCTCTCGGACGTTGTCGGAGATCGCGTGGAGGTCGATGGTGACCCAGGCCGAGGCGCCCTCGGGCGGCGCGGCGGAGACGGGGGCGGATGGCGTGGTCATGAGGCGGTCAAGTCTAGGTGGGCCCAGTGGCGTGGCCGCGAGAGCCCGGTCAGTGCCGCGTGAGCAGGTGTGCGACCGCCTCCGGTATGCCGTGGGCGACCCGGAGTGCCCGCACCGGGCCTCCCCCGCTGGCCCGGTCGGCTGCCACGCCGTGGACGAGGGCACCGAGGGCCCCGGCGTCGGCGGGCTCCAGCCCGGCCGCCAGCAGCGTGCCGACGAGCCCGGCGAGCACGTCGCCCGCACCCGCCGTCGCCACCCAGGGCGGGGCGTCGGCCTGCGAGCGGACCGGCGCGGCGGGGTCGGCGGGGACGACGAGCGTCGTCGAGCCCTTGAGGAGGACCGTGGCGCCGGTGCGCTCGGCGAGGGCGCGGGCGTGTCGCAGCGGCTCGGCCTCGACGGCGGTGCGCCGGACCTCCCCGCCGCTCCCGCCCGGGTTCCCCAGCCGGCTGAGCAGGGTGGCGAGCTCCCCGGCGTGGGGGGTGAGCAGCGTGGCTCGCCCTCGACGTGCGGCGAGGACGTCGTCGTCGAGCAGCGCGAGGCCGCCGGCGTCGACCAGCACCGGCTCGCTCCCGCGAAGTGCCGCCCGCGCCACGTCCAGCTGCGCCGCCGCGCCGTCGTCCGTGGCGTCGACGTCGAGCCCGGGTCCGACGACCCAGGCCTGCACCCGTCCCTCGCCGTGCACCGCCTCGGGCACGGCGGCACGGACCAGCCCGGTCGGCGTCGGGGTGCCGACGTAGCGCACCATGCCGGCGCCGGCCTCGACCGCGGCGGTGACGGCCAGCACCGCGGCACCGGTGTAGCCCTCACCCCCCGCGACGACCCCGACCACGCCCCGGGAGTACTTGTCGTCCTCCGGCCCCGGCACGGGCCAGAGGTCGGCCACGTCGTCGAAGCCCAGGCGCACCACGGCCGGCGGGGTCTCGAACGACAGCCCGATGTCGACGACGGTCAGCGTGCCGCAGGCCTGCTCGGTCGGCGGGAGGAGGTGGACCGGCTTGGCGACCGAGAAGGTCACCGTCTCGTCGGCGAGCACCCCGTCAGGGTCGAACCCGGTTCCGTCGGCCGGCTGGCCCGAGGGCAGGTCGACGGCGATGACGTGGGCGTCGTCGGGGATGGCCGCGACCCAGGCGGCCGCGGTGGCGGGCAGCCCCGGCCGGCCGCCCAGCCCGACGATGCCGTCGAGCACGAGGTCCGCCTCGGCGACGGCCTGCAGCGCCTCGTCGCCGGAGACGACGACCACCCCGGCCGCCCGCGCGGCCTCGAGAGCACGCTCGTGGACGTGGTCGGGGTCCAGCGCGGCCGCACAGCTGACGCCGGACTCGGTGAGGTGCGCCACGGCATACAGCGCGTCAGCGCCGTTGTTGCCGCCGCCCACGAGGGCGACGACGGTCTCGGCACCGAGCTGCGCGACCCTCGCCGCCACCACCTCGGTGAGGCCGTGGACGGCTCGGGCCATGAGCTCCCCGGAGGCGAGCTCGTCCGCGAGCCCGGCCTCGGCGGCGTACACGTCCTGCGGGGACCAGGCCTCGATCACGGGTGACACTCTCCTTGGCGGGACGGCTCGGGACGGGCGGAGACGGGTGGAGGCCTCAGGACTCGGCGATGACGACGGCGGAGGCGATGCCGGCGTCGTGGGACAGCGAGACGTGCACGGTGCGGACGCCGAGCTCCGCGGCGCGGCCGGCGACCGTGCCGCGCATGACGACGTGGGGCCGGCCGTCGTCGCCGCGCTCGATGGTCGCGTCGGTCCAGAGCAGTCCGACGGGCGCTCCCAGCGCCTTCGCGAGGGCCTCCTTGGCCGCGAAACGCGCCGCGAGCGAGCGCATGGGCAGCCCGCGCTCGACCTCCGTGAACAGGCGCGTGCGCAGGCCCGGTGTGCGTTCGAGCGTCTCGGCGAAGCGCGCGATGTCGACGACGTCGATGCCGGTGCCGACGATCACCTGAGGCTCATCACTCGACGGTGACGGACTTGGCGAGGTTGCGCGGCTGGTCGACGTCGAGTCCCTTGGCCGTGGAGAGCTGCAGGGCGAAGACCTGGAGCGGGACGACGGTGAGCAGCGGCTGGAGCAGCGGCGAGGTCTGCGGGACGCGGATGACCTCGTCGGCGAAGGGCACGACGTCCTCGTCGCCCTCCTGCGCGATGACGATGGTGCGCGCGCCCCGGGCGCGGATCTCCTGGATGTTGGAGACGACCTTCTTGTGCAGGTCGTGCGGGCTGTCCGGGCCGGGCACGACGACGAACACCGGCAGGCCGGGCTCGATGAGCGCGATCGGTCCGTGCTTGAGCTCGCCGGCCGCGAAGCCCTCGGCGTGGATGTAGGCGAGCTCCTTGAGCTTGAGCGCCCCCTCCATCGCGACCGGGAAGCCGACGTTGCGGCCGAGGAACAGGACCGAGCGGGTGTCGGCCATGAACCGGGCGATCTCGCGGACCCGGCCCATCGTGCCGAGGAGGTCCTCGATCTTCGCGGGGACCTCGTGCAGCTCCTTCATCACGGCCTGGGCGTCGTCGGCGTAGGCGCCCCCGCGCAGCTGCGCGAGGTAGAGGCCGAGGACGTAGCAGGCGGTGATCTGCGCGAGGAACGCCTTCGTGGAG
The DNA here is from genome assembly GCF_048606435.1 of Knoellia terrae. Classification (NCBI taxonomy): domain Bacteria; kingdom Bacillati; phylum Actinomycetota; class Actinomycetes; order Micrococcales; family Intrasporangiaceae; genus Knoellia; species Knoellia terrae. The sequence goes on along the minus strand of NZ_JBMBWH010000002.1, from coordinate 132,966 downwards.
GCGACGGCGATCTCGGGGCCGGCGTGGGTGTAGAGGACGGCGTCGGACTCGCGCGGGATCGTCGAGCCGTGGGTGTTGCAGATCGAGATCGTCAGCGCACCCAGGTCCCGGGCGTGCTTGACCGCCATGAGCGTGTCCATGGTCTCGCCGGACTGGCTGATCGAGACGACGAGGCTGCGCTCGTTGACGATCGGGTCGCTGTAGCGGAACTCGTGGGCGAGGGCCACCTCGACGGGGATGCGGGTCCAGTGCTCGATCGCGTACTTCGCGACCATGCCGGCGTAGGCGGCGGTGCCACAGGCGACGACGGTGATGCGGTCGACGCTGCCCAGCTGCTCCTCGCTGATCCGCAGCTCGTCGAGGACGAGCCGGCCGCTCTCGTCGGTGCGTCCGAGGAGGGTGTCGCCGACGGCGTGCGGCTGGTCGAAGATCTCCTTCTCCATGAACGTCGCGTAGCCGCCCTTCTCGGCGGCGGCGGCGTCCCACGTGACCTCGTAGGCCTTGCCCTGCGCGGGGGCGCCGTCGAAGCCGATGACCTCGTGGCTGTCCGGCGTGATCGTGACGATCTGGTCCTGGCCGAGCTCGACCGCGTGGCGGGTGTAGCCGATGAAGGCGGCGACGTCCGAGCCGAGGAAGTTCTCGCCCTCGCCGAGGCCGACGACGAGCGGGCTGTTGCGCCGCGCGCCGACGACGACGCCGGGCTGGTCGGAGTGGACGGCGAGGAGGGTGAAGGCCCCCTCGAGCCGGTTCACCACCTGGCGCATGGCCGTGGTGAGGTCGCCGGTCTCGTCGAACGCGCGGCCGACGAGCTTGGCCGCCACCTCGGTGTCGGTCTCGCTGCGGAACTCGAGGCCCTCGGCGAGGAGCTCCTTCTTGAGGGAGTGGAAGTTCTCGATGATGCCGTTGTGGATCAGCGCCAGCTTGTCGTCGCTGCCACCGTGGTGCGGGTGGGCGTTGCCGTCGGTGGGCCCGCCGTGGGTGGCCCAGCGGGTGTGCCCGATCGCCGTGCGCGAGGGGCTGAGGGGACCGTCCGCGAGGGCTCCGCGCAGGTTCTCGAGCTTGCCGGCACGCTTCTCGGACTCGACGCCCTCCTCGGTGACGAGGGCGATGCCGGCCGAGTCGTAGCCGCGGTACTCGAGCCGCGCCAGACCCTCCATGACCACGCCCTCGGCGCGCGCGTCCATGGTCGTGCCGACGTATCCGACGATTCCACACATGGCGGCCAGCGTAGTGGCTCGCCCGCTCGCGCCGAACCGGCGAACCGCGCGCCCCCCGGCGTATGCCGTCCGCCCACCGCCGCCGTGCGCCACAATGGCGCTCGTGTCTGTCACACCCCCCGCTCCGCTCCCACGGCCGGAGCCGGCGGCGGCGCTGCCCTCGCCCTACCTCGACTTCACCCGCGACGACTGGGCGGCCCGGCGTGACAACCACCCGCTGAGCCTCACGCCGGACGACGTCGCCCGGGTCACCGGGCTCGGCGACCGGGTCGACCTGCACGAGGTCGAGCAGGTCTACCTCCCGCTCTCGCGGCTGCTCGCCTTCTACGTCAACGCCACCGCGGGACTGCACCGCGTCACGACCGACTTCCTCGGCGAGCGCCCGGCCAAGGTCCCGTTCGTCATCGGGATCGCCGGTTCGGTCGCCGTCGGCAAGTCGACGACGGCCCGCGTCCTGCGCGAGCTGCTGCGTCGCTGGCCGCAGACGCCGCGGGTCGACCTCATCACCACGGACGGCTTCCTGCGCCCCAACGCCTACCTCGAGTCCCGCGGGCTCCTCCAGCGCAAGGGCTTCCCCGAGTCCTACGACCGGCGCGCGCTGCTGCGGTTCGTCGCCGACGTGAAGTCGGGCATGCCGGACGTCTCGGCACCCGTCTACTCCCACCTCACCTACGACATCGTCCCCGGAGCCGAGATCGTCGTCGACCAGCCCGACGTGCTCATCGTCGAGGGGCTCAACGTGCTCCAGCCGGCCACCGTGCGCTCGGACCGCAGCACCCGCCAGGTGCTGTCGGACTACTTCGACTTCTCGGTCTACGTCGACGCCCCCGTCGACCAGCTGCGCACCTGGTACGTCGAGCGGTTCCTGCGGCTGCGCGAGACGGCCTTCGCCGACCCCGACTCCTACTTCCACCGCTACGCCGCGCTCACCGACTCGCAGGCGCGGGAGACGGCGGGCGGCATCTGGGAGCGCATCAACGAGCCGAACCTGCTGCGCAACGTGCTGCCCACCCGCGACCGCGCCACGCTCGTGCTGTCCAAGGGACCCGACCACGCGGTGACGCACATCCGGCTGCGCCGGCTCTGAGCCGCCGCTCAGGCCCCCGGTCGCGCCCGGGCGAGGAGCGTCTGGGCTCCGGCCGACACCACCGAGGCCTCGGTGGCCACGGCGAGGCAGTCGATGCCGCGGGCACGGAGCACCTGCGCGCGCTCGGGCGTCCCGGCGAAGGCCGCGACCCCGATGCCGGCTGACTCAGCTGCGTGGCACACGGTCGCCAGCGGCCCGCCGGTGCCCTCGAGGAGGTCGTCCACCGAGACGCCCAGCGAGAGCGCCAGGTCGAACGGTCCGACGAAGAGCAGGTCGACCCCGGGCACGGCGGCGATCTCCTCGACGTTCGCCAGGCCGCGTGCGGACTCGAGCATGACGGCCACCTGCGGCGACGCCAGCGCCGGCTCGGGCGCCTCACGACCCCACAGCGGGGCGAACGGCCCCCAGCTCCGGCTTCCACCGGGCGGGTAGTGCGCGGCGGCCACCGCCAGTCGCGCCTCCTCCACCGTGTCGACGAGGGGCACGACGACGGTCGCGGCGCCGGCGTCGAGCGCGAGCCCGATGTCGCCCGCGTCATTCCGGCCGACGCGGACGGCGAACGGGCACCCGGCGGCGGTCAGGGTCCGCCCGGCCTCGACCAGGGCACCCCGGTCGAACTCACCGTGCTGCGCGTCCAGGGCGACCCAGTCGAAGCCGGACCGCGCGACCAGGCCGAGCAGGGTCGGGCCGGCGACGGAGCACCAGACCCCCTGGGTCCCGGGTGCGAGCAGTCCCACCGCTCAGTACCAGTGCGGGAAGCGGTTGTTCCAGAACTCCCAGGCGCCGCAGGGGCTGCCGTAGGACTGGTCGATGTACCAGAGGCCCCACTTGATCTGGGTGAGCGGGTTCGTGCGGTAGTCGGCCCCGAACTTCGCCATCTTGCGTGCGGGCAGGCTCTGCGGGATGCCGTAGGCGCCCGAGGACTGGTTCTCGGCGGTGTGCCGCCAGGCGCTCTCGCCCTCCCAGAGGAGGTTGAGGCAGCGCCACTGGCTGTCGCCCCAGCCGTAGTCGCCGAGCATCGCCCTGGCGGCCGAGCGCGGGTCCTTCTGGGCGGCGGCGATCGCGGAGGTGCGGGCCTTGTCGCGGGCGACTTTCTGCGCCGCCGCGGCGCGCGCCTTGGCAGCGGCTGCCGCCTTGGCCTGGGCCGCCTTCGCGGCGGCTGCCGCCCTGGCCTGGGCGGCCTTCGTCGCAGCCGCATCGGCGGCGGCCTTCGCCCTGGCCTTCGCGTCCGCCTCGGCCTGGGCCTTCGCGCTGAGCGCGGCCCTCTGGGAGTTCACGCCGGCGCGCTCCTGCGCGATCCGAGCACCGTCGGAGACGCTCTGGGAGGCGTACTGGGCGGCCTGCGTGATAGCGGCGGCGCTGAGCGTGAAGGGCTCGGACTCGGCGACCGCGTCCTTGGCGTTGACACCGACGGCGCCGGTGCCGACGAGCGCGAGGGCCAGTGCGGCGGTCACGGCGGGGCGGCGAGCCACACCGACCGCCCGCACGAGGGGAGCGTCGGAGGGACGGGCGTGGCGCCCACGGTGACGACCGCGGTACCGGCTGCTCATACGACGCTGTTCCTCTCGTGACGCAGAACAGCCCGGCTGACGAGGCAGTCGGGCTGCGTTACCAAATCGAGACCTAATCTACGCGACCGGCTCGCGTGAGCCAAACCCGGTCCCGGTCGCGCCTTCGCAGGTGACGCCGGTATGCCGTCCGCCCCCGGACGGGAGCGGACGGCATACCGGCTGGTCAGGTGAGGCGGACGGGGGTCAGAGGTCCCCGTGCTCGGACTCGAGGAGGTCGGTGACGAGTGCAGCGATCGGGCTGCGCTCGCTGCGCGTCAGCGTGACGTGGGCGAAGAGCGGGTGGCCCTTGAGCTTCTCGATCACGGCGGCCACGCCGTCATGACGACCGACCCGGAGGTTGTCGCGCTGGGCGACGTCGTGCGTCATGACGACCTTGGAGTTCTGGCCGATGCGCGAGAGCACCGTGAGCAGGACGTTGCGCTCGAGCGACTGCGCCTCGTCGACGATGACGAAGGCGTCGTGCAGCGAGCGCCCGCGGATGTGGGTGAGCGGCAGGACCTCGAGCATCCCGCGGTCGAGGACCTCCTCGACGACCTCACGCGAGACGAGCGCCGACAGGGTGTCGAAGACGGCCTGGCCCCACGGGTTCATCTTCTCGGACTCGGACCCGGGCAGGTAGCCGAGCTCCTGCCCGCCCACGGCGTAGAGCGGGCGGAACACGACGACCTTGCGCTGCTGGCGGCGCTCCATGACGGCCTCGAGCCCGGCGCACAGCGCCAGCGCGGACTTGCCGGTGCCGGCCCGCCCGCCGAGACTGACGATGCCGATGTCCGGGTCGAGCAGGAGGTCGAGGGCGATGCGCTGCTCGGCGCTGCGCCCGTGCAGCCCGAAGGCGTCGCGGTCGCCCTTGACGAGGCGCACCTGCTTGTCGGCGCCGACCCGGCCGAGGCCGCTGCCACGCGGAGAGAGCAGCTTGAGCCCGGTGTGACAGGGCTTCTCCGCCGCCGCGAGGTGCTCGAGCCGGCCGTACTCGTAGAGGTGGTCCATCTCCTCGGTGCTCACCTCGACCTCGTCCATGCCCGTCCAGCCGGAGTCGACCGCGAGCTCGGCGCGGTACTCCTGGGCCTCCATGCCGCAGGCCGAGGCCTTGACCCGCATCGGCAGGTCTTTGCTGACGATCGTCACGAGGTGTCCCTCGTTCGCGAGGTTGCGGGCCACCGAGAGGATCCGGGTGTCGTTGTCACCGAGGCGGAAGCCGGCCGGCAGGGACGAGGGGTCGGTGTGGTTGAGCTCGACACGCAGCGTGCCCCCCTCCTCACCGACCGGCACCGGTGCGTCGAGTCGGCCCGCCGAGATGCGCAGGTCGTCGAGCAGCCGCAGGGCGGTCCGGGCGAAGTAGCCGAGCTCGGGATGGTGGCGCTTGGCCTCGAGCTCGGTGACGACGACCACGGGGAGGACGACCTCGTGCTCCTTGAAGCGGAAGATCGCGCGGGGGTCCGACAGGAGGACGGAGGTGTCGAGGACGTAGGTGGATCGCGGGGTCGTGGCCACGGGAAGCTCCTGGACGCGCACGTTCAGCGGTGCGCTGACTCGAAGGGGTGGATCCCGGTCGACCCGCTGCCACGAGCAGGGAGCCGAGCGGTTCCCTCCTCCGGAGCGATCTGCTCCATGCGATGGGCCTCCCGAACGCATCAGGGTGATGCGTCGAGGCACGACGCTACGACCGGATCGCCGTGGGATGCACCGACCGGCTCGGCGTGTCGGAAGCCTTCTCCGCGCGTTCATCTCCGCAGGAGCGAGCACCGCGCGACCGGTGTGACTGGTGTGACCGCTGGGGCGTAAACGTGCAGGTCAGGAGCCGAAGCGCCGGTGCCGTTCGCCATAGGCCCTCAGGGCGCGGAGGAAGTCGACCTTGCGGAAGTCTGGCCAGTAGGCCTCGCAGAAGTAGAACTCCGAGTGCGCGCTCTGCCACAGCAGGAAGCCCCCCAGCCGCTGCTCCCCCGAGGTGCGGATGACGAGGTCGGGGTCAGGCTGGCCCTTGGTGTAGAGGTGCTCGGCGATGTGCTCGACGTCGAGCACCTCGGCCAGCTCCTCGATGGTCGTGCCGCGGTCGGCGTGCTCGAGCAGGAGCGAGCGCACCGCGTCGGCGATCTCGCGCCGCCCGCCGTAGCCGACGGCGATGTTGACGAGCATGCGGTCGACGCCGGCGGTGCGCGAGGCGGCGGCCTCGAGCCGCTGGCGCGTCGCCTCGGGCAGGAGCGAGAGCGCCCCCACCGGGTGCAGCCGCCACCGCCCCGTGTCGGCCAGCGCGTCGACGGCCCGCTCGATGATGGCGAGCAGCGGCCGCAGCTCGCTCTCCTCGCGGCCGAGGTTGTCGGTCGAGAGCAGCCATAGCGTGACGACCTCGACGCCGACGTCCTCGCACCAGCCGAGCAGGTTCGCGATGTTGTCGGCACCGGCCTGGTGTCCCTCGCTCGCCCCGGCCCCCCGGGCCCGTGCCCACCGACGGTTGCCGTCGAGCATCACCCCGACGTGTCGCGGGACGCTCTCGGGGCCCAGCTGCTTGGCCAGTCGGCGCTCGTATGCCGTGTAGAGGACATCGCTGAGCGCCATGCCCGTCACCGTACCGCCGGGACGTCGTGGGAGACGGAGGGCACAGGCCTGCGGCTCCGAACCTACGCAAACGTAGGTATCGTGGTCGCATCATGAGCAGACGTGGCGAACCCCGCAGCCTCGAGGCGATCGACGCCCTCGAGGAGCGCGTCGACGCCGTCCTCGACGCGGTCAAGCCGAAGCTGAGGGGCTGGCTGCACCTCGCCATGGCGCCCATCGCCTTCGTCGGCGGGCTGGTGCTCGTGGTCCTCGGCGAGACCGTCGAGGCGCGCGCCGCAGCCGCGGTCTTCACCGTCACGGCGGTCCTGCTGTTCGCGATGTCCGCGGTCTACCACCGTGGCGACTGGTCACCGAAGTGGGGCACCGCCCTGAAGCGGATCGACCACTCCAACATCTTCCTCGTCATCGCGGGCAGCTACACCCCCTTCGCCCTGCTCCTGCCCACCAACCAGATGCGCACCCTGCTCGGGATCGTCTGGGGCGGGGCCCTGCTCGGCGTGGCGTTCCGCCTGCTGTGGGTGCACGCTCCCCGGTGGCTCTACGTGCCGGTCTACGTCGCGCTCGGCTCAGTCGCGGTGTTCTTCCTCGGGCCCCTGCTGCGCCACGCCGGGACGACCGTCGTGTCGCTGGTCGTCACGGGAGGAGTCCTCTACACGATGGGCGCCGTCGTCTACGGGATCAAGCGGCCCAACCCGTCCCCGCGATGGTTCGGGTTCCACGAGATCTTCCACAGCCTGACGATCCTGGCGTTCGTCACCCACTACATCGCCGCGTCGATCGCGCTCTACGACCGCGTCTGACTCGCCCCGCGCGACGCTCGCAGCCTCCTCTTCCGCTGCCTTCTGGCGGTAGGACATGCGCCGCAGCCGCGCGTTCATGTTGCGCATGAGCAGCCACAGGGCCACCGCGAGGAAGACGAACGCGAGGAACGCCCACAGGCCCGGTGCCGCCTGCTGGCTGGGGGTCAGCCCCTCAGCAGGGCTGGGGCTGGGGCTCGGGGTGGTTGCCACGGACCACAGTGCGGCGCTCATGCCGTGCGCTCCTTGCGTCCGTCATGCTCGAGGGTGAGGGTGCCGGACGTCGCCATCGCGTCCGCCTCGGCGACGTCGGTGGGCAGGCCGGCGAAGAGGTCGTCCTCCCCCTCGACGATGGGCACGTAGGACATCCCGGCCTCGTAGTCCTCCCAGGGCCAGACCCGCGCCTGCTCCGCGCGGGAGACCTTGAAGAAGCTGCCGTCGGGGTCGACCTGGGTGGCGTGCGCGAGCAGGGCGGCGTCCCGACGGTCGAACCACGCGTCGCACCGCACCCGGGTGGTGACCGTGCGCTCGCGCTCCGGCGGCCAGTTCTCGAGCCACGCGGCATACGGGCTCTCCTCACCGAGCGCGGTGAGGGCCTCGTGGAACGCGACCACGCGACCACGGCTGAAGGTCTGGTTGTAGTAGATCTTCAGCGGCTGCCACGGCTCGCCCGCGGAGGGGTAGGCCGTCGGGTCGCCGGCCGCCTCGAACGCGGCCATCGAGACGGTGTGGCACATGATGTGGTCGGGGTGCGGGTAGCCGCCGTTCTCGTCGTAGGTCGTCATGACGTGGGGGCGGAAGCGGCGGATCTCGCGGACGAGCGCCTCGGTCGTCACCTCGAGGGGCTCGAGGGCGAAGCAGCCCTCGGGCAACGGCGGCAGCGGGTCACCCTCGGGCAGTCCCGAGTCGACGAAGCCGAGCCAGGTGTGCTGGACGCCGAGGATCTCCTGGGCTCGCTTCATCTCGTCGCGGCGGACCTGGGCGAGGTCGCGCAGGATGTGCGGGTCGTCGGCCAGCTGCGGGTTGAGCACGTCACCGCGCTCCCCGCCGGTGCAGGAGACGACGAGGACGTCGTGGCCCTCGTCGACGTACTTCGCCATCGCGGCCGCACCCTTGCTGGACTCGTCGTCGGGGTGCGCGTGCACGCACATCAGGCGGAGGCGTTCTGCCACGGGAGGGTCCTTCATGGTCGGCGGGCCGCACAGGCGACAATGGAATCGATCCATCTTCGCACTCCGTTCCCGGAGCCTGCGCCGCCCCTGCCTCCCGCACCCAGGACCGTCCATGCCGCTCCCCCCTCCCGCGCCCGGCACCACCCGCTGGTGGGTCGTCGGTGGGGTCGGCATCGCCGCCGCCGTCGCGGTCATCGTCTGGTTCGGGCTCGCCTCCGCGAACGCGCTGGGCGCCGACGTGACGGACTACAAGGTCGTCTCGGACTCGGAGATGACGCTCGGCTACGACGTGCACCGTCCTGACGGTGCCGCCGTGCGCTGCACGGTCGAGGCCCAGGACGTCCGGCACGGGCGGGTCGGGACGGTCACCGACCTCGTCCCTGCCGGGGCGCGGTCGGTGCACCGGGAGGTGGTGGTCCGCACGAGCGCGAGGGCGGTCACCGGGGTCGTCGCCTCCTGCGTGCGCCTGCCCTGATCGGGAAGTTTGCTATCCTGTTTCTTTGCAGCATCGGGTCTGGGGCCCACGGACCAGCACGGTTCCGGCCCCGGACCTTTTCACGTAGGACCACCACCCTCTTGGCCCCGGCGGCGTCGTCGCCCGGTCAAGGGCACCCCAAGGAGTGAACTTCAGTGAGCGAGACCGTCGTCAAGGCGAGCTACCTGACCCAGGAGGCGTTCGACCGCCTCAAGGCCGAGCTCGAGGAGCTGTCCGGCCCGGGTCGGGCCGACATCGTCGCCAAGATCGAGGCCGCCCGCGAAGAGGGCGACCTCAAGGAGAACGGCGGCTACCACGCGGCGCGCGAGGAGCAGGGCAAGATGGAGGCCCGCATCCGCCAGCTGACCCAGCTGCTCGACAACGCCATCATCGGCGAGACCCCCGCGGACGACGGCATCGTCGAGCCCGGCATGGTCGTCACCGTGGAGATGTTCGGCGAGGAGGAGACCTTCCTCCTCGGGTCGCGCGAGATCGCCGACCCCGACCTCCAGGTCTACAGCGAGCAGTCGCCCATCGGTTCCGCCGTCAACGGCAAGCAGGCCGGTGACTCGACGAGCTACTCGGCGCCCAACGGCAAGCAGATCGACGTCAAGATCCTGTCGGCCAAGCCCTACGCCGGCTGAGCGCCACCCCCGACACCTTCGACGTGCCGCCTCCCCTCGGGGGGCGGCACGTCGTGCGTCGCGGAGCCGGACCGGGGTCCGGTCGAACCGGGCCGCCTGCTCAGTGCTGCTCGATGACGGTGTAGCCCTTGGCCCGCATCGCGTCGAGGACGCGGGCGCAGTGCTCGGGCCCACGCGTCTCGAGGCGCAGCGCGATCTCGACCTCGTCGACGTTGATCTGCGGCCCGGTGCGGATGTGCTCGATCTCGAGGATGTTGGCGTCCACACCCGCGCAGTCGGCAAGGATGCCGGCGAGCGACCCGGGGGTGTCGGGCACGCGCACGGCGAACTGCAGGTAGCGGCCGGCCGCCACCATGCCGTGGCGGATGATCCGCAGCATGAGGAGCGGGTCGATGTTCCCGCCGGAGAGGACCGCGACGACGGGGCCCTCCACCTCGCCGACCTCGGCGTTCTCGAGGAGCCAGCCGACGGCCGAGGCCCCCGCCGGCTCGACGACGAGCTTGGCCCGCTCGAGCAGGAAGAGCAGGGCGCGGGACATCCCGCCCTCGCTCACGGTCTCGACGCTGTCGACCATGTCGCGCACCACCGGGAAGGTGACGTCGCCGGGGAGCCCCACCGCGATGCCGTCGGCCATGGTGGACATCTTCTCCGCCGCCAGCGGGTGGCCCGCCGCCAGGGAGGCGGGATAGGCGGCGGCCTGCTCGGCCTGCACCCCGATGATGCGGACGTCGGGTCGGAGCTCGCGCATCGCGATCGCGATTCCGGCCAGGAGCCCACCGCCCCCGAGCCCGACCACGACGGTCTTGACGTCGGGGCACTGCTCGAGGATCTCGAGACCGCAGGTGCCCTGCCCCGCGACGATGTCGTGGTGGTCGAAGGGATGGATGAGGACCGCTCCGCTCTCCTGCGCCCAGGCCCGGGCGTGCACGAGGCTCTCGTCGAGGGTCTGGCCGACCTGCACGATCTCGGCGCCGTAGGCCTTGGTCGCCTGGACCTTGGGCATCGGCGCCCGCACCGGCATGTAGACCTTGACGTCGATGCCGAGCATCTGGCCCGCGAGCGCGACCCCTTGGGCGTGGTTGCCGGCGCTGGCGGCGACGACGCCGCGTGCCTTCTCCTCGGGCGTCAGCCGCGACATGCGCGTGTAGGCCCCGCGGATCTTGAACGACCCGGCGCGCTGGAGGTTCTCGCACTTGAGGAAGACGTCGGCACCCACGCGCTCGGACAGCCCGCGGTTGAACTCCATCGGTGTGGGAGCGATGACGGTCGAGAGCAGGTCGGCGGCAGCGCGGATCTCGGCCACCGTCACCGTTGACGTGGGTGAGGTCATGGCGCGAGGGTATCGCCGCGCCGACTCAGTCCGTCGTGCGGTTGTTGAAGGCGCGCAGCGCGAGCGGCGCGATGACTGCGGTGATCGCCACCGACCAGAGCAGCGTCGCCAGCTCCGGGTTGTGCAGAGGCCACGGCGCATCGGCGCGGACCGCAGACCCGGCCACGCCCCAGTTGTCCCGCAGCGCCTGGGTGAGGGCACTGATCGGGTTCCACTCGGCCATGGTCCGCAACCACGAGGGCATGACGTCGGTGCGGGCGAACGCGTTGGAGAGGAAGGTGATCGGGAAGATCGTCGTGAACATCAGCCCGTTGACCGCCTCGACCGAGCGCATGGCCGAGCCGACGAGGATGCCGACCCAGATCATCGCGAAGCCGAAGAGGAGCAGGAGCCCGTAGCCGAGCAGGCCCTTGAGCACCCCCTCGCCGATCCGCCAGCCGATGAACAGACCGGTGACCGACATGACGGCGACGCCGATGCTCGAGTGGATGAGCGCGGCGATCGAGCGGGACACGAGGATCGACGAGCGCCGGATCGGCAGCGAGCGCAGGCGGTCGACCATCCCCTTGCCGATGTCGGTGTTGAGGCCGATCGCGACGATGAAGGCGCTGAACGCGATCGTCTGCGCCATGATGCCCGGCAGCAGCCACGGCTTGTAGTCGACGCCCGGCACGTTGATCGAGCCGCCGAAGACGTAGGCGAAGAGCAGCACGAACATCACCGGCTGGATCGTGACGTCGGTGAGCATCTCGGGCTGGCGCTTGATGTGGGTGAGGTTGCGCCGGACGAGGGTGAGGATCTGACGCACCTGGCCGGCGCCGCTCGGGCGGGGGGCGGTCCGGTCGAGCACGGCGGTCTGCGTGACGGCACTCATGCCGACACCTCCTCGTTGCTGGTGTCTTCTGCCTTGTGCCCGGTGAGGGCGAGGAAGACGTCGTCGAGGCTGGGGCGCTGCATGCCCAGGTCGTCGACGTCGATGCCGGCCTCGTCGAGCCGGCCGGCGATGCTGGCGAGCGCCGCGACGTCGCCGCCGGGAGCGACGAGCTTGCGGGCGTCCGCGTCGACGTGGATGTCGCCGACGACGCCGCGCAGCATCTCGGCCGCCTGGTGCACCTGGTCGTGGCGCGACACCGTGACGACGAGGCTGGCGGCGCCCGACTGGTCCTTGAGCTGCAGCGGCGTCCCTTGCGCGATGATCCGCCCGTGGTCGATGACGACGATGTTGTCGGCGAGCTGGTCGGCCTCGTCAAGGTACTGGGTGGTGAGCAGGAGCGTCGTACCGTCGCGCACCAGACCGCGCAGCACGTCCCAGAGCTCGACCCGGCTGCGCGGATCCAGGCCGGTCGTCGGCTCGTCGAGGAACAGCACGGCCGGCGCGGCGATGAGGCTGACGGCCAGGTCGATGCGCCGCCGCATGCCGCCGGAGTAGTCCTTGACCACCTTGTCTCCGGCCTCGCCGAGCGAGAAGCGCTCGAGCAGCTCCTCGGTGCGCGAGCGCACCAGCTTGCGGGGCAGACCGTAGAGGTCGCCGATGAGCCGCAGGTTCTCGCGACCGGTGAGCAGGTCGTCGACCGTCGCGCTCTGGGCCGTCAGGCCCATGCTGGCCCGCACCGCCTCGGGCTCGGTGACGACGTCGTGACCCGCGACCCGCGCCGAGCCGCTCGTGGGGATCGCCAGCGTCGTCATCATCCGCACGGTGGTCGTCTTGCCGGCGCCGTTGGGGCCGAGGAGACCGAAGACCGACCCCCGGGGAACCTCGAAGCTGACGTCGTCGACGGCGGTGAAGTCGCCGAAGCGCTTGACCAGGCCGACGGCCTCGATGACGGGAGCGGTGTCTGCACTCATGCTCTCGAGGGTAGGACCGACCCCCGACAGCCGCCTACGCCTTCTCGGAATCCCGCGCCAGCGTGGCCGCGAGCGCGCGAGCCGCCAGGGGGTGCCGGCCGGCGAGCAGACCACACGCGAACAGCACGTATGCCGTGTCCTCACCGTGCGCAGCCGTCGCCGGGAGCGTCCACCCGCCGCCGTGGTCCGCCAGCACCGCCGTGAGGACCTCGTCGCCCAGGGCGGCTGGACCGTGCCGGAACACGCCGCCGGACCCGAGGAGCAGGCCCACGTCGGCCAGGGGTCGCGGCCGGTCCCCCGCCGCCCGCGATCGTCCGTGACGACGGGCCGCGACGGTCGCCGCCACCCGGGCCAGGGCGCACTCGTGCGCCCACTCCTCGTCGGTGGAGGCGCGGTGCGAGGTCACCGACGCGACGTGCACGGCGTACGCGCGCGTGTCGTCCGCGAGCGGGAGGTTCTCGCGGTCGGCGGCCTCGACGATGCCCAGGGCGTTCCAGCGCATGCCGAGATCGGCTTCGACGGTGCGCTCCTGCCACAGCGAGCCCGCGACGTCACGCTCGATGCGGGCGTCCTCGCCCTGGGGCCGGAGCACCGAGTAGACGTCGGTGGTCGCGCCGCCGATGTCGACGACGAGCACGTCCTCCCCGAAGACGTCGGCGAGCAGCTCGACCCCGGCCAGCACCGCGTCCGGCGTGGCCGCGCGCACGAGCTCGGTGAAGCCCCTGCCCCGGGACAGGCCCTTGCCCCCGATGACGTGCTCGAGGAACGCCTCACGGATCGCCGACCGTGCCTCGTGCGGCGCGATGACCCCGATGCGGGGCAGCACGTTGGCCGTCACCACGTGTCGCCGGCCGGTGCGGGACAGCGCCTGCGACACCTCGTCGGCCGCCTCGGCGTTGCCGGCGACGACGACGGGCATGCTCACGCGGGCCGAGGCCAGGCGAGCAGCGTTGTGCCGCAGCACGTCCGCGTTGCCACCGTCGGTCCCCCCGACGAGGAGCACGAGGTCGGGTGAGGCCGCACGCAGCTGCCGGACCCCGTCCCCGTCGAGCAGCCCGGAGGACACGTGGACCACCCGGCCACCGGCCGACAAGGCCACGCGGTGCCCGGCCTCGGCGGTCACCTCCCGCTCGTAGCCCACCACCGCGATCCGCAGCCCGCCGCCGGCGGAGGAGCAGACGAGCGTCTCGGCGACCGGTCCGTGGGCGGCGAGCTCACGGCATACGGCGTCGACACCGTCCATGACGTCGGGCTCGACCGTCGTCGGCGACGACGCGGCGCCCACGAGGGCGCCGGTCGACACGTCGACGAGGACGGCTTTGGTGAAGGTCGACCCGACGTCGACGCAGAGTGCGAGCGTCACCTCAGGTGAGCCGGTCGAGCGCCTGCTTCAGGTCCGCGATGAGGTCCTCGACGTCCTCGATGCCGACGGAGAGGCGGATGAGGTCGGAGGGGACCTCGAGCTCGGTTCCCGCGACGGACGCGTGGGTCATGCGGCCCGGGTGCTCGATGAGCGACTCGACGCCGCCGAGTGACTCGCCGAGGGTCCAGATCTGCGTCTCGGCGCACACCTTGACCGCCACGTCCTCGCCGCCCCTGACCCGGAACGCGACCATGCCTCCGAAGCGCCTCATCTGGCGCTTGGCGACCTCGTGGCCGGGGTGGTCGGGCAGGCCCGGGTAGTGCACCGCCGTGACGCCCTCGTGGCCCTGGAGGAACTCGACGACCTTCTCGGCGTTGTCGCTATGGCGCTCCATCCGGACCGCGAGCGTCTTGAGGCCACGCTGGACGACCCACGAGTCGAACGGCCCGGCGACCGCGCCCATCGAGTTCTGGTGGAAGGCGACCCGGTCGCTGGCCGACTCGTCGCCGAACCACGGCACCGTGACGCCGTGCCCGACGACGACCGCGCCACCGACGACGTCGGAGTGGCCGCCGCAGTACTTCGTCGTCGAGTGCACGACGAGGTCCGCGCCGAGGGAGAGCGGCTGCTGGAGGTACGGCGAGGCGAAGGTGTTGTCGACGACGAGCAGGGCGCCCGCCTCGTGGGCGATGGCGGCGAGCGCCTCGATGTCGGCGATGCCGAGCAGCGGGTTGGTCGGGGTCTCGACCCACACGACCCGGGTCCTCCCGGGCTGGATCGCGGCGCGGACGGCGTCGTCGTCCCCCATGGGGGCGATGGAGTGCTCGACGCCCCAGTGCTTGAGGACCGTGTTGAACAGGCGGTACGTGCCACCGTAGGCGTCCGAGGGCACGACGACGTGGTCGCCGGGGGCGAGCAGCGCGCGCAGGACGGTGTCCTCGGCGGCGAGCCCCGAGGCGAACGCGAACGCGCGCTCCCCGCCCTCGAGGGCGGCGAACCCGGTCTCGAGCGCGGTGCGCGTCGGGTTGGCGCTGCGGCTGTACTCGTAGCCGTTCCGGAACCCGCCGATCCCGTCCTGCTTGTAGGTCGAGGTCTGGTAGATCGGGGTGACGACGGCGCCGGTCGTCGGGTCCGGGTCCTGACCGGCGTGGAGGGCGCGGGTGGAGAAGCCGAGGGTCTCGTCAGTCATGCCCACAGGGTATGCCGCGCCCTCCGCCTCCCCGGCGCCGAGCCTCATCTGCCTGAGGCGGACGCCCACGTCTGCCTCAGGCACACGAGGCGAGGAACAATGCGCGTGTCGCGGCGTTGAACTCCTCAGACCCCCGCTGTCGCACCGTCAGGAGTGCCCCATGTTCGGCTCGCGCGCCAAGACCACCATGCCCACCGCCGCCGAGGCCCTGTCCGGCCGCGCGACGCGGCCCTTCACGGTGCCCACGACCCACGAGGTGCTCGGCACGCCACTCGAGGGGCCGTGGCCGGAGGGCACCCAGGTGCTCTACGTCGCCATGGGCTGCTTCTGGGGGGCCGAGCGCATCTTCTGGCAGCTGCCGGGCGTGGTGACGACGGCTGCGGGCTACACGGGAGGCTTCACGCCGAACCCGACCTACGAGGAGACCTGCACCGGACGCACCGGCCACGCCGAGTCCGTCCTCGTCGCCTACGACCCGGCCCAGACCTCCCCCGAGCTGCTCCTCAAGGCCTTCTGGGAGAACCACGACCCCACCCAGGGCAACCGGCAGGGCAACGACATCGGGACGGCATACCGCTCGGCGATCTTCTGGACGACCCCGGAGCAGGAGGCCGCCGCGCAGGCGACCCGCGAGGCGTTCCAGGGTGAGCTCACCCGCGTCGGTGCCGGCGAGATCACGACCCAGCTCGCGCCGGCCGAGGAGGCCGGGCCGTTCTGGTACGCCGAGGACTACCACCAGCAGTACCTCCACAAGAACCCGAACGGCTACTGCAACCACGGCCCCAACGGCCTGACCTGCCCGATCGGCGTCGCGAACCTCCCGGCGCAGACCGACGTCCTTCCGCCCACCTGAGCGTTCGCGCAGTCGGTATGCCGTCACGCACCTCGCGTGGCACAGTGCCAGCGTGACCACGGACTTCACGGCCAAGCCCACGCTGAAGGGCGATCTCGTCACCCTGCGCCCGATCCGCGCGGAGGACGCCGAGCTCGTCGATGCGATCATCCGCGGCGACGACGAGATCGCCCGGCTCACGGGTTCGGTGCACTCCAGCACCGACGAGCCGATGACCCTGCCGCTGGACGAGCTCCGGGAGATCTACGGCCGCTGGGCCGTCGCCGATGACCGGCTCGTCCTCGGCGTGGTCGACAACGCGAGCGGTGGCCTCGTCGGCGAGGTCGTCCTCGCCGGCTGGGACGAGGGGAACCGGTCGTGCTTCTTCCGCACCTTCGTCGGCGCTGCCGGCCGGGGACGCGGGCTGGGAACGGAGGCGACCCGGCTCGTGGTCGACCACGGGTTCCGCGTGCTCGGGCTGCACCGGATCACGCTGGAGGTCTACGACGTCAACCCGCGGGCGCGACACGTCTACGAGAAGGTCGGCTTCGTCCACGAGGGCACGGGTCGAGAGGCGCTGCTGCTCGACGGCGAGTGGATCGACGTGCACTACATGGCGGTGCTCGAGTCCGACTGGGTGTCGTGAGGCACGGGTCAGAAGGCGCGGGCGAGCGTGAGGACCAGGCCCAGGACGGCGGCGGTGGCGAGGCAGGCGAAGCCGGCGATCCGCAGCGGCGCGCCGACCTTCCAGTGGTCGGTGGGGCCGGGCGCCTCGAAGCCCGGGTGGCTGCCGACGTCCGAGGATCCCGCGGGGCCACCGAAGCCACCCCGGATCTCGGCCACGGGGCGGGCCCGGCGCATGAGGACGAACCCCACGCCCAGCAGGACCATCCCCGCCACGGCGAGGAGGACGACCAACCACCACCAACCTGTCATGGTGCGAAGCGTCCCACGGCGCATCGGTCGGTCGACTCTTCAGCCTCGCCCCAATCCACCTTGGAGGGCTCCGACACCTCCCTTGGTGGCGCAGTGTCTTTGCTCCGCCTCGTGGAGCACGGACACCCCCATGCGCATCCGCATGGCGACGCACATGGGGGTGTCCTTGCATCGCCACGCGGAGCAAAGGCACGTCGCAGGGCGGTGGGAATGAGGCCCTACCCGAATGCCGCTCTCTCAGAGGCGAGCAGCGAGCTCGGTGCCCTGTCGGATCGCCCGCTTGGCGTCGACCTCGGCCGCGACGTCGGCGCCCCCGATGACGTGAACCGGTATGCCTGAGGGCGCGAGCTCGTCGGCCAGCGTGCGGACGGACTCCTGCCCGGCGCAGAGCACGACCGTGTCGACCGGGATGACGCGCGGCGGCGGGGCGTCCTCGCCCTCCCCGAACGACACGTGCACACCGGCGTCGTCGATGCGGTCGTAGGTCACCCCCGTCACCTGCTCGACACCCTTGGCCCTCAGGGCCGCCCGGTGCACCCATCCCGTGGTCCTGCCGAGCCCCTTCCCGATGCTCGTGGACCGGCGCTGCAGGAGGACGACCTCGTGCTGGGGAGTCTCGACGACCGCGGGAGCCAGCCCACCCCGGGTCAGGGCCGGATCTCCGACACCCCACTCGGCCCGCCAGAGGTCGAGGTCGAGCGTCGCCGAGGGCTGGGCCGTGAGGAACTCGCTGACGTCGACCCCGATGCCACCGGCACCGATGACGGCGACCCGAGGGCCGGCCTCGCGCTCGCCGCGGACCAGCTCGGCATAGGTCATGACGCTGGGGTGGTCGACCCCCGGGATCGACGGGACGCGTGGCTCGACCCCGGTCGCGACGACGACCTCGTCGAAACCGCCGTCCCGCAACTCCTCGGCGGTGACCCGTCGGCCGGTGTGCAACCGCACGCCCGTCACCTCGATCCGCCGCCGGAAGTAGCGCACCGACTCCGAGAACTCCTCCTTGCCCGGGATGCGCTGGGCGATGGCGAACTGGCCGCCGATGTGGTCGCGTGCCTCGAAGAGGTCGACGGAGTGACCGCGCTCGGCCAGGGTCGTGGCGCAGGCGAGGCCGGCCGGGCCGGCTCCGACGACGGCCACCTTCCGGGCCCGGCGCGTCGGCCCGAGGACGAGCTCGGTCTCGTATGCCGCGCGCGGGTTGAGCAGGCACGTCGCCCGCTGCTTGCGGAAGGTGTGGTCCAGGCAGGCCTGGTTGCAGGCGATGCAGGTGTTGATCTCGTCGCTGCGCGACTCGGCCGCCTTGCGGACCCAGTTCGGATCGGCGAGGAAGGGGCGGGCGAGCGACACGAGGTCGGCGTCACCCGCACCGAGGATCGACTCGGCGACCTCGGGCATGTTGATGCGGTTCGTCGCGATGACCGGCAGCGACGTCTCGGACTTCAGGCGGGCGGCATACGAGACGAAGGCGGCACGCGGGACGGAGGTGACGATCGTCGGGACGCGCGCCTCGTGCCAGCCGATGCCGAGGTTGAGCACCGAGGCGCCGGCGGCCTCGACCTCGCGCGCCAGCGCCGCGACCTCGTCCCAGGTCTGCCCGTCGGGCACGAGGTCGACGGCGGAGATGCGGTAGACGACGAGGAAGTCCTCCCCCACCTCCTCGCGGATGCGCCGCACGACCTCGACGGCGAGGCGGCGGCGCTTCTCCGCCGTCCCGCCCCAGGCGTCGGTGCGCTGGTTGGTGCGCGGCGCGAGGAACTGGTTGATGAGGTAGCCCTCGGACCCCATGACCTCCACGCCGTCGTAGCCGGCCTCCCGCGCGAGCCGCGCCGCGCGCACGAACGCCGCGATGGTGCGCTCGATCCCTCGTGACGACAGGGCGCGCGGCCGGAACCTCGAGATCGGGCTCTGAAGCGCGGACGGGGCGACGCACCACGGCGTGTAGGCGTAGCGCCCAGCGTGCAGCAGCTGGAGCGCGATCCGCCCGCCCTCCGCGTGCACGGCGTCGGTGAGGACGCGGTGCTGGCGGGCCTCACGCCGGGTGGTCAGCTTCGAGGCCAGCGGCAGGAGCGTGCCCTCGATGTTGGGGGCGAACCCGCCGGTGATGATGAGCCCCGCACCGCCCCGGGCCCGCTCGGCGAAGAACTCCGCGAGCTTCGGGAAGTCCCGCGCACGGTCCTCGAGCCCGGTGTGCATCGACCCCATGACGACCCGGTTCGGCAGGGTGAGGTGACCGAGGTCGAGGGGCGCGAGGAGGTGCGGGTAGGCAGTCACTACTCGAGAGTAGGGACACCACCCCCGGGCCGCTGCACCGTCCGGATGTGTTCTCGCTCTCTGTCCTGCGTCGCCGGGCCGCCCGTTGGCCGGGGCAGGGCCGGCGGCCGGCAGGGGTCAGTCGACGAGGTGGGACAGCAGGTCGGCGCGGGTGAGGACGCCGACCGGCTTGCCGTCCTCGATGACGAGCACGGCGTCGGCGGTCTCGAGCTCGTGGCGCGCCGTCGCGACCGGCTCGCCGGCGCCGACGAGGGGCAGCCCCTTGCCCATGTGCTTCTCGACCGAGTCGTGCAGGGTCGCCTTGCCGACGAAGAGCAGCTCGAGCAGCTCGCGCTCGCTCACCGACCCGGCCACCTCACCGGTCATCACCGGGGGCTCGGCCTTGACGACCGGCATCTGGGAGACGCCGTACTCGCGCAGGATCTCGATGGCGTCGCGGATGGTCTCGCCGGGGTGCGTGTGCACGAGCGCGGGCATGTCGCCGGACTTGGCGTGCAGGACGTTGCCGACGGTCGTCGTGGCGTCGGAGTGCATGAACCCGTAGGAGCTCATCCAGTCGTCGCTGAAGATCTTCGACATGTAGCCACGCCCGGAGTCCGGCAGCAGGACGACGACGACGGCCTCGGCCGGCAGGTCCTTGGCGACCTCGAGGGCCGCGACGACCGCCATCCCGCAGGAGCCGCCGACGAGCAGGCCCTCCTCGCGGGCGAGGCGACGGGTCATCTCGAAGGAGTCGGCGTCCGAGACGGCGACGATGCGGTCGACGACCTCGGGGTCGTAGGCGCTCGGCCAGAAGTCCTCACCGACCCCCTCGACGAGGTAGGGGCGGCCGGTGCCGCCGGAGTAGACCGAGCCTTCGGGGTCGGCGCCGATGATCTCGACGCGGCCACCCTCGCGTTCGGCGCTCTGCTCACGCAGGTAGCGGCCGGTGCCGGTGATGGTGCCACCGGTGCCGACGCCCGCGACGAAGTGCGTGAGGCGACCGTCGGTGTCGTCCCAGATCTCGGGACCGGTGGTCTCGTAGTGGGAGGCCGGACCGTTGGGGTTGGAGTACTGGTCCGGCTTCCAGGCGCCCTCGGTCTCACGCACGAGGCGGTCGGAGGTCGAGTAGTAGGAGTCCGGGTGGTCCGGCGACACGGCGGTCGGGCACACGACGACCTCGGCGCCGTAGGCCTTGAGGACGTTGCGCTTGTCCTCGCTCACCTTGTCCGGGCACACGAAGATGCACTTGTAGCCCTTGCGCAGCGCCACGAGAGCCAGGCCGACCCCGGTGTTGCCGCTCGTCGGCTCGACGATGGTGCCACCCGGCTTGAGCGCGCCCGACGCCTCGGCCGCCTCGACCATCTTGACGGCGATGCGGTCCTTCACGGACCCCCCGGGGTTCATGTACTCGACCTTGGCCAGGACCGTCGCGGCGATCCCGTCCGTGACGGAGTTCAGCTTGACGAGTGGGGTGTTGCCCACGAGGTCGACGATGTGCTCGGCATACTTCATGACCCCAGTCTCCCATCCCGCGCTCCCTGCCACACACCCTCACACCCGGGCGTATGCCGTCCGGTCGCCCACGCTTCTCCCACCGGATCCCGGGGAGGGAACACCGCTGTCCGCCGAGCGCGTTAGCGTGGAGGAAAGCACCGAGAGCGACGAGGAGACATGGGACGCGCGCGACGGGCACGCAAGATCGCCGCAACGGCCGCCTACGGAGGCGGTGGACTGGCTGCGGCCAGTGCTGCGCTCGGTGCGGTCGGCTACGGCGTCATCAAGGCCGAGGCACGCCTCGCGCGCCGCATCGTCGGCCGGCCGTTCGACACCTCCCCCGACGACGACGGCACCTACGGCGCCGGTCCGGGCGAGCCCGTGGAGCTGCTCGTCCTCGGTGACTCGAGCGCGGCCGGCATGGGCGCGGTCCAGCCGCACGAGACCGTGGGCGGCATCATCGCCAACGGCGTCAGCGCCCTCATGGGCCGACGCGTGCACCTCACCAACGCCGCCGTCGTGGGCGCCGAGTCGAGCGACCTCGAGCGCCAGCTCGCCGAGGGCCTGGAGTCGATCACCCGCCCCGACGTGGTCGTCATCATGGTCGGCGCCAACGACGTCACCCACCGCATCGACCGCGCGACCGCCGTCCGTCATCTCGAGGTGACGGTGCGTCGGATCCGCTCCCTCGGCAGCGAGGTCGTCGTCGGGACCTGCCCCGACCTCGGCACCATCGAGCCCCTGGCCCAGCCGCTGCGCATGCTCGCCCGCCGGTGGAGCCGGGACCTCGCCGCGGCTCAGACGATCGCCGTCGTCGAGGCCGGAGGGCGCACGGTCTCGCTCGGCGACCTGCTCGGCCAGGAGTTCGCGGCCTCGCCCTCCACGATGTTCAGCGAGGACCGCTTCCACCCCTCGGCCGCCGGATACGCCCGGGCCGCCGCCGCCCTGCTGCCGTCGGTCTGCGCGGCGCTCGGGGTCTGGGGCCAGGACACGGCCGACCGGGCACCGGAGGCCCGACGCGGCGAAGGCGTCGGCCCGGTGGCCATCGCCGCCGGCCAGGCCGTGAAGGACGCCGGCACCGAGGTCGCCCCCACCGAGGTCGGCGGGCAGGCCCGGGGACCTCGCGGGCGATGGGCCGTGCTGCTCCGCCGCCGGCCGGACGTCGTGACCACGGCCCTCGACCCGCAGCCCGACCTCGACGCCGGGGTCGACCCGGCGCGCGCGGCCTCAGGGCAGCCGGCGCCTCAGCTCACCGAGCCGGGCAGCGAGCTCGGGCACGCCCGCTGAGGCGGCGTCCCACACGAGGACGCGCAGCTGGTCGATGAGCACGGCCGGGCCGAGCTCGGGCACGGGCTGGCGCGCGGTGACGTCGGCGAGGTCCTGCACGACCTCACGCACGGCCCCGGACGCAGCGAGCGCGTGGTCCGCGGACAGCTCACGCCACCTGCGGACCACGCGCTCGAGCTCCCGAGAGACGTCCTCAGGCAAGCGGTTCACGAGTCACTCGCGCAGGCGGGCGAACAGCCGCAGGAACTCGATGTAGAGCCAGACGACGGTGACGATGAGGCCGTGGGCGAGCAGCCAGCTGTACTTCTGCGGGGCGCCGGTCGCGATGGCCCGGTCGATCATGTCGAAGTCCAGTGCCAGCGACACCGAGGCCAGGCCGACGGCGAACAGCGAGATGCCGATGCCGAGAGCTCCACTGCCGCCGATGCCGAAGGCCGTGTTGGTGATCCACGCGAAGGCGACGTTGACGAGGGCGAAGATGGCGTAGCCGAAGATCATCATCGTGACGATCCGGCGGAACTTGTCGGTGACCTTGATGAGCCCGCTCTTGTAGGCGAGGAACATGCCGGCGAAGGTCGCCGCCGTGGCCAGCGCCGCCGTCGGCACGACACCGTCGTAGGCCGCCTCGAAGACCTGGCTCACGGCCCCCACGAACAGGCCCTCGAGCACGGCGTACGCGACGATCAGCGGGACGCTGAGGGTCTTCTTGAACGCGATGACGAGCCCGAGCCCGAGCGTGCCGAACATGCCGCCGAGCAGCAGGATCATGCCGAGGCCGGGGTTCTGGGCGGCCACGACCCAGCCGACGGCGCCGAAGCCGAGGACGAGGGCGAACAGGCCCAGCGTCTTCATGATGACGTCGTCCATGGTGACGCGACCGGTGTCCACCGGACCCGCCGTGGGTGAGTTGTACATGTCCTGGAGCTGCTGCTGCGAGCCCCAGGTGTCCGCCCCGCCCTGCTGGGCGTGGGGGGCGTTGCCGGGGTTCGTGGCAGCGCCACGCTCCTGGAAGCTGGCGTAGCCGGACCGAGCGTCCTGCTCGAGCCGGTTGAATGCCGGGTTGCTGGCCATCGGGTCCTCCGTGATGGTCACGTCGCGGCGGAGATCACCGCGTTCTCTCCCATTCAATCGTGCGGGGGGCTCCGCATGTTCCCGGGACACGTCACCTGTGGGCAACGATCACGGGCGATGCGGAGCCGCGGTGCCCCCGACGGGGGTCGAACCCGCACCTGTGGCGATTTTAAGTCGCCTGCCTCTGCCAGTTGGGCCACGGGGGCGAGGCCACCCTATGACGACTACGAGCCATGTCCGAGGAACCATCGTTGCGCCGGGGCTACGGCGAGTAGGGTCCGAGACCCGTACGCAGCAGATCGGACGTCACCCCCGCATGATCTCCTCCACCGCCGACCCGACCGCCGAGAGCCGGCGCCGCGGGCCGAAGAAGGGCACGCCCCGGGCGCCGCGCATGCGCCGCGAGGACCGTGAGCGCCAGCTGCTCGACGTCGCCGAGGCCGTCTTTGCCGAGCACGGCTACCAGGAGACGACGATGGAGCTCATCGCCGCCGAGGCGGGCATCACGAAGCCGGTGATCTACGACCACTTCGGCTCCAAGGAGAACCTCCTCGTCGCCGTCGTCGCCCGCGCCCGCGAGGACCTGCTCGCCTCGACCGGGGCAGCCCTCGCGGCGATCCCCGACGGCTCCCCCGTCGAGGACTACTTCCGGGCCGGGGTGCGCTCGTTCATGCGGTTCTTCGAGCAGCGGCGCGGCAGCTTCCGCGTCTACATGCAGGAGTCCGCCGTCGCCGTCGTGGCGGGCGCCGACATCGAGAACCTCCGCCGCGCCCAGGCTCGTGAGATCGCCGAGCGGTTCGGGGACGTCCCCGCGATCGCCGCGTACCCCCTGCCGTACCGCGAGGCGATGGCCGAGATCATCATCGCGACCAACGAGCGCGTCGCCGGATGGCGGCTGCGCAACCCCGAGATCGACCTCGAGACCGCGGTCGACATCGTCATGGCCGTGCTGTGGAACGGCTTCCGGTCCTACAGCCCCGACAACGTGCCGGACGTCAGGGCCGACGGACGCAGCTGAGGGCGATCCCGTCGAGGATGTCGTGCTCCGAGGTGACGACCTGCGCGTCGGGCGAGCGCTGGAGCACGCGGCCCAGCACCTCGTGCCACACGAGGGCGCCGGCACCGATGACATCGACGCGACCGGGATGCATGAAGCCCAGGGCGGCGCGGCCGTCCCGCGTCATGTGCAGCAGGGCCTGCGCCGCCTCCCGCTGCTGCTGCGGGAAGTGCCGCGCGAGGTGGATCCTGCTGGGCTCGTATGCCGCAAGCCCCAGGACGTGCGCCGTGACGGTGGTGATGCTGCCGGCCAGGCCCACGACCGTCGCGACTCCCTCGAGGTCGACGACCTCCTCGGCCGCGTCGAGGGCGACGCCGACGTCGGCCGTGGCGGCGGTGACCTCCGCGGCGGTCGGCGGGTCGCCGTGGAGGTGCCGCTCGTGGATGCGGACCGACCCGACGTCGACCGAGCGCGCGCTCTCGACGGTGTCGGTCCCCCGCACGAGCTCCGTCGAACCGCCGCCGAGGTCGACGACGAGGTAGGGACCCTCGATGCCGGCGGCCCGCAGGTCACCGGTCGAGCCGGTGAACGACAGGTTCGCCTCCTCGTCGCCACTGACCACCTCGGGCGAGACGTCGAACCCCGCCGCCGCGAAGGCCTGCTCGACGCCGCGGACGAACTCGCTCGCGTTGCGCGCGTCGCGCGAGGCCGAGGTGGCGACGAAGCGCACACGGGAGACGTCGTGCTCGCGGCACTGGACGGCATACGCGCTCGTCTGTCGCAGGGTGCGCTCCATGGCGACCGGGTCGATCGAGCCGGTGCGGTCGACGCCGTAGCCGAGCCGGACCACCTCGGTGGTGCGCACGACGTCGGTCAGCGAACCTGAACCGTCGATGTCGGCCACGAGGAGACGGATCGAGTTGGTGCCGCAGTCGACCGCCCCGACGCGGGTGGTGCTCACGGGCCCTCGACCAGCTCGGTGCAGGGGTGGACGGACCACCACTCGGGCAGCATCGCGAGGGCCTCGTCACCGAGGGGGTTGACCCCCTCGCCGACGGAGAGCGAGTGGGCGACGAGCACGTGGAGGCACTTGACGCGCGACGGCATGCCCCCGGCGCTGATGCCGTCGATCTCGTCGACGTGGCCGAGCTCCGTGCGGCGGGCGAGGTAGTCCTCGTGCGCCGTGGCGTAGCGCTGCGCGAGGTCGGGGTCCTGCTCGAGCCGGTCGCTCATCTCGCGCATGACGCCCTCGGACTCGAGGGTGCTGATCGCACCCGTGAGGCGAGGGCAGGTGGCGTAGAACGACGTCGGGAACGGCGTGCCGTCGGGCAGGCGAGGAAGGGTGCGCAGGACGTCGGGCTCCCCGCACGGGCAGCGGTGCGACACCTCGACCACGCCGCGCGGGATGCGGCCGAGCTGCCGCTCGACGGCGTCGAGGTCCTCCTGGGTGACCGGCTCGCGGTCGGCTCCCCCGGTCACCGGCGCTGGTTGGACGGCACGTCGGCCACCTGCATCGAGGACCACACGGTGTCGTACCAGGGCTCGGCCGCGTCGCCGCCGTGGGCGACGGAGCCGGTGGCGTCCTTCTGCTCCGGGTCGAGGACGGTGTAGGAGGTTTCGCCGACCTTGACGAACTTCAGGCGGGTGCGCGCCTGCTGCTCGACGTAGGCGGGGTCGGCCCAGCGAGCCTGCTCCTGCTTCAGCTCCTCGACTCCGCGCTGCTGCTGCGAGACCTTGTCCCGCAGCGCCTCGATGTCGGACTGCTGCTGCAGGTAGGCGCGCAGGGTGGGTGCGACGAGGATGACGAGGAAGAGCAGGACGATCCCGAAGCTCACCCGGCGCACCGTCCGGCGGTTGGCCTTGGCGGAGCTGATCCGGTTCCGCCAGCCCGCCGCCGCCGTGCTGGCGGCCCGGCCGAGGGCCGCCTGACGGGCCGAGCGGGCACGCGGGGCGGGTCGCTTGGACGCCGGACGTCGCGGGGACGATCCGGGTCCGCGGCTGCTCCCGCGTGCCATCCGCTCCTCAGGCCTTCTGACGGGCGGCGAAGCGCGGGAAGGCGGCGGCTCCGGCGTACTCGGCGGCGTCGTCCAGCTCCTCCTCGATGCGCAGGAGCTGGTTGTACTTGGCCACTCGCTCCGAGCGGGCCGGGGCTCCGGTCTTGATCTGGCCGCAGTTCGTCGCCACCGCGAGGTCGGCGATCGTCGTGTCCTCGGTCTCTCCCGAGCGGTGGCTCATCATGCAGCGGAAGCCGGCCCGGTGGGCCATCTCGACGGCGTCGAAGGTCTCGGTGAGCGAGCCGATCTGGTTGACCTTGACGAGGAGGGCGTTGGCCGTACCGGTCTCGATGCCGCGGGAGAGCCGCTCGGGGTTGGTGACGAAGAGGTCGTCACCGACGAGCTGCACCCGGTCACCGAGGCGGTCGGTCATGGCCTTCCAGCCGTCCCAGTCGTCCTCGTCCAGCGGGTCCTCGATGGACACGAGGGGGTAGTCCTCGACGAGCCCGGCGTAGTAGTCGATCATCTCGGCCGACGTCTTCGAGCCGCCCTCGAAGGTGTAGCCGGTGCCCTCCTCGTAGAACTCGCTGGCCGCGACGTCGAGCGCGAGCGCGATCTGGTCCCCGGCGGTGTAGCCCGCGCGGTCGATGGCCTCGAGGATGAGGTCGAGGGCGGCCCGGTTGCTGTCGAGGTTGGGGGCGAAGCCGCCCTCGTCACCGAGGCCCGTGGACAGGCCCTTCTCCTTGAGGACGGCCTTGAGCGCGTGGTAGACCTCGGCGCCCCAGCGCAGCGCCTCGCGGAAGGTCTCGGCGCCGATCGGCGCGATCATGAACTCCTGGATGTCGACGTTGGAGTCCGCGTGCGAGCCACCGTTGAGGATGTTGAGCATCGGCACGGGCAGCACCCGGGCGTTCGGACCGCCGAGGTAGCGGAAGAGCGGGAGGCCGGCCGACTCGGCGGCGGCCTTGGCGACCGCGAGGCTCACGCCGAGGATCGCGTTGGCGCCGATCTTCTCCTTGTTCTTGGAGCCGTCGATGGCGATCATCTCGGCGTCGATGAGGCGCTGGTCGTGGGCCTCGAAGCCGAGGAGCTTGGGACCGAGGTCGTCGATGACCGCGTCGACGGCCTTCTCGACGCCCTTGCCGAGGTAGCGGTTCTTGTCGCCGTCGCGGCGCTCCGCGGCCTCGAAGGCCCCGGTGGACGCTCCGCTGGGGACGGCCGCACGCGTGATGGTGCCGTCGTCGAGGGCGACCTCGACCTCGACGGTGGGGTTGCCTCGCGAGTCGAGGATCTCGCGTGCTCCGACGGCGTCGATGCTGGCCACTGGGGTCTCCTGGCGGGGTCGGGATGGTCGTGCTCGGTGTCGGCTCCGAGCCTAGCCCGTGCGCGAGGTGACCGGTCCGAGCGACCCGCTCCCCCGGCATACCGGCCTGCAGAGACCGGTTCGCGAACCTCGCTGTGACTCGTGACCCGGATCGATCCGGTTCGCGAACGACGACCCGGTCCGCGAACCGCACCTGCATCAGGCCGCGAGCTGGCCGAGGACCCGGCTCACCAACCGCCTCGGATGGGCGAGGTCGGCCCACGTCACCCGGACCACGCGGTACCCGGCATCCCGGAGCCGCTCCTCACGCTTCTTCTCCTTCATGAGCTCCCGCCTGCCGTCGAGCCCGTCGTACTTCACGGCGCCGTCGAACTCCACGACGACGCGGTCCCCCACGAGGAGGTCGACGCGCCCGACGAACCCGTCTGCGTCCGTGATGCTCACCTGGGAGCGAACCACCAGCCCCGCCTCGAGCAGGACGAGGCGGGTGAGGGACTCCCCCGGCGACTCGGCCCTCGGGTCGGCGGCCTCGATCGCGGCGCGGGCCAGCTCGACGCCATAACGCGCACCCGGCAGCTCCAGGGCGCGGCGCAGCGCTTCCGGTGTGGTGCTCGAGCGCGCCAGAGCCGCATCCATCGCCACCACGCCGGCCCGGAAGCCGCTCGTCACGGCCGTGAGGACGCAGGCGTCGGCGACCGGCAGCCTCCTGACCTCCAGCCTCGCAGCCAGCTCGAGCTGTCGCGGCGTGGCCACGTGGACGTGCAGCCCCGGGCGGATCTTGCTCGCCTTGACGGGGGCCGCCACATCCACCATGTCGAGGTCGACGTCGTGCAGCGGAAGCCTGTCGAGCGCGAGCGCGGCATGGTGCGAGGCGACCCAGCCGGGGTGGGCGAGGAGCAGCCCCCGCACCGTCAGCACGTAGCGTTCGTGCGGCCGTGCCGCATCCCACCGCTCTCGCGTCGCGAAGACCCCGGGCCGGACACGGTGGAGGGACTTCTCACGCACCGCTGCACGCAGGACTGCCGGCGTGACGTGACGCGCTGCCGCGTGGAGACGGGTGACCACGCCGTCATGCTCCCGGGCGATTCTCGCGAGCTGTGGATGCAGGGTGCTCATCCTCCGAGGATGGCCGATGCGGCTCACCCGGCCGCCGGGTTGTCCACACGCCCCTGCCCACAGGGGTTCGCGAACCTCGGTGTGACTCGTGAACCGGATCGATCGGGTCGGCGAGCAGCTGCGAGGTTCGCGAACCCCCTGGTGCAGCAGGGGTCAGGCGGTCGCGGTGGCGTAGGCCGTGGCGAGGGCGGCGCCGAGCCGGGCGTTGTGGCGCACCAGCGCGATGTTGGTGTCGAGGCTTCGGCCCTCGGACAGCTCGACGATGCGACCGAGCAGGAAGGGGGTGATGTCCTTGCCGGTGATGCCGCGCTCGCCGCACTCCGCGACGGCCTGGTCGATGAGCGCCGAGATCTCCTCGGGGGTCATCTCGTCGTCCGCGGGGACGGGGTTCGTCACGGCGATCCCGCCCTTGAGCCCGAGGTCCCACTTGACCCGCATCATCTCGGCGAGCTCCTCGACCGTGTCGCTGCGCATCGGCGAGGTGAAGCCGGACGAGCGGGAGTAGAAGGAGGGGAACTCGTCGGCGCCGACGGTGACGACCGGCACCCCGAGCGTCTCGAGGACCTCGAGCGTGCGGCCGATGTCGAGGATCGACTTCACGCCGGCCGAGACCACGGCGACGTCGGTCTGGCTCAGCTCGGTGAGGTCGGCCGAGACGTCCATGGAGTCCTCGGCGCCGCGGTGCACGCCGCCCAGTCCCCCGGTGACGAAGACGCGGATGCCGGCCAGGGCCGCGAGGCGCATCGTGCTCGCGACCGTCGTCGCACCGTGACGCTTCGTGGCCATGACGTGCGGGAGGTCGCGGATGCTCACCTTGGCGACGTCCTCGTGCGTGGCGAGCAGCTCGAGCTCCTCGGGCGACAGGCCGATGCGAGCGACACCGTCGAGGACGGCGATGGTGGCCGGGGTGGCGCCGCCGTCGCGCACGATCTGCTCGACCTCGCGAGCCATCTCGACGTTGCGCGGGTAGGGCATGCCGTGGCTGATGATCGTCGACTCGAGCGCCACGACCGGACGGCCGGCGGCGAGGGCCTCGGCGACCTCGGGGGCGAGGGCGAGGGCGGAGTGGGGGGAGGCGGGGGTCGTCATGGGGTTCCTTGCTGGGTGAGGCGCCCGGTGACGAGCGCGTGGGTGAGGTCGGGACGGACGGTGGAGCCGGACTCGGTCGTGAGGGCGGCGGTGGCCTGGCCGTATGCCGCGGCGCCCGGTGCGTCGCGTCCGTCCAGGAGTGCGTGGACGAACCCGGCGGTCATGGAGTCGCCGGCGCCGGTCACGTCGACGACGTGGGTGGAGACCATCGCGTTGGTGCTGACGGCGGGCGCACCGTCCGGCATGCGGCTGCTGAGCAGGCTTCCCCGGGCACCGCGGCGGACCCAGACGTGCTCGACCCCGCGCTCGTGCAGCTCGGCGGCGGCGCGGGTCATGCCGGCCACGGAGTTCGGGACGTCGTGGCCGACGAGTGCCGCGAGCTCGTCGATGTTGGGGGTGATCGCCAGGACCGGACGCTCGGGGCTGAGAACCGTCGCCATCCGGCGGGCCTTGACGACGGACACGGGTTCGAGGACGACCGAGATGTCACTGGCGCGGGCCGACTCCAGGAGCCAGGCCGTGACGTCCACCGGGATGTTGCCGTCGACCACGAGCAGCTCGCAGTGCTGCACCAGGGCGCGGACCCCCTCGAGGTCCCCCACCGTGAGGGCGTCGGTGGCCGTCATGTCCGAGACGGCGACGCTGAGGTCACCCTCGTGGTCGAGCACGGCGAGGTAGGTGCCGGTGGGCCGGGGCCCGACGACGACGTGGTCCACGTGGACGCCGGCGTCGCGGGTGTGGGTGAGCAGGCTCTCCCCGAAGGCGTCGTCCCCCAGCGCGGTGACGAGGTGGGTGGGGGTGCCGAGCCGGGCGAGGTTCTCGGCGATGTTGCGGCCCACGCCTCCCGGGTTGGTGGCGACGCGTCCCGGGTTGCTGGTGCCGGCGTCGAGGACCTCCGCGCTGCGCGCCTTGATGTCCATGATCGCCCCGCCGACGACGACGACCGCCGCGTCCGGGCGCACGAGGTAGCCGCGGCCGAGGATGGCGCCCTTGCGGGTGAGGTTTGACAGAGCGACCGAGACCGACGCCTTGGTGGACCCCAGCCGCTCGGCGAGGCCGGCGGCGTCGAGGAGGGGGTCGGAACGCAGCTGACCCAGGATCGCCTGTTCCTGCGGTGTCAGCTTCACATTGGAAAGTTAAGCATGCCTTGCTTCTCCAAGTCAACCTTAGATCGACCCCGTCAATGGGAGCCACCCGGGCGTGGTCGCCCTGTCAGAGAGCCAGCCCGTGCCCGAAGGCGAACAGCGGGTCGTCGTAGCCGGGGACGTCCTCGGGGTGCGCCCGCACCTGGTCCATCGACCGGGCCGAAGGTGCCGGCCTGCCTGGCCCAGCGCGGCTCGGTCGCCAGGTCGAGGGTCGGGTGCAGCGCTGCCCGGATGCCGACGGCGACGGAGTGGCTCACCTACCTGCCGGACCGCCCCTTCACGAGGACCTGCCCACCCGGCGCGTGACTCACTCCCAGAGGTCGGCGGTGCCGTACTCCCCCTCCGTCCCGCGGAACACCACGACGATGCGGAGGTCATCGACCCCGTCGTTGCCCGAGCAGATCGTCGTCACGTCAGTGCCGACGGCCGTCGTGTCGGGACAGGTGACGTCCTCGTACCACGGTGCGTCCTCGAGATCGTCGGCCAGGACGACGCCACTGACAGACCCGTCCGCCGTGACCGCGACCTGCCCGCGCTCCGGGCCCATGAACCCCTCGTCCATGAAGCCTCCGGCACCCATCATCAGACCGAAGAAGATCATCGGGAGCAGCGTCGTCGCCACGACGGTCAGCACTCCGCCGACGAGCGCACCGATGACACCGGCGACCCAGGGGTTCAGCCCGGGTTGCGGCGCCGGAGGCGGCGGCGGGAATCCGTATGCCGGGTGGCCGGCATACGGATGGGGCGGCGGTCCCGGGTGGGGCGGGTACGACGGCTGGCTCACGGCTTCCTCCTCGGGCGCGACGGCCAAGGGTCGCACGACTGGGCCGTCAGCCGGAGGACTTGGCGGCTTTCTCCTCGGCCTTGATCCGGGCCCAGGCCGCCTCGACCTCCTCCGGAGTGGAGGCGTCGCCGTCGGCGAAGACGTGCGGGTGGCGACGGACCAGCTTTGCGACGAGCCCTGCGGCGACGTCGTCGATGTCGAACCGCTCGGCATCGGTCGCCGCGTCCTCGGCGACCCGGGCGTGGAAGAGGACCTGGAGAAGCACGTCGCCGAGCTCCTCGGCGAGGTGCTGCCGGTCTCCCGACGCGATGGCCTCGACGGCCTCGCCCGACTCCTCTGTGAGGTAGGGGGCCAGGGACTCGTGGGTCTGCTGGGCGTCCCACGGGCAGCCGCCGGGCGAGCGCAGCCGGTCCATGACGACGACGGCGTCGAGCAACCTCGAACCCGGCACGTCCCAGGACCCGACGACCATCTCGACCTCGGGCGGCGCCTCGAGGCGGGACACCTCGGCCGCGATGGCATCGGTCAGCCCGGGGTCGGCGTCGGACGAGCCCAGCCACACCACGTCGGTGCCGGCTGCGCGGTCGACCAGCATGCGGGCCAGCCCGGGGGCGTCCAGCTCCGCGTCGACCGGCTCGACGTCGAGACCGGACTCCACCACCGCGTCCACGACCGGCTCGGTCACGTCCCGGCACAGGCGTGCGGACGCCGACTCGACGGCATACCAGGCACTGCGGGACATCAGGCCCGGCGCGACGCGCGGGCTCGTGACGAGGAGGCTGAGCCGCCCCATGACGTCAGCCCTCGGGGGTGGCGGGGGCGATCCAGTCGGGTCGCGAGACGACGACCGAGGACTGCGCGGGGTCGAACGTGCCGTAGCGCGGGTTGATCGTCATGTCGAGCTCGGCGAACTGGCGACTCAGCTCCTGGCGGGTGGCGTCGTCGATCTGCTGGACGCTCGCCTCGGCCTGGAGGATCTCGATGACCGCGTCGGTCGGGGGCTC
Source organism: Knoellia terrae (assembly GCF_048606435.1). Lineage (NCBI taxonomy): Bacteria > Bacillati > Actinomycetota > Actinomycetes > Micrococcales > Intrasporangiaceae > Knoellia > Knoellia terrae. The sequence continues at coordinate 100,397 of NZ_JBMBWH010000002.1, read as the reverse complement.
CGAGAGCTTCTGCAGCTGGGGCACGGCCCGCGCCACCGACTCGCTCTGCGCCCGCCCGGCCTCGGCTGCGGCCTCGGTGACGTAGGGCGCCCGCACGAGCAGGGTGAGGATCTGCGCCACGGTGAAGGGCTTCTCGGGCGTGAAGGCCGTGTTGATCTGGTCGGTCGCCTCGCGCACCTGCTCCTCGGTGATGACGCGGCCCTCGACGACGGCGGCCGTCTGGGCGGAGGTCGGCCCGGAGCAGGCGGAGATGGCGAGTGCGCCCGCGAGGGCGAGAGCGGTGGCGGAAGCCCTGACGGCCTTCACACGGTGTCCCTTCGTTGCGGGTGGTGCTGTCGGAGTCATGACCGGGACTCCGCAGCGGTGGCCACCCTGGCTGCTACACCGACATTGTCCATGACGACGCTGCGGATGACCGCACCTGCCCACTCGAGGACCTCGCGGTTGCGCAGCGGCTGGCCGCCGACGCGCGCGGTCATCGGCTTCGGCACGAGGATCGTGCCGAGCGCCTCCTTGACGATCGAGCCCGGGTGGAGGCGGTGCAGGCGCAGCTCCTGGCTCTCGCGCAGGCTGACCGGTCCGAACCGGACGTTCGTGCCCTGCACCGAGATGTCCTTGATGCCGGCCGCGCGGGCGACGGTGCGCAGCCGGGCGACCTCGATGAGGTTGCGCACGGGCTCGGGCGGGGTGCCGTAGCGGTCGACGAGCTCGGCGAGGATCTCGTCGAGCGCGGCCTCGTCGGCGACGGTCGCGAGCTTCTTGTAGGCCTCGAGGCGCAGCCGCTCCCCCGGCACGTAGTCGTGCGGGAGGTGGGCGTCGACCGGCAGGTCGATCTTGATCTCACCGATCTCCTCGTCGACGTCCCCACGGAACGTCGCGACGGCCTCGCCGACCAGGCGGACGTAGAGGTCGAAGCCGACCCCGGCGATGTGGCCGGACTGCTCGCCACCGAGGAGATTGCCGGCGCCGCGGATCTCGAGGTCCTTCATCGCCACCTGCATCCCGGCGCCGAGGTCGGTGTGGCTCGCGATCGTCTGGAGCCGGTCGTGCGCGGTCTCCGTGAGCGGCGCCTCGGGCGGGTAGAGGAAGTACGAGTACGCCCGCTCACGCCCACGTCCGACCCGGCCGCGCAGCTGGTGCAGCTGGCTGAGGCCGAGGCGGTCGGCACGCTCGACGATGAGCGTGTTGGCGTTGGAGATGTCGAGGCCGGTCTCGACGATCGTCGTGCAGACGAGGACGTCGAACCGGTTCTCCCAGAAGTCGAGGACGACCTGCTCGAGCCGGTGCTCCCCCATCTTCCCGTGGGCGACGGCGATGCGCGCCTCGGGCACGAGCTCGCGGATGCGGGCGGCGGCCCGCTCGATCGTCGACACCTTGTTGTGGATGTAGAAGACCTGCCCCTCGCGGAGCAGCTCGCGCCGGATCGCGGCGGTGATCTGCTTCTCCTCGTACGCACCGACATAGGTGAGGACGGGGTGCCGCTCCTCGGGAGGCGTTGCGAGAGTGGACATCTCGCGTATGCCGGTCACGGCCATCTCGAGCGTGCGCGGGATCGGGGTGGCCGACATCGCGAGCACGTCGACCGCCGTGCGCAGCGACTTCAGCTGCTCCTTGTGCTCGACGCCGAAACGCTGCTCCTCGTCGACGACGACGAGGCCGAGGTCCTTGAAGCGGATGGTGTCGGAGAGGAGGCGGTGGGTGCCGATGACGAGGTCGATCGACCCGTCGGCGAGGCCGGCGACGACCGCGTCGGACTCCTTCTTCGTCTGGAAGCGGCTGAGCGGCTTGACGTTCACCGGGAAGGGCGCGTAGCGCTCGGTGAAGGTCTGCAGGTGCTGCTGGACGAGCAGGGTCGTCGGCACGAGGACGGCGACCTGCTTGCCGTCCTGGATCGCCTTGAAGGCGGCGCGCACGGCGATCTCGGTCTTGCCGTAGCCGACGTCACCGGCGAGCAGCCGGTCCATCGGGACCTCTCGCTCCATGTCGGCCTTGACCTCGTCGATCGAGCTTAGCTGGTCGGGCGTCTCGATGTAGGCGAAGGCGTCCTCGAGCTCGCGCTGCCACGGGGTGTCACGCGAGAAGGCGTGCCCCTTGGTGGCCATGCGGGCGGAGTAGAGCTGGATGAGCTCGGCCGCGATCTGCTTGACGTAGCGGCGGGCGCGCGACTTGGTCTGCTTCCAGTCCGAGCCCCCCATCTTGTTGAGGGTCGGCTGCTCTCCGCCGACGTAGCGGGTGATCTGGTCGAGCTGGTCGGTCGGCACGAACAGCCGGTCCCCCGGCTGGCCACGCTTGGAGGCGGCGTACTCGAGGACGAGGTACTCGCGGGTCGCGCCCTGCACCGTGCGCTGCATCATCTCGACGAATCGCCCGACACCGTGCTGCTCGTGCACGACGAAGTCACCCGGCGTGAGCTGGAGGGGGTCGACCTGGGCGCGGCGACGGGACGGCATACGCCGCATGTCCTTGGTCGACGGTCCGGAGGACGGGGTGCCGGTGAGGTCGGTCTCGGTGAGCAGGACGAGCCGGCTGGGCTCGTGGATGAAGCCGCGGCCGAGCTGGGCCGTCGTGACGTGGACGACGCCCTCGTCGAACGGGTCGAGGGTGGGGTCCAGGCGAGCCGGCACCTCGGCCTCGCCGAGCACCTCGACGATGCGCGTGGCGGAGCCGTGTCCGTCGGTGGCGACGAGCACGCGCCAGCCCGCGTCGGTCCACCGGCGAAGGTCGGCGGCGGCCGACTCGATGTCCCCGCGGTAGGCCGCCGGGTCCATCGTGCCGGTCTCGACCACCTCGCCGTCAGTCGTGTCGGCGGTCTCGGTGTCGAGCGCGAAGGGGGTGAGGTCCCACCACGGGTGGTCGGTCCCGCGGGCGTGCTCGCGCAGGTCGCCCACCGACCAGAACGAGGCGGAGCCGAGGATCCGCTCGAGGTCGATGGGGACGGCGTTGCCGGCAGCGGCGTTGGCCCACCCGGCCTCGAGGAACTCGCGGCTCGTGGCGACGAGGTCGTGGGCCCGGGTGCGGACCCGCTCGGGGTCGCACGCGACGACCGGCGACCCCGCGGGGAAGCTGTCGAGCATCGACTCCATGCCGTCGACGAGCGCGGGAGCGAGCGACTCCATGCCCTCGACGGCGATGCCCGCGGCGAGCTTGTGGAGCAGGTCGGCGGCACCGGGCAGCTGGTCGGCGAGGACGGCGGCGCGGTCGCGCACGGCGTCGGTGAGCAGCACCTCGCGGCAGGGCGGGGCCCACAGGCCGTGCGAGGCGACCTCCAGGGAGCGCTGGTCGGCGACCTTGAACCAGCGGATCTCCTCGACCGTGTCGCCCCAGAACTCGACGCGGAGGGGGTGCTCCTCGGTCGGCGGGAAGACGTCGAGGATGCCTCCGCGGACGGCGAACTCGCCACGCCGCTCGACGAGGTCGGTGCGGGTGTAGGCCGCGGCGGCGAGCCCCTCGACGACGGCGTCGAGGTCGTGCTCCTCCCCCGCCCGCAGGGAGACCGGGACCAGGTCACCGAGACCCTTGGCGATCGGCTGGAGGACGGCGCGGACCGGTGCGACGACGACCGACAGCGGGCCGTGGGCGACGTCGTCGTCGGCGACCGACGCCGGGTGCCTCAGCCGGCGGAGCACGGCGAGGCGGCGACCGACGGTGTCGGAGCGCGGGCTGAGCCGCTCGTGCGGAAGCGTCTCCCAGGACGGGAAGTCCGCGACGACGTCGTGGTCGAGCACGCAGCCGAGGGCGGTGGTGAGGTCCTCGGCCTCGCGGCTCGTCGCCGTGACGACGAGCAGGGGCAGCCGCTCGGGGGCGCTCGCTCGGAGGCGCTCGACGGCGGCGGCGATGAGCGCCGGGCGCGCACCGGCGCTGACCGACACGTCGAGCGACAGCGTGCCGGGCTCGGTGGCGGTCTCAAGGAGGGCGGAGATCTGGGGTGACGCGCCGAAGTGCTCGACGACGGGTTTCAGCGTGGGCATCGCCCCTCAGCCTAGTGACTGCCTCTGGGAGACCCTGACGTCCGGCGGGGAGTGAGCGGCTGCGGTCGTCCCTGCCGGCGGTCGCGACGTCCGCTCGCAGAGTGCCACGAGCGCAACGGCACAGGCGGTTCCCGCGAGTGCGAGGGCCGCCGACAGCACCCCCGCCGCCAACGGGTCGTCCGATGCCCCGGCCCCCCAGGAGGCCGACCAGGTGACCAGGAGAGCGGCCAGTGCTCCCGCGCCGAGGACCGCGGTCCACCCGAACACCCGAGGGCGGTGGCCCGCCACCGGCTGCGCCACCGCGATGGCGGTGCCGGTGGCGACGCCGAGCGGTCCGAGCACCTCGGGCACGTCGTGCCACCCGGTGAGCAGCACGCCCACGGCCACGCCCCCCGACACCACGGCCGCCACTGGCCCTCGCGCGGCCCGCGGGAGGGCGGACCCCGGTCCCCCACTGAGGGCCGCGAACCAGCACAGGCCGATCCCGGCGGCGACGCCCACGTGCCCACTGAGGGGGTTCAGGCCCTCGGGCGCTGGGAGCGGGCCGCGCTTCATCGCCTGCACGACGACGTTGGTGGCGACCACCCCTGCGACGAACAGGAGGGCGGCACGGCGGTCCCGGCGCCACGCGACACCTGCGAGGAGGGTCGCGACGAGCCCCAGCGCGGGCAGGGCGAGGTGGTGGAGGGTTCCGCGGACGAGACGCCAGACGCCGGGTCGCGGGCGCACGTCCTGGACGAGAACATGGCCGAGGTCCGCCCATGCCGGCGTGGTGGCCAGCCGGCTGACGGCTGACAACCAGAGCGTGGTCACGAGAAGGCCCACGACGATCCGAACGGGTCTCGTCATGCGCCTCCGTGCTCCCCTCGTGTCATGCGTCGGCGGAGCGGAGCCGAAGGGCTGTCCGGATCGGGCGCGTGATGCGGTCGGGAACGGGGAGGATGCTGAGGATGTCGCGCTGGATCCCGGCACCCACGACCCGGAGGAGGGCGAGGTGGGTGATGACGACGACGAGCCCACCGAGCACCGCCTGCCACCAGGACGAGTCGATGGGCTCCACCAGATTCATCGTGAGAAGCCCGGCGCCCAGCGACCCTGCGGCGGGGAGGAGGACCGTACCGAAGGGGCGCGCCACGGTCCCGACCCGCATGCCCAGCACCCGGCCCACGAGCACCCACCGGGCGGCCGTCGCACCGAGCGCGACGAGCACGAAGCCGGCGGCCACCCCCACCAGACCCCCACGGACGGCGACGGCGGTCGTCGCCACGGTGGCCGCGTCCACGAGCACGGCGTAGGCCAGCCAGGTCCCTGGCCGACCCATGCCGTAGAAGAGGCCGTGGTCCACCATGGCGCCGAGGGTGATGATGCCCGCCACGGCCAGCGCCTGCGCAGGCGCCGCGCTGTCGCGCCACTGAGGACCGAAGAGGGCCGGCACGAGAACCGGGGCGGTGACGACGATGCCGCACATGAACGGTGCGACCACGGCGTAGCCGATGCCCATGGCTTTGGAATATGACCTGCGCAGCCTCTCCGAGGACGACCGAACCTTGGCGAACATGACCGTCGAGACGGGAACCAAAGACGCTGCGGTCAGCTCCTGCGCGGTCTGCACGAGACGTTGGGCGATGCTGAGGAAGCCGAAGGCCGTCGGTCCTAGCGCCACGGTGATGATCCAGCCCTCTGCCCACATTCGCGACGTCGCAACGAGGTCGACGGCAGAGACCCTCGCTCCGAACGTCGCCATTTGTCGGAACTCCGCCGGGGAGAGGGTCAGGGACGGCCGCCACCTTGCACGGCGCCAGGCGAGGACCGCGATCACCCACTGGCCCACCACGACCTGGCTCACCAGCGCCCACACCCCGCCACCGAGCACGGCGACGACGACCGCGACTCCCTGCGCCAGCAGCGCGGCCACGAGCCCCTGCAGCGCCACCGTCCGGAACTCCATCGCCCGGCGGAGCAGGGCGAGCGGGACTCCCGCGAGGACCGTGGGGACGACGGCGAGCACCAGGGCCCGGAGCACGTCGACGAGCTCGGGGAGGGCGAACGCCGTGGCGAGGAGAGGCGCCACCGCGACGAGGCCCCCGGACAGGACGAGCCCGGCTGCGGTCGACGCCCAGAGCGCCGTGCTGAGGCTGCGCTGGTCCAGCTCCCCCGCCTGGAGGAGGTACGTCGAGAAGCCCAGGTCGGCGAGGAGGTAGATCATGGGGATCACGGTCAGCGCGGCCGCGACGACGCCGAACTCCCTCGGCGACAGCTCCCGGGTGAGCACCAGGAGGGTGGCGAAGCCGAAGGCCCGGACCACCCACTTCTGCGCGGCGAGCCACGCGACCCCGGACGCGGCCCGCGTTCCGAGCGCACCTTCCTGCTGCAGCGGATCCGCGCTCATGCCGCCGACACCTCGACCCGGTCAGTCGGCGGCGGGTCGAAGGGCACGCAGGAGCACGTCCACGACACGTTCCTGCTGCGCGGGCGTGATGCCCGGGAAGAGGGGCAGCGAGAGGATCTGCGTGGCGGCCCGCTCGCTCACCGGGAAGGACCCCGGGACGTGGCCCAGGGCGGACATCGCGGGGGTCAGGTGGACCGGGACGGGGTAGTGCACCCCGGCCCCGACGCCCTCGGCGTGCATGCTCTCGAGCACCTCGTCCCGGCGCGAGACACGCACGACGTAGAGATGCCAGACGGGGTCGTTCCTCGGGAGCGTCGTGGGCAGACGGACGCCGGCTGCACCCGACAGCAGCTCGCCGTAGTGGGCGGCAGCCGCACGGCGCTGCTCGTTCCACTCCTGCAGACGCCGCAGCTTGGCTCGCAGCACGACGGCCTGCAGCGTGTCGAGCCGTGAGTTGAAGCCCGGGACGCTGTGGACGTACTTCGACGGGCTGCCGTGCGCGCCCATGAGGCGCACCTCCCGGGCGAGGTCCTCGTCGTCGCTGAGGACGGCGCCGGCGTCACCGTAGGCGCCGAGGTTCTTCCCGGGGTAGAAGCTCGTCGCGGCCATGGCGCCGAAGGTGCCGGCAGACCTTCCCTGTCGCCTCGCACCCTGCGACTGGGCGCCGTCCTCAAGCACGGCGATCCCCCGCTCTGCGAGGCTTCGTGGCAGCTGCTCGAAGGGTGCCACCTGGCCGTACAGGTCAACGGGAATCACCGCGCGGGTGTTGCTGGTAACCGCGTCCTCGACGGCATCTGGGTCGATGAGGAGAGCGTCCTCGTCGACGTCGACGAGGACGGGGCGCGCGCCGGCACGGAGCACCGCTTCGGCCGTGGCGATGAATGTGTTGGCCGGCAGGATCACCTCGTCGCCTTGACCCACGCCAACCGCGCGAAGCGCCATCTCGAGGGCATCCGTGCCGTTGCCCACACCGACGCAGAACCTTGCACCTGTGAATTCGGCATACTCCTGCTCGAAGGCCACCACGGCCTTGCCTCCGACGTAGTCACCCGCGGCGAGAACCTCAGCGAAACCTCGCTGGACCTCGTCAGCGATCTCTACGTGTTGGGCGTGCAGATCTACGAGTGGTATTCCGTGCATGACTCTCCCGGCCAGGCGTCAGTCAGGACCAGCGAGGGCAATTCCTCCGACGGCGAGCAGAGGAGGGTGGGCATGGTCTCTTCTCATTTGCAAGAGACCGGCTGCCGCTGATGGGGGTGAGAGCACCAAGGTGGTCAGGGTGAGGGGGCGTTCTCACCCACAGCTCAGCACTGGCAAGTGCCGACTCCAGCTGCTGCATCGCCATGGAGTCCGTCCTTCACGCTTTCCAGGCCGGAGAAGCCGGTATGGAATGAAGGCAATCGTATGCCGGGCGCGCAACCGTTCGCAGGTGAATGGACTGATCCGAGCACCGGTGAACCGGTCCGAAATTGGTTTGACCGGACCAGTGGCGTGTAATGCTCAGCTTGTGGCCATCGACACGCGCCCCGGCCTGGACTCCCGACGTCTCGTCGCCCTGATGCAAGGTGTCATCGCTCGCCTTGGGCTGGACCTCAGAGGCCGGACCGTGCTGACCGAGGCGGCCACAGGAGCCTACGCAGTGACGCCGGTCCTGGCTGCGCTGGCCGGAGCGCAGGTTTGGGCTTTGGGAAACGCATCGCCACACGCATCGGCATCAGAGGTTGCTGCCGCGACCCTGCAGCTGGCGCGCTCTGCCGGTGTCGTCCATCGCGTCGACATCGTTCGCGACACGTCGCCCGACTTGCTCAGCCGCGTCGACATTGTGACGAACAGCGGCCAAGTCCGACCGATCGACGCCGCGATGATTTCGGCTCTCCGCCCCTCATGCGTGGTCCCGCTGATGTACGAGTCGTGGGAATACCGATCCAGCGATCTCGATCTTGAGGCATGCCGCGACAGAGGCATGCTCGTCGCAGGCACGAACGAGCGGCATCCGGACGTGGACGTCTTCTCGTTCCTGGGCCCCCTCGCTCTACACCACCTGCACAGTGCCGGCCTGGCTGTTCGGGGGTGTCGCATCATCGTGCTGTCGGACAACGAGTTTGCGCCGTTCATTCTCGCGGGCCTCGAGTGCTGCGGTGCCGATGTGGTACTTGCACGACGGCTCACCCCAGAGGTGCTCGATCCGGTCCCCGATGCCGTGGTCGTCGCCATGACTCCAAGGGCCCAACCTGTACTCACAAGCGCGGAGGCGCGCATGCTGGCCGAAGGCGCTCCGGGAACGGTCATCGCCCAGTTCTGGGGAGACATTGACCGGGCCCGACTGTCTCAATTGCAAGTCCCCATCTGGCCGCCACGAGCGCCTGCTGCCGGGCACATGGCAGTTCTGTTGTCGGACATCGGGCCCGACGCGGTCGTGCGGCTGCAGGCGGCTGGGCTGAAGGTCGGAGAGGTCCTCGCGCGCGGCCTGGACAAGGCCAGTGACAGCGAGCGCTCCCTGGTTCAGTTGATGTGATCGTGCTTCTGCGAGAGGGCTACCGGTCGAGTGCGAAAGGAAGGCGAAGCGGTGCACGCGCCAACGACGGAGAGCAAGACGAGGGTGTTGCTTCTTGGCATGGGCCCCACGGCATTGACGGCGCTGGAATCACTCGCGCCACAATGCAACGTGGTAGGACTCGTGCGCGATCTTGGCACCGGAGACCACGACCGTGCCATCGCAGCCCGCGCAGAAGAGCTTTCCGTTCCCATCTATCAGGATGTCAGACTGTCAGCCGTTGAAGGACTGCTGGATGAGGCGGTCACGGACTGCGTAGTGGTGTCGTCGTACAACCGGGTACTCTCGCGTTCTCTCCTCGGCCAACGAAGGTTCGTCAACGTGCACTACGCGCCACTGCCCCGCTACCGCGGACGCGCGAATGTCAACTGGGCGTTGATCAACGGAGAGCCAGAAGCCGCGATCACGATCCATTCCATGCACGCTGATCTCGATGCCGGCAACATCCTGTACCAAGAGACCATCCCCCTCACGGCCGACGACGACGCATCCACTGTCTACGCACGGCTCAACGCCATTCAACGCCGTGAGCTCGGTCCGACCGTGGAGCGTTTCGTCGACGGCTTCCTTGGAACTCCTCAGGACGAGGCCGAGAGCACCTACGGCTGTGCTCGTGTCGATGCCGACGGACAGATTTCCTGGGCCGCGTCGACGAGCGAGATCCACGCCCTCATCCGTGCGCTTGCTCCTCCATACCGGCCAGCCCACACCCACCTGGACGGCCACCGGATCGATATCGTGCGTGCGGCACCCTCCCCCATCCAGCGTCGGTTCGTCGGGCGGGTCCCCGGGCGGGTGGTGGAGCGCTCGGCGTCTGCCGGTTACGTCGACGTCCTCACAGGAGACGGCATTCTTCGACTGTTCGAGGTGACGACGAGCGGTGAAACGGTCTCCGTGTCCGCCTCTTCCGTCATCACGTCGACCAGACAGACACTCGGGTTGTCCGTACTCGACCTCTTGGACCGGATCGTGGCCCTCGAGAAGCGTCTGGGTGGTGAGGCCGTCGGGTCGTGACTGAGACCCGAGCACCGGAAGCACGGTGAAGAAGTCACCCGGCGCTTCATGGCGGCTGGTAACGAGCGATCGCCCAGACACCGTCCGCTGGTCCAGCGTCGCTCAATCGGCGCCCCGACTTCTCATTTCGGCAGCCGCCCGGGGTTGATCATGAGGCTGCTTTGAGCCCGGCTGCTCGACGGATGCTGCTGACGACCTTTCGCTGGTCCTCGTCCGAGAGCTCATGGTAGAGCGGGAGAATCAAGGTGGTGTCGGTGAGACGCTCGGTCGAGGACAAGTCACCGTGTGGGTGTCCGGCATACGCCGGCTGTCGGTGCGCCGCCATGATGCCGGCGCGGGCAGAGATCCCGGCGTCCGCCAAGGTTCGGAGCAGCTCGTTGCGGGTGAGAGGGAACTCAGGGCCGAGTTCTACCCAAAAGGACTGGTAGTTGGACTCCCCGTGCTCCGGGTCACGGACGGTCCGAAGCCCACGTATGCCGGCCAGCGCGTCCTGGTAGCACGCGGCCAAAGCGCGCCGGCGCTCCACCATCGCGTGCAGCTTGCGCAGCTGGACGAGACCGACAGCCGCCTGGATGTCGGTCATCCGGAAGTTGAAGCCGACCTCGAGGTAACTCTCGATGACCGGTTTCCGGCTCCGATGGCGTTGTGCCGCACTGACGCTCATCCCGTGCTCACGCAGCTGGCGGGCCCGCGCGGCCAGCTCCGGATCAGTCGTCGTGAGCATGCCGCCCTCACCGGTGGTGAGCAGCTTGCGCGGGTGGAAGGACCATGCCGCCAACTCCGCCCCGACGCCCACGGGAGCCCCGCGGTACGTCGACCCGGCGGCGCAGGCGGCGTCCTCGACGAGGGCGATACCCCGCTCCTGGCAGAGCGCCTGCAGCGGTTCGACGTCGGCCGGCATACCCCCCTGGTGCACGACCACGACGGCCCTGGTGCGGTCCGTGAGGACGGCTTCGACCGTCCGTCGGCTGACGTTCCCGTCCTCGGCCTCCACGTCGGCGAAGACCGGGGTCGCCCCGACATAGACCGCGCAGTTGGCCGTCGCGATGAAGGAGAAGGACGGCACGACGACCTCGTCACCGGGGCCGAGGCCAAGGAGGTGCAGGCTCAGGTGCAGCGCCGAGGTGCAGGAGGAGACGGCCACCGCGTGCGGGGCCGCCACCCGCTCCCCGAAGCGTCTCTCGAACTCCGCGACGCGGGGTCCCTGCGCGACCCAGCCGGAACGGACGGCGTCGGCGGCGGCCGTCGCCTCCTCCTCACCGAGCCACGGCTTCATCACCGGGATCATGCGACGCCTCGTTCTGCTCTCCACCAGTCCACCAGCTGGCTCAGCCCGCTCTCGAGGTCCACCTGGGGGGCCCAGCCCAGGCGCTGCTGCGCCGCGTCGATGGACGCCAACCGCCGCGTCACGTTGTTCACCGTGCGGCCGGGACCGAACTGCACCGCCTGGCTGCTGCCCATGACGTGCAGGAGCGCCTCGGCCAGTCCCAGGAGACTGGTCTCGGTGTTGCTCCCGATGTTGAACACCTCGTCGGTGGCGCCTGCCTCGGCGGCGAGCAGGTTCGCTCGGGCGATGTCCGTGGTGAACACGAAGTCCATCGTCTGCCGACCGTCGCCCAGCACGAGCGGGGGCTCCCCCGCCGCGATGCGCTCCATCCAGCGGATGAGCACCTCGGTGTAGAGGCCGTGGACGTCCATGCGCGGTCCGTAGACGTTGAAGTACCGCAGTGCGACGTAGTCGAGGCCGTACATCGCGTGGAAGCTGCGGAGCATGCCCTCGTTGAAGACCTTGGCCGCTCCGTAGAACGTGTCGTTCGCCCAGGGGTGCTGGCGCTCCGTCGTGGGGAACTCGGTGGCAAGCCCGTAGACGGAGGCGGACGACGCGGCCACCACCTTGCGCACCTTCGCGGCGACGGCTGCCTCCAGGACGTTGAACGTGCCGTCGGCGAGCACCTCGAGGGCCAGTCGGGGCTCCTCGGCGCACTGGGTGATGCGGATCGCCGCCTGGTGGAAGGCGAGCTCGCACCCGGAGGTGGCCTCGCGCACGAGGCTGACGTCCCGGATGTCACCCTCCACGACCTCGACCCGGCCCGTGGCCAGCGCACCGGCGAGGTTCTCCTTGCGCCCTCGAACGAAGTTGTCGAGCACCCGCACCTCGGCGGCGCCGGCCCCGAGGAGCTGGTCGACGATCGTGGAGCCGATCGTGCCCGCTCCCCCCGTCACCAGGCAGACGCTGTCCCGGATCATCGGACCACCTCCATGTCGACGAACGTCCCACCAGTCAGCAGGCTCCGCTCGGCCGCCTCAAGGACCTCCATGACGCGGATGCCTGCGCTGCCGTCCGTCGCGGGGGTGCGTCCCTCGAGGATCGAGGAGGCGAACTCCGTCATCATCACGCGCAGCGCCTCCTGCTCGCGCAGGGCGGGAGCCACCATGTCCCCGCTGCGGTAGGAGATCCGCATCTGCTTCCGGTCGTCCGGGCCGAGGTCCTCCGGGTCCAGCCGGTCCACCCCACGGTCGTAGACCGACAGCCGCTGGCTGGGGTTCATGTCGTCCCAGACCACGGTGCGGCAGGAACCGCCCACGACCATCGTGCGGATCTTGATCGGGCTGAGCCAGTTGACGTGCACATGGGCCATGGCGCCGGTCGACAACCTCAGCGTCAGGTATCCCACGCAGGCCAGGCCGTGCCCGATGGGGTCAGCGCCGTGGGCGGCGACGGCCACGACGGACACGCCCGCCGGCATGAGGTAGTCGAGGATCGCCAGGTCGTGCGGTGCGAGGTCCCACAGGACGTTGACGTCGGGCTGCACCAGGCCGAGGTTGATCCGCACCGAGTCGACGAACTGGATCTCGCCCAGCCCTCCGCCCTGCACGAGCCGCCGAAGCTCCTGGACCGCGGAGGTGTAGCAGTACGTGTGGTCGCACATGAGGACGAGGCCCCGGTCCTGGGCCGCCTGGACGAGCTTGCGACCGTCGTCGAGGGAGGCGGTCAGGGGCTTCTCGACGAGGACGTGCTTCCCCGCGTCGAGTGCTGCCATGGCGAGGGGGAAGTGCGACGCGGCCGGGGTGGCGATGGCGACGGCGTGCACGGCGGGGTCGTCGAGGACCGCGTCGTACGAGTCGGTCGCCGTCACGGTGGAGTACCGCCCGAGCACCGACCTCGCGCGCTCGAGGTCCAGGTCGCAGAGCCAGCGGACGTCGATGGCGTCGGTGGCCATCGCGTTCCTTATCAGGTTGGGTCCCCAGTACCCAGCCCCGATGACGGCCATGCCGATCGTCGCTGTCATGTTGTCGTCCTCTCTGTGCTTTGTTGTGCCACCTCAGCGGCTGGATCGCTCCCGTTTCCGGCGCGACGGATGGTCTTCGTCGGAGTGCGCTCCTGCGCTTGGGAAGTAGGGCGCATTGGCTCCAGCTCGGCTGTTGGCGCCCTAGAGTCAGCTGCGTCGAACGGGTTGCTTTCACCCGTCCCCATCCGAGTGGTTGGGCGCTGGAACCTTTGCCGAAGGAGCGTGAAATGCCGCTGTTCCCCAATGGCGGGCAGAACGACGTGCGGGCAAACACCAACACGAGGTCCGAAGGGACGACCGTGCTCGTCTGTCTCAACAGCCTTGAACTGGGTGGCACCCAGATCAATGCGCTGGACCTCGCTGACAAGGCAAGAACTCACGGCTTCCACCCGTACCTCGTGGGTTGGGCGGGGCCGAGAATGGGACTTCTCGGGCTTGCGCGCGAGCGGAACGTCTCGGTGGAAGTGTTGCCGCGAGCGGAGACCTCCGTCGGGCGCGCCAGAGCGCTGGCGGCCGTTGCAGCTCGTGTCCGCCCCCACCTCGTCCATGTCTACGGGGGTGTGGACGCCCGGGCCGGCTTCTGGGGTCCCGCGCGCTGGGGCCGCGTGCCCTTGATCCTGACGGTGTACGAAATGCATCTGCCACGCCACTTCTACCGCCATCCGGGTCTCGTCGTCGGCACCGGCTACCTCGCCGATGACGCTCGAAGCCGTCCTGGCCCCACCCGGCTCATCAGTCCTCCAGTGGACATGGATCGGGACCGGCCCGGAGCCGTGGACCCAATTGAACTTCCTCATCTCGGTGTCAGCAGCAGCTCCATCCACCTCGTGATGGTCACCAGAGTCGACGAAGCGATGAAGGCACGACACATAGAGGCTGCCATCCTGTCGGTTCGCCATCTCCCGCCCGAGGTCGTCCTCATCATCGTCGGCACGGGCGATGCATTCGAACGGTTGCGCCGGCTTGCTGCAATGATCAACTCCGACCTTGGGCGTCGGGCCGTACACCTGGTCGGTGAGATGGCAGACCCTCGCTCGGCTTACGCGGTTGCCGATATCGTCATTGGAATGGGTAGCTCCGCCGCCCGTGGACTGTCCTTCGGCAAGCCGCTTCTGGTGATCGGTGAGTACGGAGCACCTGAGCTGTTCAGTCCCGAAACAAGCGCGAGCATTTTCTACCGCAGCTTCTGGAACGAGGACCGTCCCGGCTCGGGGACGGCCTCCGTTCACGAGCTCCTGATGCCACTGGTCGATGACCCTGCGTTTCGTCACCGCCTCGGTGCCTACGGACGCGCCTTCGCCGAGGAGTCGTTCGGCTTGGACCGAATGTCCGAACGGCTGGTTGACCTGTACCGCTCCATTACCCCGAGCCAGAGTTGGCGGGGCGGATGGGTACGCGACGTGCCCTTGGACCTCCGCAGTGCTCCACGACTTCTTCGGACACATGCCTCCCCCAGACGATTGCTCGCGACATGGGCGCACAAGCCGCGTGCTTGACCTTGATCTGGCACTGCGAAACGGTGGGACCTCGGGTCGGTCCATAGAACAGCACGGCCTGGCCGGTGGTGGTGGTGCGACACTTCGGCCCGCGCTCACCGCTCAGCCCTCGAACCAAGGAGGAAGCTGAGGAGGCTAGGAGCGATCACCTGTGCGTCGTAGTCGCGGCGACAGCGCTCCCAAGCCGCACGCCCGCAGCGCTGCATCTCTTGGGGGTTCTCGAGAAGGTCGATGACAATTTCAGCAGCCGCCTCGACGTCGTCCAGTGGCCAAAACCTGCCCTCGGTCGGGTCATCGAGGAGTTCGGGCAGCCCGCCGGCAGTACTGCAAATCACCGGCAGCCCGGCTGCCATTGCTTCGATCACCGCGAGTGGCAAGGACTCCGAGTAGGAGGCGTGCACGCAAGCTCGGTATCTGGGAAGTCGCTGTTGGACATCGGAGCAGAACCCGCGCAACCGCACCTGGCTGCGCACGCCCAGTTCCTCGGCCATGGCCAAGAGCCGAGGCCCCTCCCTTCCCTCACCGAAGATGTCAACGGTGTACGTGTGTCCCGCACGAGCCGCGGCAGCAACGACGCGCAGCACGAACCGGTGGTTCTTCACCGCTTCGAGGTTTCCGACGCAGACCAGGTCGGCCTCCGGCGCGGCCGCAGGCTCGAAAGGAGGAACATTCACGAAGTTGTGCATAACTCTGCTGGGCACTCGCCCGACGGAAGGCAACCACTCACTGACGGCGGCCCTTCCCCAGTGCGAGACGAATACAAGACCGTCCACCCGGCTGAGGACATCCTGTTCGGTGCGACGAATGGCGCGGAAGGCACCCCCTCCACGGCGGATCTGACCCTTATCCGCCCACTCGTCTGCCTGCGACACACGGAAGTGGACAGCCATCACGACTCGTTGATGAGGCCCTGACCGCGCTCTCAACGCAGCCAGCGCGGACACCGGGCACTGTGCGTAGACGGTGCATTGCCCTGTGTCGGCCAAGCGACGGCGCAACGTGTGGTAGAGGAAGATTCCATGCCAATGCCGGTACCACCACACGTTTGCTGGACCCCACGTGCGCTCGAGCACAGGCCTGAACCCGAAGATCAGCAGCATCAACGGCATACCGAGTCGGCGAATCCCACTGGCCCAGCGGTGTGGCGTGATGAGTTCCGCAGACCCTCCCGTCCTTGCCAGGTACGCGCGCAGCTGTCGAACGTGCGTGTGGACACCGGTGATGCCCCGCTCACGGGCAATCAGCGCGATGATGAGAACGTCCTCTCGGGGGGTGCCAGCGGTCGACCGTGCATTGTGGCGCCCGTGGACCGGCCCAAAACTTTGGTCTGCCGTCACGTCTGTGTGTGTCGTCATGCTCAGCTCCAGATGTTCCGGTGGACGTTGAAGATCACGCGCGACCCGAAGGGGTCGACGGAGATGGGCAGCTCCCGCATGGGTGCGAGGGCCTCGCGCACGGCCTTCTGGCGCTCCACCGGGCACACGGCGAGGACGAAGCCGCCGCCCCCCGCCCCGGTGACCTTGGCGCCCGTGGCACCGACTCGCATCGCGGCGTCCACGGCCTCGTCGAGCGCCGGGGTCGACACCCCCTCCGCGAGCTGCCGCTTGGCCTCCCAGCTCTTCCCGAGGGCCACGCCCACGGCGTCGGGGAAGCCTCCGCGCAGGCAGGTGATGGCCTCCTCCGCGAGGTCGCGCAGCTGGTGGAGCTGGGCCAGCCGCACCGGGACGTTCGCCTTCTGCTCGCCGAGGATCGTGTCCGCCGTCCGGGTGATGCCGGTGTAGAGCAGCATGAACTGGCTCTGGAAGTGCCGGAGCTCGTCGTGGCCCAGGTGGATCTGCTCGGCGGCCACCGAGTCGCCCGGCCCGAACCGCAGGTCGCAGATCCCTCCGTAGGCAGCCGCGTACTGGTCCTGCTTGCCGATCGGCTTCCCGCATCGGTCGATCTCGATGGTGCAGGCCCGGTCCGCGAGCTCCTCCGCGGACACCTGACGCCCTTGGTACGCGAAGAGAGCGTGCAGGAGACCGACGGTGACCGAGGACGACGAGCCGAGACCGGACCCCGCCGAAGGGATGTCGGCGAGTGTCGTGATCTCCACGCCACCTCGGACGCCGGCCATGTGCATGGCCTCGCGGACGAGGTCGTGCTCGACGTCCTCCACCTGCGAGACGATCTCCTTGCGCGAGTAGTTCACGTAGATGTCGTCGTCGAAGCGCTGCTTGACGACGACGTAGACGTACTTGTCGATCGCCGCGTTGAGGACGCGCCCCCCGTGCTGGCGGTAGTACGACGGCAGGTCGGTCCCGCCTCCGACGAGGCCGACCCGCAGGGGCGTCTGGGTGATGATCACGCGACACCTCGCTGCGGCCACTCGGCCTCGGCCCGGGCCAGCGCCTCGGGCGTCCCGATGTCCAGCAGGAAGGCCGTGCCGATCGGCACCGCCACGGAGCGACCCACGAGGCGTGGGAGGAGGTCGGTGCCGATGTCGACCGGGGTGCGTTCCGGCACGAGGTCCAGCACCGACCTGCGGAACGCGTACATCCCGGCGTTGGCCAGGTCGCCCCGAGGTGCGGCCGGCTTCTCCTCGAAGGACGTCACCACGCCGTCGACCACCTCGAGGATGCCGCAGGCCTCGGGGCGGGGGGCGCGGAAGACCGCGATCGCGGCGTCCGCCTGGGGCGCCCGGTCCAGCTCCGATGCCAGGATCCGGACGTCGAAGTCGGTGAGGTCGTCACCGTTGACGGCGAGGAAGACCTCGTCGTTGCCGACGAAGTCACGGTTGGCGTGGAGCGTTCCCGCGCTGCCCAGCAGCGTCGGCTCGTGGCTCATCCGCACGTGTGGCCGCCCCCGATGCCGCGCGAGGTGTGCGCTGACCTGGTCGGCCCTGTGGTGCACGTTGACCAGCACCTCGTCGACTCCGGCGTCCCGGAAGCCGTCCAGCCACAGGTCGAGCAGCGGACGCCCCGCAACGGGAACGAGGCACTTCGGCAGACGGTCGGTCAGCGGACGCAGGCGGGTGCCCAGTCCGGCAGCGAGGAGGAAGGCCTTCACCGCTCCACCTCGCGAACTACGCCGAGGGAGGTCATCGTCGCATCGGCGTCGGCCAGGACCTTGTCCAGTCCGGGCATGCCCTTGAGCCACTCGGCGTACTCGGCGACCGAGTCGGCGGGGGTTCGCCATGGCGTCCACCCCAGGCTCGTGAGGGCGGCGACGTCCGAGAGGATGTGCCGGGTGTCGCCGAACCGGTAGGCGCCGGTCACGCGCGCAGGCTTGTCGGAGCCGTAGTGCGCGCGGACGATCTCGGCGAACTGCGTTGTCGTGTATGCCGTTCCGCCACCGACGTTGAAGGCGCGTCCGACGGCTCGCTCGTCCTCGAGGACGAGCAGGTTGGCGTCCACGACGTCGTGGACGTTGACGAAGTCCCGCACCATCGCGCCGTCCTCGTACAGGGTGGGGGCGCCGCCGAGGAGGTAGTGCAGGCAGAAGATCCGGCAGGCGCCCGAGTACGCGTTGTAGACGGACTGCCGAGGTCCCTGGACGATGCTGTACCGCAGTGCCACGGTCGGTATGCCGTAGCGGCGCCCGAGGTTGAGCGCCACCATCTCCTCGCCGTACTTCGACATCCCGTAGGCGTTCTGGGGGTTCGAGACCCTCTCCGGCGTACGCATCATCTCGAGCGGCCCCCCACAGACCGGGCAGGGGATGTCCCACCGCCCCGCCCGCAGCGCCTCCTCGGGCCGCATCCCCGGTGTCTGCTCACCGTCCCGGGGACAGCGGTACAGCCCCTCCCCCATCGCGCTCTGCGACGAGGCCACGACTACCCGCTGCAGGTCGAGCCCCTCCGCCACGGCGATTTCGTAGATCAACGCCGTGCTGACGACGTTGACGTCGGTGAACCGGGAGAAGTCGGGGAGGTAGTCCTGGTAGGCGGCGAAGTGGTACACGGCATCCACGCGGCGGAGGAGGTTGGCCAGCAGGTCGCGGTTGCGGACGTCCCCGATGAAGAGGTCGGCCCCGGGCGTGAGGTGGTTCGGCACGCCGTCCCGATGCACCGGTGGGACCAGCGCGTCGAGCACGATCACCTCGTGCCCCGCCCGGACCAGGCGGTCGGTGGTGTGGGAGCCGATGAAACCTGCTCCGCCCGTCACGAGCACCCTCATCGAGCACCTCCTCGCTCGGCGTGGACCTCTCGATAGACCTCGAGGGTCGACTTGGCGGTGGTAGCCCACGTGAACTGCGCCGCGCGGCCGGGGCCGGCTTCCCGCAGGCCGGCTCCCGCGTCCCCGCACGCCGCCGTGATGGCCTCGGCGAGGGAGCGCGGGTCCTCCGGGTCGGCGAGCAGGGCCGCGCCACCGGCTGTCTCGGGCATCGCACTGCGGTTCGACGTGACGACCGGGCACGCGCACGCCATCGCCTCGAGGATCGGCAGCCCGAAGGTCTCGTTGTGCGACGGGTAAACGAACGCGTCGGCCGCCCGGTAGAACGGCAACGTCTCGTGGTGGCTCATCCCTCCGACCCACACGACGGAGTCGGCGATGCCCAGCTCCTCCGCGAGCGCCCGCAGGCGTGCCGCGTAGTCGGCGTCGGCGGCGCTGCCCACGACGACTAGCCGGTGGGTCGGCAGGTCCTTCCGCACCAGGGCGAACGCACGGAGCAGGCCGTCACCGTTCTTGTACGGCCAGAGCGACGACACGAAGAGGACGAACGGGCCGTCGATGCCCCGTTCCCGCCGGAGACGGGCCGCCGCCTCTTCCGGGTCGCCCGGGTGGAACACCTCGTGGTCGACCGCCTCCGGGATGAGGCGCAGCTTGCCCGGGTCCACGTCGAGGTACGTCTCGATCTCGCGGCGCAGGCTCTCCGAGTTGATGATCACCGCATCCGCGACCCGGGCGGTGTGGGGGTAGCCGGTGCGGCGGTAGAACCGCACGAGCGGGTTGACCGCCGCCGGGGTCGTGAAGGCGTGGAGCGTCTTGAAGTGGGCGACGACGCCGGGCGCGGGACGCACGAGGGGAGCAATGAGGGTGTTGAGGACGTCGATGTCCGAGCGCGGCAGCCGGAGGGGGGCGTAGACCTGTTCGCTCAGGGTGCGCAGCGCCCTGCGCTCGTTCGACCAGGGAAAGGTGATGTACCGGACGCGGGGCCCGTACCCCGAGTGCTCAGGCCGGATCTGCGGGCTGACGAGCAGGTGCAGCTCCTCGTCCTCCCCCAGCAGGGGGTCCATCTCCCTGACGACCTGCTTCCAGAACCAGTGCGCGCCGGACGGCATACGGGGGTCGTCCGTGAGGAGGTTGATCGCGACGCGCATCATCAGAAGACCTGCGCTGCTACGTCGGCGTCCGACATGAGGGACTGGCGGACGTACTGGGCCAACAGGTGCATGCACGCCTGGTGCGAGTCCTCGACGACCCCGTAGTTGTGCGAGTCCACGTGGATCGACGCGTCGGCGAGCTCGCGCGCCGGTCCTCCGGTGAACCCGGTCATGGCGACCGTGGCCATGCCATGGGCCCGGGCCCACTGCAGCGCGCGGACGACGTTCGGTGAACGACCCGACGACGAGACGACCACGAGGACGTCACCGGGCCGCGCCTGGGACTCGAGCTGGTACTCGAACACCACGTCGTAGCCGATGTCGTTCGCGATGGCACTGAGGATCTCGACGTTGGTGCTGAGGCTTGCCACCCGGGTCGTGAGACCGGTGCCGGTCCGGACACCCTTCTCGTGGTCGCACTGGAAGTGGTTCGCGATCGACGCCGACCCGCCGTTGCCGCAGGTGAAGACGGCACGGTCGGTGCGGTAGGCGTCCGAGAGGATGCGTGCTGCCGTCTCGATCCCCACCGGGTCGACGCCCGCCACGGCCCGGGCGAGCTCGTTCGAGTACTCGGTGGCGTAGTCCGCCCCGGTGGCGTAGTGCCGGGTGGGGAAGGCACTGGGGCCGGCACCGGGGCCGTTGGCGAGGTCCGTCAGCACGATGTCCACCGCGGCGACGAGGTCGGGGACCCTGCGCACGCCGGGGGCGAGGTCGTCGTCGGAGGTGTCGATCCAGAGGGCCCGCGCACCCGCGGCCCGTGCCAAGCCCACGTCGCAGGCGCTGTCCCCGACGACCCACGACGAGGCGAGGTCCAGCGCGAGGGCGTCGGCCGCCGCCAGGGCCATGCCGGGGCCCGGCTTCCGGTCCGCGCTCGACCTCGCGAAGGCAGGGACGATCCCGTCGGGGTGGTAGGGGCAGAAGAGCCACAGGTCCACGTGCGCACCCCGGGACGCCAGCTCGGCCGCCATGTGCTTGTGCACCAGGTGGACGTCCTCGAGCTCGTAGAAACCTCGCGCCACGCCTGCCTGGTTCGTCACCACGGCCACGGGAACGCCGGCGGCGTTCAACCGCGCGATGGCCTCGATGGCCCCGTCGAGAAACCGGACGTCGCTGGTCCTCCCGACGTACCCGGAGTCCTCGATGATCGTGCCGTCGCGGTCGAGGAGGACTCCCGGCCGGCGCGTCGGTCGATGGTCCGTCGTGGTGCCTGTGGTCATGGTGCTGCCTCCTTGGAGTCGTTCGGCGGCGTCGCACCGAGGCTGACGTCGTCCGCGATGGCGGGACGGAAGTGCTGGGCTGGGAACGTCCGCCTCGACGGGGACGGACGGTCCGGTGGAGCGGCGAGCAGGGCGGCGGCGACGGTGAGGTCGAGGAGGTACGGCGAGGCGTCTCCCAGCCCGACCTCGGTGACGGACGCGACGAGGCAGTAGACGACGAGGAACAGCGCCATCGCGCGTCGCGGACCGCGCACGTGGGTGGCGGCCGACAGGAGGAGGAGGACGAGGATGCTCGTCTCCAGCAGGAGGCCGACCCAGCCCTGGTCGACGTACGTCGACACCCAGTTGCTGTCGATCGCGAGCCCGTCGAAGGACTTGTCGGACAACCCGGAGCCGAAGAACTGCTCGAGCAGCGGGCGAGGGGCAGCGAAGACGTCGGCCCACACGTCGGTCCGGCCGGTCAGCCTGCTCGCCTCACCGGCCGACTGGCCCCGTGCGAGCCATCCCACGATCTGCGGGGCGAAGAGCAGGGCTGCCCCGGCGATCGCGACGATCGTCGAGGCGGAGGCCCGTCGGACCCGGGCGTGTCCGAGGAAGAGGCTGGCCGAGGCGACGGTCAGGCCGAGCAGAGCGCCGATCAGTGCGGTCCGGGTGTGGGTGCCCACGAGGCCCGCCGCCGGCACGACCACGCCGACGAGGGCGTGCCGGCCGGAGATGACACGGCACATCCAGAGGATGACCGTGGTGCCGAAGAGCACCGCGGCGTAGTGGGCCACCTGCGTGGGGGGAACGGGCCACACCGTTCCACCGAGGCGGCCGTCGACGGCGAACGCCTTGCCGGGTGCGATGGCGGCTCCGACGAGGACGCTGGCGAGGACCGCCCACAGGCACAGGCGATGGGCGCGGAGCAGGACGAGGTCCCGCCTACCCCACCAGGGCGAGAGCAGCCAGAGGACGGTCACGAACCCGACGAGGCGGAGCCCCCGGAACACCGAGCCGAAGATGAACTCGTTGTGCAGGCTCACGGTGAACGACACGACGGCCAACACGGAAAGCAGGACCAGGAACGCGTTGGGACGAACCACGAGTCGCCGGTTGACGAGGAGTGCGAGCACGATCGCCACGATGAGCGAACCCTGTGCGATGGCCTGCGCCATCACCCTCGGGAGCGGGAGGATGGTCGCAGTTCCCGCCGGCGTGAGGACGTTGAGGAGAAGGGCACCCCAGCTGAGGAGCAGGAGGGGAGGCATAGGGGCGACCTGCCCTGAGGTCGGCCGACCGGTGGCAGACTTTCGGTCCTCGCTCAGCAGCACCGGATCTGGCACCCCCGGGATCCGTCTCATCACGACTGCACCGCCTGGATCGCTGTCGGGCCGTCGAGAGGCTCGCTGGCCGGCCGGTCGACCGGTGTGGCGGGGTGGCCCAGCGTCCAGTCAGCACGGTCGGCCCCCTCAAGAAGCGCGAAAGGAAGGTCCACTCCGGTCTCGATGAGGAGTGTCGCGATGGTGGAGAGCAGCTCCCTGTTCGCGCGGCCGGCCGAGACCAGCGGGACGATCCGGTCCACCCAGGTCGGAAGGATGTCGAGGTCGAGGCCGGGGTCCACCTCGGCGAGCGCCAGGACGACCTCGACCTGGTCCCACGCCTCGTCCAGTGGTCCCGGACCCCCCGGTGTGGGGTTCCGGTGGCGGCCGCTTCGGCGAGGGCCAGAGGCGAGAGCAGGATCACCTTGAGGTCGGTGGATCCGAAGGAGCCCGGGCCGGTCGGGCCTACCCTGCGACGTGCCGACCGCCTTCCTCCCGGCCAACGCACCGGAGGCCGTGAGGTCGACCAAAAGGACTCTCACACCGTGGTCGACCAGGCGGTCGGCCAGCCCGCGGACCACGGCTGCACCGGTCACCTCCCGGTCGATCGCTGCAAGTCCGAGTGAGGTGGTCGGGCCGGAGCGCGCCTCCACGACGTCGCTTGCGACCGCGGGCAGACGGCTGTCGTCCGCCGCATTCGCCGACCGTGGTGTCAGTGCGGTCTCGAACCCCTGCACGAGTGCCTCGAAGTGCCTTCGACGCAGGGTCCGTGTCCAGCGCCGGGGATGCCCTCGCAGAACCTCGGCGAGGCGCGTGGTGAGCGCCTCCTTCATGCGCCCCCTGACTCCAGGCAGCGGGACATGCCCCACCCCGACCCGCACGGGCACTCCGAGCGCGGACGCCACCTCACGACGCCGGTGGAGCCGCTCAGTGGTCAGTGCCCGGAAAAGGATCGTCCCAATCGAGAGCACACCACCGAGCACCGCTCCCGACATGACGACCAGAACCGTCTGACGGAGCGACCCGAAAGAGCTGGTGACCGGGTCGTCGATCACCTGGGTGCCGCTGACCGCCGCGTCGACCTGGAGCGTCGCGTCCTCGATCGCCCGCTGGAGGTCAGTCACCTGTGTGCTCAAGGTCGCGCGTTGCCCCACGATGTCGCTGACCCGTACCTGGTCGACCGCCGTTTGGGCTGCGAGCCGGTTGTACTCACGGGTGAGTTCGCCAACACGTGCCTGCAGCGTCGTGATGCGGCTCTCGTAGCCCTGGACGAGTCCCGCCGAGACCGACCGCAGCTGCTCCTCCCGAAACTGGAAATAGTGGGCGATCAGGGAGGTGTTGCGCGCCAGCGCGGCCGAGTCGTCGGGACCGTCGACGGAGACCGTCATGATCTGGTTGCTGACCGGCGTCACGCTCACGGATGACAGGAGCTCCTCCGGCGACTCGGGCAGGTCGAGCTGGTCGACGACCCGGTCGGCCACCTCCCGCGTCTGGAGAAGGCTGATGTCCGTCGTCATCGCCGACTCGTCGCCGGAGTTGGCGCTGACCATGAGGAGGGTGGATGTCGCGGTCACGGGGTGGGGAACCAGGTGCAGGACGCCCAGACCCAGCAGGGCGCCCAGGACGATGGCGGCGACCCATCGGGGCCGGGTGCGCACCAGCGCGTCCCCGAGCGTCCTCACGGTGACGAGGAGCGGGCTCGGTGTGCCGGTCAGCTCCGGGTCGCCGTCCTCGTCGTCGATCCGCCAGACCGGGCCGCTCACTGCTGCCTCCCGCTGTCGGGGACGCGTCGGATGACGCCGGCTGACCGGGCGGTTGCTGACCGCGCGGTGATGCGCATGGGTCGCTGCGGCTCGCCGGGCGCCCCGAGCGGTCCCGAGTGACCGGTGGTCCGGTCGAGCGGGTCCGCGTTGGCGACGACGATGCCCTCGACCTGCAGTCCGACCCGGTCGACGGAGATGACGACGTCGGCCAGACTGCGGCGGGTGGCCGAGGCCGGGCTCACCGCGAGCAGCGCCCTCGAGCCGACGGGCTGCCCTGCCTCGGGGGCCGGGGTCTCCCGGTCGAGGACGACGAGACGCACCGAGAGCTCGACCGCGGCGGACGCCCGGGACGCGGTCGTAAGGGAGAGGTGGGTGGGCAGCTCCTCGTGCCTCGATCCCTGCGAGCAGGCGGCCCACAGGGTCCTCGCGGACGGATGCTGCTGGGCGGCGACCAGCTCCGTCGGGACACCGGTCGACGCCGCGAACGAGGCGATCTGCGGTCCGATGGCCAGCCCTCCAGAGTCGCCGCCCACCGAGACGACGACGAGGACCACCGGCTCTCCGGGGAGGCGGTCCTTCGGAGCGTCCGCCATGAGACCGTGCAGGAGCCGGCGCAGCGCCCAGCCGTCCGCGCTGTCGGGGTCGTACGCGCCCAGCAGGTCGAGCCAGGCTCCCGCGGAGCGGGGTGGCCGCGCCCGCAGCGACGCCACCACGGGAATGCCCACCGCGTCCCCGATCTCGTCGCGGGAACGCAGCTTCGGGTCGCGCTTGTTCGTCAGGACGTAGACGCCCGCGGTGAGCGCGACGACCGCCGCCGCACCTCCGAGGACGCGGAGCAGGACGTCCGTGAGGTACCCCGACCGCGCGCCCGGTGAGGCCGGCTGGATGACGCTCGCCGCGGCGGACGCACCGTCGGTGCCCTCGTCACCGCCGAGCTGCTTCTTCAGCGACTCGATGTCCAGGACGGTCGAGGCCCGCACCGCGGTCAGCGTGGCGAGAGCCGAGGCATCGTCGCTCCTGGCACCGGTGGAGGTGGCCTGTTGGGCGATCCGCTCGTTGGTCCTGCCGATCTCGACGCTCACCGCATCGAGGCTGGTCTGCAGCGTGTCGAGGCGCTCCTGCAGCTCGGCACGCACGGCGGCTCGGAGGTTGCCCCGGGTCTCCTCGAGGTACTCCACGAGCGAATTGGCCACGGCCGCCGCCAGGCCCTCCGCCTCCGCGCCGGTGGGCCCGGACGCAGTGATCCTCAGGACGGCGGATGCCGGAGCGTCCACGCTGACCCTCTCGCCGACCTCGGTCGGCGTCAGGGCAGGGGCCGTCCGGCCGGCTGCGCGGGACAGGACCTCGGAGCTGGTCACGACGAGCACCTGGGTCTCCGCGTCGTACCCGCCGATCCTCCCGGAGCCGGACTGCGACGCGGCCGGCAGCAGCACGACGCTGGCGCTGGTGAACGGGGGTGGGAGCAGAACGAGCAGGCCGACCCCGGCCGCCGCTCCGAGGACGGCGGCGACGAGAAGCACGGCACTGTGCCGACGCAGGACGGCCCAGGTCGATCGCAGGTCGACCGGCTGCTCGCTCATTCGGCCTCCCCGTGCTCCGTCGTGGCGATCGCTCCGGAGGAGGTGCGAGCGGGAACGGTGGCGGCGGCGGCCTCGACGCGGAGGTCGGTCCGCAGCACGAGGGTCCCGTCGAACGCCCCGGTCCCCACCAGCGTCGTGGTGGCGACCCGGGTCCCGAACCGGGGCGAGTACCAGCCCAGGACGGGCGTGGTCTCGCCCCGGTGGCTCGACCAGGCCAGACCGGTGGGCAGGAGGAGCTCTCCACGGTGCAGCCGACCATCACGGGTGGCCCAGGCCAGGTGGGCCGTGCCGTCCCGGAGGTCGACGGCGACCTCCGGACCGAGGTGCCAGAAGAGCCGCAGCGAGTGTGTCCGTGAGCCGGTGACGGTGTCAGTGACCGTGACCCGCGTCCCGCGTCCGTCGAGCTCGACCCGGCGCTCGTGCCGCAGGGCGGGGTCGAGACGCCGGTATGCCGTGTGGTGGCCGACCCAGGTCTGCGCCCCGTCGCGCTCGGCCCGCGTGACGTCGACCGTGGCGTCCGCCCGGGTGCTCCACATGAAGGGGCCCGCCTGCACCCCCTGGTCCTCGCCGTCGACCTCGATCGTGTTGTGCGCCCGGGTCGACCTGAAGTAGGTGCGCCACTCCGGCTCACCGTGGTAGCAGTACGTGCCGGGGTCGACGAGGAGCTCCACCCCGTCGTGCCGGAGCTCCACCGAGAGGGCATCGGCGTGTGCGTGGGCGGCGATCGACAGGAAGCCGTGGGGCCCACCGTCGCAGCGGCACCACACCTCGGGGCCGTCCTCCGGAGCGCTGCGCAGCACCGTGACCCCGGCATCGGCGAAGTGCCGGGGCGCCACCTCCGGCCGCGCGGAGCGGACGGTGGTGCGCGACAAGGAGCCCAGGAGAACGCTGGTCACCCCGGGGTGCACCGCGGGCCACCAGGCGCAGCTGCCCGACACGCTCGCTCCAGTGGCGAGCAGGACGCTCCACGGGTCGTCCAGGGTGTCGTCGAGCACGAGGGCGCGACCCTCGTCGCCATCCCCCTGGCGAGGTGGGTTGCCGGCGACGTCGAGGAGCGCGGCCGCGGCGTCGAGCGCGCGGACGAGGAGCTCCGCCGTGGCCGGCGCGAGCGGCTGCCCAGCGGCGTCGGCCTCGACGAGCGCGACCAGACCCAGCTCGACGACGAAGCGGTGGTAGTCGCTGGCGAGCTCTCGGTTCACCCCGCTGGGGAACGTGTTGGCCGCCAGCTCGCGCTCGAGCTGCTGCGACGCAGCCCGACGCCAGGGATCGCTCTCGACGAACCACGGGAACACGCATGCCGCCACCAGGCGACCGCTGGCCTCGGCGACCGCGTGGTTGTTGGCGGACGAGCCCTGGCTGCGGAAGGCCGCGAGGTACTCCTGGTGCCACCGGAGCTGGTCGAGCGCCAGCGGGTTCTGCTCGAAGAGCGCTGCCACGCCGGACCAGTCGTCGAGGAGGCGCCGGACCCAGGCCCAGCTGATCAGGCGGACCGCGAGCTCGATCCCGCTGGTCCAGTGGATCCCGGTGAGGAACGGGTTTGCAGCCCACCACGAACGGAGCTGTGCCGCAACGGTTTCCGCATAGCGATCGTCGCGTGTCAACCACCAGGCAGTCGCGAGCACCGTGAGGTGGTGATGACGGGAGAGCTCCCACACGGACTTCACGTTGCCCGTCACCGACTCGTCCCGGTGGTCGACGGCAAAGGCCGACACGTCACTGGGTGCCCGCCTGCCTGTCACCGGGTCGAGGAACCAGTCGGGGTCGGCAGCGTCCCAGCGTCGGGTGCCCAACACCTCCCAGTCCCCCTCCAGGATGCGGTCAGCAGCCTCGATGACCCGGCGAGCCGCCTCCGGCGGCACTCGGCCCACCACCCCCGCCTCCAGGGGACTCGCCAGCCGACGAACGGGCAGGAGTCCTGCGGGGGCGGGGAACGGCATACCGGGGCCGACCCTGCGTCGGGACCACGCAGCCTGGCGCGCGCGGTCACCGACACGCACCGCCACCTCCGCCGGGGACATCCGACGGAGCCGTCGCAGGTACCACCCGAACGAACCGCTCATGGGGTCACCCGGCTTCCGGAGACCAGCGACTCGCCCACGGCGATGGTGGTGCGGGTCGTGGCGACGAGCGACTCGAGGGAGATCGGCATCGGACCGCCGGTCCTGACCGCGTCGACGAAGGCGTCGAGCTCGGCCCGCTGGCCCTTGTCGGGGCCCGTGAACGCCCGCTTGCTCTCGCGCCCGCGCTGCGTCCACACCGTGGCCCGCGAGAAGTTCTCCATCCTGGCGTTGGCACCCCCACCGGAGACGTCGAAGGTCTCCTTCGGCACCCGCGGACTGCCGTTCGTGGAGTAGGTGACCGTGGCCAGGGAGCCGTCCGGGTACCAGAGGGAGGCGTGCACGTCGGACCGGTCCCCGGTCGACGTGGCGCTGACCTCCACGGGGCCGTGACCGACCCACCAGCTGACGGTGTCGACGAAGTGGCCGCCCTCACCGAGCCACCGCGACCCCTCCAGCTGCTCGTCGAGGTACCAGCTGCCGACCGCCATCCGGCCGGCGTTGACGAGGTAGCGCAGGCTGGCCGGTGAGGTGCCGGACCCGAAGGCGTCGCGCATCCCCACCAGCAGTGGGGCAAAGCGCCGGTTGAAGCCGACCATGACGCGGTCGTTCCCGGTGCGCTCGACGACCTCCAGGACGTCGTCCACCTCGGCCCTCGTCAGGGCGAGGGGCTTCTCCACGAAGACGGCCTTGCCGTGCTCGAGCGCGCGGCACACGAACCGGGCGTGCGAGTGGTGTCGCGTCACCACGAAGACGGCGTCGACGTCGGGATCCGTGAGGACGTCGTCGGCGTCGGTCGTCACCGACGCGAACCCGAACGTCCGCTGCGCGTTGACGGCCGACAGCGACCTGGTCGTGGCCACCGTCCGCAGGGTGGCGTCGGCCCGCTTCGCCAGGTGCGGCAGCAGCATCGACGAGGCATAGCTCCCGGCGCCGATGAAGCCGAGCCTGACGGTGGTCCCGGTCGCCCGAGTCGCTCGAGTCCCTCGACCGCCCTCCGGCGCCGGAGAACGACGGACGACGTGGTTGCGGCGCACGGGCTGGGGTGTGGCGTCGGGTTGCGGGTACTCGAGGAGGAACCCGACTCCCTGTAGGGACCCGGTGCGGAGCTGCTCGTAGACCTCTGAGGCATCCTCGATCGGACGGGTGGCCGAGACCAGTGGCGACACGTCGACCGAACCGGACGCGAGCAGGTCGAGGAAGCACCCGAGGTTGCGGCGCTCGGTCCAGCGGACGTAGCCGGCCGGGTAGTCGCTGCCCTCCAGCTCGTACCGGTCGTCGTAGCGGCCGGGCCCGTAGGACCGCGAGAAGCGGAGGTCCAGCTCCTTCTCGTAGTAGGCGTTCCACGGCAGGTCGAGACGGGTCTTGCCGATGTCGACGACCCGGGCCCGGTCGCGAGCCAGCCGGGCGGCGAGCTCCACGGGGCCATTGGTGTCGCCCCCCGCGGCGAGGAACACATGGTCTGCGCCGATGCCGCCGGTGGCCGTGCGGACCACCTGCTCCACGTAGGCAGCGCCCTCGTCGTCCGGCGCTGCGCAGCTCATGGCTCCGGCCGCCTCGGCGAGGCGGCAGCGCTCCTCGACGGTGTCGACGCCGACGACCCGGACCCCGGCCGCGACGAGGAGCCGCACGACGAGCTGGCCGACGAGGCCCAGCCCGATGACGCAGGCCATCTCGCCGAGCTGCGGCTCGCCCTGCCGCACCCCTTGGAGGGCGATCGCGCCGACCGTCGCGAACGCCGCGTGCTCCGGCGCGACCCCCTCGGGAACCGGGACGCAGAGGTTGACCGGCACCCAGTTGACCTCGGCGTGCAGGGCGAACTCGTTCCCCGCGGCGGCGACGAGGTCGCCGACGGAGAACTCCCCGGCGCCGTCGCCCACCTCGACGACCACGCCGCACAGTGAGTAACCGAGGGGGGTGTAGCTGTCCAGCTTGGTCATCGCCTTCTTGTAGGTTGCCACCGGTCCCTGCTGGGCCATCGAGTCCAGCACCTTCTTCACCTGGTCGGGCCGGGCCCGGGCCTTGCCGAGGAGGGAGAGCCGTGCCTCCGTGACCTTCATCAGCTCGGTCCCCGTGGAGATGAGCGAGTACAGCGACCGGACGAGGACTCCCCCCGGCTTGCAGGCCGGCTCCGGCACGTCGAGCACGACGAGCTCGCCGGACCGGTAGTTCTGCCCCACCTGCTTCATCGCGTCCCCACCCCGGCCACCCGTGCGTTGCGGTACCACAGCTCGAGGCTGAGCAGCTGCCACACCTGCTTGGACTGGTCGCGACGACCGCTCCGCTGGTCTTCGACGAGGCGCTGGAGCGCCTCCGCCCGGAGGAAGCCGCCGCCGACGAGCTCGCCGCGCAGGAGCACGTCGTCGACGAGCTCCCTGAGGTCGTTCGTGACCCACGCGCGCAGGGGGGCACCGAAGCTCGCCTTCGGGCGGTCGATGATCTCGTCCGGCAGCCAGGCGCGCGCCGCGTCCTTGAGGGCCGCCTTCTGCTGGCGTCCCCGGATCTTCTCGGCACCGGGAAGCGAGAAGGCGGCCTGCATGACGGCCGGGTCGACGAACGGCACCCGGACCTCCGTGGAGGCCGCCATGCTGGCGCGGTCGGTGTAGGTGAGGTTGAGACCCGGCATGAACATGCGGGTGTCGGCCAGGCACATGCGGCTCACGACGTCGTCGAGGTCGTTGTCCTCGTAGACCTCCCGGTGGCGGTCGAGCACGCCGTCCACGTGGGCCGACAGCGACGGGTCGAGGAGCCCGACGAGCTCGTCCCGGTCATAGAGGGTGTAGCTGCGTCGGAAGGCCTCCTGCTCCGGAAGCTCCGCGAAGGTCAGGAATCGCTGGCCCCAGCGCACGGTGCGCAGGCCGCGTCCGCCCACCGCGACGGGCAGAGCCCGTGCGGCCGGTGCGACGGCGGCTCGAAGGGCGCGCGGCAGACGCCGGTAGCGGGCGGCGACGAGCATCGCCAGGTGCTTGCGGTAGCCGCCGAAGAGCTCGTCGGCCCCCATCCCCGACAGCAGCACCTTGACCCCGGCGTCGCGGGCGGCGTCGCACATGAGCAGGGTGTTGATGGCCGCGGGGTCACCGATCGGCTCGTCGAGGATGTCGACCATCCGGGGAAGCAGGTCCACGATGTCCGGCGAGATCTCGATCTCGTGGAGGCGGATGCCGAGGTGCGCCGCGAGCCGCCGTGCGTAGCGGGCGTCGTCGGGCATCGACTCCAGCCGCTGGTCCTCGGGCCGGAAGACGATGGTGTAGGCCTCGATCGACGGGTCGGCCCGGTGCGCGAGCGCGGTGACGATGCTCGAGTCGAGACCTCCGCTGAGGAACGAGGCCACCGGGGCATCGGCGACGAGGTGGTCCAGGACCGAGTCGGCGACCACCTGGCGGATGTCGGCGCGCGGGCCCTGTGCCGCGAGGGCCGCCTCGGTCGCGGAGTCCCAGAAGCATCCCCGCGCGACGGACCCGTCCCGGTGGTACTCGGCCCACGTGCCGGCCGGATGACGGGCCACCCCGTGCATCGCGTCGAGCTCCTGCGGCAGCCAGTAGTAGAGCGTCGACGCGACCATGGCGGCGGGGTCGACGGCGAGCTCGGGACCGACCGCGGTGACGATCGCCTTGAGCTCGGACGCGAAGAGGATGCCGCTTCCCCGGGGCATGACGTACAGCGGCTTGATGCCCAGGGGGTCGCGCGCGAGGGTGAGGCTGCCGGTCGCCTCGTCGTGGATCCCGAAGGCGTACATCCCCCGGAACCGGCGGAGCGCCCGGGGCCCCCAGGCCCTCCACGCCTCGAGCACGACCTCGGTGTCGGAGGCCGTGCTGAAGCGCGCACCCAGGGCGACGAGCTCGCGCCTCAGCTCCCGGAAGTTGTAGAGCTCCCCGTTGTAGGTGAGCGTCAGGCCGCCCTTGGTGAACGGCTGGTCGGCGGCGCTGGACAGGTCGATGATCGAGAGGCGGCGGTGGCCGAGGACGACCGCGGTGTCCGGGTCGACGAGCTCCACGACGGCGCCGGCATCCGGACCCCGGTGGGTCAGCCGGTCGACCATGGCGGACACGAGAAGCTTGCCGTCGTGCTGCTGGTAGGCCCCGGCGATCCCGCACATCGTCAGGCCTCCGCGTCCACGAGGGAGGTGGGTGACGCGTCGCGGGCATCGTCCCCACTGCGCCCGACGAGCTCGTCGAACACGCGCAGGTAGCCCCGCTGCTGGTGCTGCCAGGCCAGGTGCTGCTCGACCCGCTGCCGGCCCCGCCGACCCATCTCGGCCCGTCGGCCCGGGTCGTCGACGAGGTCGACGACCGCGCGGGCGAAGTCCAGCACCTCGTTGGGTCGCACGTACACGGCGGCGTCGGCGGCCGAGACGCGCGTCTCGGCGAGGTCGAACGCGACGACCGGGAGGCCGAAGGCCATGTACTCCATCGTCTTGTTCATCGTCGAGACGTCGTTGAGCGGGTTCAGCGGGTCCGGGGACAGGCCGACGTCCGCGGTGGACAGGACCTCGGCGACGAACTCGTCGGGCACGCGGCCGGGCAGGTCGACGACGTCGGTCAGGCCGAGCTCGTCACGACGGCGGACCAGCTCCGCGTGGCTGTCGCCCGACCCCATGAAGGTGAAGGCGATGTCGTTCCGACCCATCCGGTTGACGACGACGTCGGCCGCGGCGAGGGCCAGGTCCACACCGTCCTGCGGTCCCATGACGCCGAGGTAGGCGACGAGGTGCGGACGACCTCGCCGCAACGACGCGACCGGCTCGCGACGGCGAAGGCGGTCGGGGTCCGGTCCGGTGCGGACCACGGTCACGTCGTCGGGGGACTTGCCACCACGGGACATGGCGATCGCGGCATACGACTCGTTCGTCGACGTGACGCGGTCCGCGGTCCGGAACGTCTGGCGCTCGAGGAAGAGCAGCCCCCGGTACGGGGCTCCCCGGTTGCCCTCGAAGCGCGAGAGGTAGAGCTCCGGGCACAGGTCGTGGTGGTCGAAGACGAAGCGCGTGCCGTCCCGGCCCCGCAGGAGGCGCGCCAGCGGCCAGAAGATGTCCGGCGGGTTGCAGGCCTGCACCACGTCGAACGCACCGTCGCGTCGGGCGACCTGCACGAGTCGCGCCGTGGCGAGGAACGACCAGGCGTACTCGAGCACGTAACCGAGCGCACCACCGCCGGGGGCGTATGCCGGGTAGCCCAGGATGCGCACGCCGTCCACCACCTGCGACGCACCGGTCCCCTCGCCCTTCGGGCACACGACCGTGACGTCGTAGCCGTGACGGACGAGGGACTGGCACTCGAGCCACACCCGGCGGTCGAACGGCACCGGGAGGTTCTGGACGATGACGACCACCCGCGGCCGGTCGCCCCGCGGGGACCCGTCGCGCACGCTCACCAGCTCACCCCCTGGTAGCCGGCGATGTGCTCCACGTCCTCGCCGAGGCGGCCGTTGATGTCGAGGACGAGCGTGGGTGCCGCACTGCGCAGGGCCGCGAGGCACGCCGGGTCCGAGGTGGCCACGATGGCGACCTCGGCGTCCTCGAGGGCCAGCTCCGGGGTCGGGGCGAGGAGCCGGTTGACGTGCGCGAGCTTGCTCTGGAAGTGCCGGAGGTTCGCACCGACCAGCTTGTCCGGGTTGACGACCGGGTCGTAGATGCGCACATCCAGGCCTTTGCCGACGAAGCGCTCCGCGATCTCGAGGTTGGGGCTCTCGCGCAGGTCGTCGGTGTCCATCTTGAAGCTCAGCCCGAGGATGGCGACGCGGCGGTACCCGGTCTCGAGGACCCGGTCGACGAGGGCGCGCACGGTGAGCTCGTTGCTCGTCAGGGTTGAGCTCACGAGCGGCAGGTCCACCCCCACGGTGCGCGCCATGCTCTGCAGTGCCCGCACGTCCTTGGGCAGGCACGAGCCGCCGAACGCGAACCCCGGCCGCAGGTAGGACGGCGAGATGTTGAGCTTGTGGTCCTCGCAGAACAGCTGCATGACGGTGCGGGAGTCCACGCCGAACTGGGAGAAGATCCGGCCCATCTCGTTCGCGAAGGTCACCTTGACCGCGTGGAAGGCGTTGCAGGCGTACTTGAGCGACTCGGCGGTCCCGACGTCGACGTGGTGCAGCTCGAGGCCGAGGAAGCCGAAGAGGTCCTCGCAGCTCTCCCGGGTCCTCGGGTCGGCCGTGCCCACGACGACGAAGGGTGGTGCGAAGAAGTCCTCGACGCCACACCCCTCCCGGAGGAACTCGGGGCACATCGCCGTCCCCACCGACCACCCGTCCGGGACCAGGTCCGGGGCGAACGTCGGCCCGACGACGGAGGAGCCGGTGCCCGGCGGCACGGTGGAGCGGATGACGACGGAGTGGAACCCCGACGCCGGGGGCGCCGCCTGCGACATCGCCTCGCGCAGGTCGGACAGCGCCCTCTGGATGAAGGACAGATCGGTGTCACCGCGCGGCCGCGAGGGGGTCCCGACGCACACGAGCGAGAGGTCGGCGCGGTCCATGGCCTCTGCGACGTCCGTCGTCGCCCGCAGCCGTCCGGCCTGCACCGCGTCGAGGACCAGGCGGTCCACCCCCGGCTCGACGACGGGACTGGTCCCGCCGTTGATCGCGGCGACCTTCCCGGCGTCGACGTCGACGCCGACGACGTCGTGGCCCCGGGACGCCAGGCCCGCCGCGGTGACCGTCCCGACGTAGCCCAGACCGAAGATGACGACCTTCATGACAGCACCTCTCGCGTGGTGCCCGGCAGCGACCGGGCCGGGGATGCCCCAGTGGGGCGGTGTGCGGAGCGGCGGCGAGCACCGTCGTCCCGGAGGGGAGCGGACCGACGCTGCGCCGGTCGAGCAGGGCGGACCCACCGTGCCGACGCCATCAGAAGGCACCCCGGCCGCCGAGCACGGCGCGCACCGTGCGGATGAGGATCTGGAGGTCCAGGGTGGAGGACCAGTTGTCGACGTACCAGAGGTCCAGCCGGACGGTCTGCTCCCAGTTCAGCGTCGCCCGCCCGCTCACCTGCCACAGGCCGGTCATCCCGGGACGCACCCGCAGCCGCCGCATCGCGTCGGGCTCGTAGCAGTCGACCTCGGAGGCCAGGCCGGGCCGCGGCCCGACGAGCGACATCTCACCCCGCAGCACGTTGATCAGCTGGGGCACCTCGTCCAGCGAGAACCGACGCAGCCAGCGGCCGACCCTGGTCACCCGGGGGTCGACCCTGCTCTTGAACAGGACGTCGTTGACCTCGTGGCCGATCTCGGCCAGCGTGGCCAGCTGTGCTTCCGCGTCGGTGACCATGGTCCGGAACTTGTAGATGCGAAACTCCTGCCCGCCCTGACCGATTCGGTTCTGGTGGAACAGGACCGGTCCCCTGGAGTCGATCCGCACGGCGAGCGCGACGAGCAGCAGGAATGGCAGGAGCAGGAGGGTGATGACGACGGCCAGGGCCAGGTCCTGGACGCGCTTGACCACGAGGCGGGAGCCGGACCGCACCGGGCGCTCGAGGTGCAGCAGGGAGACGCCGGCCTCGGCACGGATCGACAGCCGTGGTCCGGCCACCTCGAAGATCCCGGGCGAGATCACGAGGTCGACGTGACGCTCCTCGAGGTCCCATGCCAGCTGGCGCAGCTGCTTGCCGGTCAGGCCGGGGTGCCCGCTGATCGCGACCAGGGCGGCGTCGCTGTAGTCGACCGCGAGGGTCACGTCACGAGGCCGGCCGGCCACCGGCACGCCCTCCACGACGGGGAGGTGCTTGCCGCCGGCGATGCACGCGCCGACCACGTCGAACGAGTTCGAGGGAGAGCGCCGCAGCTCACGGATCAGCTCACCGACGGACTTCGCGGTCCCGACGACGACAGTCCGGGCGCGGTACCTGCCGTGGGCGCGAGCACGGCTGAGCCACAGGCGAAGTCCCTTCCGCAGCACGAGCGACAGGGCGACGACGAGCGGCACGACGAGGAAGACGTAGCCCCGGGCCAGCTCCAGCGTGAGCGCGTACGACGTGAACCCGGTCGCGCCGAGCAGGACGGCCCCGGCCCCCAGGACCGACCGGTACTCCTGGGCGCCCTGGCCGAGGTGGCGCGCCTGGTATCCCTGCAGGAGACGTACGGCCATCGTCCAGGTCAACGGCGTCACCATGACCACGACGGCGAACCCGCGCGGCAGCTGGCCGACCCGCAGCAGTGACGCGAACGCGCTCGCCACCAGGGCGCACAGCAGGTCGCCGAGGACGAGCCGCAGGCGGTAGGCCGCCGGCCAGCCGAGTCGTGTGCGGGGAAGCGGACGCACCGGGGACGTCCGCGACCGTGGAGAGCGACGCTGGACACGGTCGAGCCGTGATGCCACACGCGGCAGCAGCGTCCCGATCTCGACGCTGCCAGCGTCAGGATGTTCGTCCAGCACCACACATCACCGTGGCTCTCGGTCGTTGCTCCCGGTGGCGACTCTCACCAAGCACAGACGCTAGGGATGGTGCGCCGGACTGGAGGACCAAACTCCAAAGATGGACAGGTCGTGCCAGAGGGCCTGATCAGGAGGGGTGACCTTCGCCCCTCACCCGTGTCAAGCACGCCGTGGACACGACCTGCCGACACGCTGGTCACGAATGGCGCTGGTCCGCTTCCGAGCGACTGTGCGCCAATGCCGTTCGGGTGGTGAACCCCCTCACTCAGCCCGGCGCGTGAACCTTCTGCTGGGCGTCGAGCAGGCCCTGCGTGACGAGCAGCTCGACCGCGTCGGCCGCGTCCCCGAGCAGGAACGGCAGCTCCTTGCGCTCCGTCGGCGAGAAGTCCCGCAGGACGAAGTCGGCCGCGTCCTGGCGACCGGGCGGGCGGCCGATGCCGACCCGCACCCGGAGGTAGTCACGCGTCCCCAGTGACTTCGAGATCGAGCGCAGGCCGTTGTGACCACCCTCTCCCCCACCCAGCTTGAGCCGCACGTCACCGGCCTGGATGTCGAGCTCGTCGTGCACGACGACGAGCCGCTCCGGCTCGACCGAGAAGAAGCCCATGAGCGCCTTGACCGGCCCTCCGGACTCGTTCATGTAGCTGTTCGGGACGGCGATGACGGCCGCCGGTCCCGGCACTCCCCCCGGGCCGGCGCCGAACCGGACCTGCGCGGCCACCGCGCGCGCCTTGT
Organism: Knoellia terrae; assembly: GCF_048606435.1. NCBI lineage: Bacteria > Bacillati > Actinomycetota > Actinomycetes > Micrococcales > Intrasporangiaceae > Knoellia > Knoellia terrae. The sequence goes on along the minus strand of NZ_JBMBWH010000002.1, from coordinate 63,364 downwards.
GGGTGCGCAGGGGGCTGTTGGTCCTGGCCGACAGCTCACCGACGACCATCGCCCCGACGTTGTGGCGGTTGCCGGCATACGAGGGTCCCGGGTTCCCCAGTCCGATGACCAGCCACGTCTCGCTCACAACGCACGAGTATGCCGTCCACCCCCCGCCACCTCCCAACCCACCGCCCCGGACGCCGGCAGGCCCGGTCCGAGAAGCGGACCGGGCCTGCCTGGTGGAGCGGGAACGCCTCGGGGCTCAGGCGTCCTCGGACGGGGCGGCGTCGCCCTCCGCGGACTCGCCCTCCGCGGACTCGCCCTCGGCGGTCGCCTCGGCGTCCGCGTCGGACTCCTCGTGCTCGATCCCGGCCTCGGCCTCGGCCTCGGCGAGCTCGGCCTCGAGGGCCTCCTCGGAGATCTGCTGGGTGACGTTGACGACGAGCAGCTCGGCGTCGCTGACGAGGGTCGCGCCCTCGGGCAGCTCGACCGCCCCGGCGAGGATCTGGGTGCCGGCCTCCAGGCCCTCGACCGAGACGGTGATGGACTCGGGGATGTTCGTCGCGAGCGCCTCGACCTGCAGGCTCGAGTTGTCGAGGGTGACGACCGTCTCGGGGGCGGCCTCGCCCTCGAGGTGCACGGCGACGTCGACGGTGACCTTCTCGCCCTTGCGGACGATGACGAGGTCGACGTGCTCGATGACCGGCTTGATCGGGTCGCGCTGGACGTCCTTGGCCAGGGCCATCTGCTCGGTGCCGTCGACGACGATCGTGAGGAGGGCGTTGGGGTTCTTGAGCGCCATCATGGCGTCGTGGCCCGGAAGCGTGATGTGGACCGGCTCGGCGCCGTGACCGTACATGACGGCGGGAATCTTGTGGTCGCGGCGGATCTTGCGGGCCGCGCCCTTGCCGAACTGGGTGCGGGCCTCGGCCTGCAGCGTGATGGTGTCGTTGGACACGGGAGTCTCCTGGAGATCGGGGCGAGTCGGTCAGGTGTTCCGTCGGTGGGAGCTCGACGGGGGGTGGTGGCCTCGACGCGGGACACGGCACGGACAGGCGCGCTGGTCCACGGAGAGCCACGGTCCACGACCGTGCTGTCCTGACCACCGCGTCGATCACGGACGTGCGGTCCCGAGCATCTCTGGCCGGTGCAGCGTCCCTCGCCGAGGCAACCCCGAGAGTCTAGGCGACCGGGTGGGGCGCAGGCCAATCGGCCTGACGGCCCGACTCCCCGCTCTCGGCGCTCCCGTCCCCCACCTGCGGGTATGCCGGCCGCCCACCGTCCTGGCCGTCGTCGCCGCCTGCGGTGGCGTCCTCCTCCGTCTCCTCGCCGAGCCGCACGGCGACCACCCCGGCGAGGATGAGCAGCCCGCCGCCGAGCTGGATCCAGCCGGGGAGCTCGTCGAGGAGCAGCCACGCGACGGCGATGGCGAAGAGCACCTCCGAGAGGCCGACGAAGCTGGCGACCGTCGCCCCGACGAGGCGGGTGCCCATGACGCCGACGGCGTAGGCCAGCGTCGCGGCGACGACGGCGAGCTCGGCGATCGGGACCCACCACGCCGTGGTGAGCCCGGCGATCTGCACGCTCTCGCGGGCCGTGCCGTAGTCGATGAGGCCGGTCGCGCTCGCGACGACGAGGGCCACCGCCCCGACGCCCAGCCCGAAGCCGGCGAGGGCCAGCGGAGGCAGGGACTCCTCGTGGTCGTGGCTCGAGGACACGTAGAACGTGGCGAGGCCGACGGCGGCCAGCAGCCCCCAGACGACACCCGGCCACGAGACCTGGACGCCGGAGAAGACGTCGAGGACGAGAACGAGGCCGAGCACCGACAGGGCGACGCCGACCAGCGTCACCCGGCTGGGGCGGCGGCCGTGGCGGGCCCACATCCAGCCGACGACGAGCACGCTGCCGAGGTACTCCAGCAGCAGGGCGACGGCGATCGAGAGCGTCTCGACGGCGTTGAAGTAGGCGAACTGGCACCCCGCCACCGCGACGAGGCCGAAGGCGGTGACGGCGCCGGCGTTGCGCGGCAGGAGGTGCCAGCGACCGCGGATGGCCCACGCCGCCACCGGCACCAGGAGGAGCGAGGCCATGCCGACCCGCCACGTGACCACGCCCGCCGGCGTCCAGCCGGTGAGCAGCAGCGCCTTGGCGAACGCCCCCGACGTGCCGAAGGACGCCGAGGCGAGGACGACGAGGACGAGCCCGAGCAGCATCGTGCGGGCGGACCGGTGCGAGGTTCCGGCGTTCACGGGCGATCCTCTGTCAGGAGTAAACTACGGCCTAGGCCCTTACGCCGGCTCACGCTAGACCCCGCCTCTGTCAGGAGTCAAGATGGTTTTCGCCCATGACACCGAGCTGTCGCTGCAGCACGCCGCCGCCCTCATCAACACCGAGGCCGGGTTCGGGGACTCCGCCCGGGAGGACCTGCCGACCCTCGAGGCCCTGCTGGCCCACCTCGACGACTGGGAGTGGAGCGGCGGGCGCCCGGGCACCCGCGCCGAGCTGGACGCCGTGCACGCCCTGCGGCCGCGGCTGCGTGAGCTGTGGGGCCGTGACGTGGAGGGTCTCGTCGACGGCGTCAACGAGCTCTTGGCCGAGCACCGGGCCCTCCCCCGCGTCGTGCGCCACGACGACCTGGACTGGCACATCCACGCCACGGACGACGACGCCCCGATCGCGACGCGCGTCGCGGTCGAGGTGGCGATGGCGATCACCGACCTCATCCGCGCCGGCGAGACCGAGCGGCTGCGCGTCTGCGCGGCGCAGGACTGCGGCGACGTCGTCATCGACCTCACGAAGAACCGGAGCCGGCGCTACTGCGACGGGACGTGCGCCAACAAGGCCCACGTCGCGGCATACCGTGCCCGGCGCCAGGCGCCCTGAACCTCGGCCGTCGGGTGGTCAGGCGCGGCCGCCGAAGAGGCTCGTCACCGACCCGTCCTCGAAGACCTCCTTGATCGCCGCGCTGATGAGCGGGGCGATCGACAGCACGGTGAGCCCGTCGAACTCGCTCTCCGGTGCGATCGGCAGGGTGTTGGTGACGATGACCTCGCGCGCCGAGCAGTCGCGCAGGCGCTCCGCCGCGGGCGGCGAGAGGATCGCGTGCGTCGCCGCGATGATGACGTCCTTGGCGCCGTCGGCCATGATCGCGTCCGCGGCCTTGGTGATCGTGCCGCCGGTGTCGATCATGTCGTCGACGAGCACACAGACGCGGCCCTTGACGTCACCGACGACGCGGTTGGCGACGGCCTGGTTGGGCTGGTTGACGTCGCGGGTCTTGTGGATGAAGGCCAGCGGCACGCCGCCGAGCCGCTTCGACCACTGCTCGGCCACCTTGATACGGCCGGCGTCGGGCGAGACGACGGCGAGGTCCTCGTGGCCGTACTTCGCCGACACGTAGTCCGACAGCACCGGCTGCGCCATGAGGTGGTCGACCGGGCCGTCGAAGAAGCCCTGGATCTGGTCGGTGTGCAGGTCGACGGCGATGAGCCGGTCGGCGCCCGCGGTGCGGAACAGGTCGGCCATGAGCCGCGCGGAGATCGGCTCGCGGCCGCGGTGCTTCTTGTCCTGGCGCGCGTAGCCGTAGAAGGGCATGACGACGGTGATCCGCTTGGCGCTGGCCCGCTTGAGCGCGTCGATCATGATGAGGTGCTCCATGATCGCCTCGTTGAGCGGGGCGCTGTGGCTCTGGATGACGAACGCGTCGGAGCCGCGGACCGACTCCTCGTAGCGGACGTAGATCTCGCCGTTCGCGAAGTTGTAGGCGCTCGTCGGCACGAGCTCGGTGCCGATCAGCGCCGCGACCTCCTGGGCCAGCCCCGGGTGGGAGCGGCCCGAGAACATCATCAGCTGCTTCTTGGGCTTCTTGCGGATGTTGGCCGACTTGGGGCGGTCTTCCTTGTCCTTCACGATCAGGCCTTCCGCTCGGTGCCGGTGGAGTCGGCAGGCGTGTCCGTATGCCGGGTGCCCGCCTGCGTTGCTGCCTTCGCCGCCGCCTCTGTCGCGGTGCCGGCGCGGGCCCGGGCGACCCAGCCGTCGACGTTCTTCTGACGGCCCCGGGCCACGGCGATCTGACCGGGCTCGACGTCGCCGGTGAGGGCGCTGCCGGCGGCCACGTAGGCGCCGTCGGCGACGTCCACCGGGGCGACGAGGACCGTGTCGGAGCCGACGAACGAGTGCTTGCCGATCGTCGTGTGGTGCTTGGCGACACCGTCGTAGTTGGCGAAGATCGTCCCGGCGCCGATGTTGGCGCCCTCGCCGATCGTCGCGTCGCCGCAGTAGGTGAGGTGCGGGACCTTGGCGCCCTCGCCGATCCGGGCGTTCTTCGTCTCGACGAAGCCGCCGATCTTGCCCCTGGCGCCGAGGACGGTACCGGGGCGCAGGTAGGAGAACGGACCGACGGTCGCGCCCGGGCCGATCTGCGCGAGGAGGGCCTCGGTGCGCTTGACCTCGGCGCCGTCCCCGACCTCGGTGTCGGTGAGGGTGGTGTCGGGCCCGATCCGGGCGTCCGCGCCGACCGAGGTCGCGCCGAGCAGCTGCGTGCCCGGGAGGATCGTCGCGTCGCGGCCGATGGAGACGTCGCTGTCGATCCACGTCGTCGCGGGGTCGACGATCGTCACGCCCTCGCGCATCCAGCGCTCGTTGTTGCGCCGGTTGAGCTCTCGCCCGAGGGCGGCCAGCTGGACGCGGTCGTTGACGCCCTCGGTCTGCCAGAGGTCGTCGATGACGTGCGCGCCGACCCTCCGGCCGGCGGCGCGGGCGATGGCGAGCACGTCGGTGAGGTACTTCTCGCCCTGGGCGTTGCCGGTGCCGACCTCGGCGAGCGCCGCGCGCAGCACGGTGACGTCGAACGCGTAGATGCCCGAGTTGATCTCGGTGATCGCGCGCTGCTCCTCGGTGGCGTCCTTCTGCTCGACGATGCCCGCGACACCACCCTCGGCGTCGCGCACGATGCGGCCGTACCCCTGCGGGTCGTCGAGGTGCGCCGTGATGACCGTCGCGGCGCTGCCGGACTCCTCGTGGCGGGCGATGAGGTCGACGAGGGTCTCCCCGGTGAGGAGGGGGACGTCGCCGTAGGTCACGAGGACGGTTCCGCTGAGGTCGTCCGGGAGCACCTCCAGGGCGCACTCGGTGGCGCGACCGGTGCCCTTGACCTCGTCCTGGTCGGCGATGGTCGCGCTCTCGTCGACCTCGGCGACGTGGCCGGCGACGAGGTCGCGCTCGTGGCGCACGACGACGGCCAGGTGCGCGGGCCGGGTGGCGCGGGCGGCGACCATGGCGTGTCCGACGAGACTGCGGCCCCCGATCCGGTGCAGCACCTTGGGGGTGGCTGACTTCATCCGGGTTCCCTCACCTGCGGCGAGGATGATGACGGCGGCGGGCCGAGCAGTGGTCACGAGGTGGGCTCCCGAAGTTCGCGGCGGCGTACCGCGCCACTGTACCGACGAGTCGGGGGTGCGCCGTCCCCCGACCGGCGCCGCCCGGGCACTGTCGGTTGTCGGCCGCTGGTGCCATCGTGGAGGGATGGCGACGATCTACTACACCGGCTGCTCGCTCGACGGCTTCATCGCGACGCCCGAGCACTCGCTCGACTGGCTCATGTCGCGCGACATCGACGGTCAGGCGGACATGGGCTTCGACACCTTCGCTCCCCGGGTCGGCGCCTGCGCGATGGGGGCGACGACGTGGCAGTGGCTGCTCGACCACGACCCGGAGGGGTGGACGCCCAAGCCCACGTGGGTCTTCACCCACCGCGACTTCGCCGAGTCGGAGCAGGTGCGCTTCACGTCGTCCGACGTCGCCCAGGTGCACGCCGAGATGGTCGAGGCAGCGGGTGACAAGGACGTCTGGCTCGTCGGGGGCGGGGACCTCGTCGGGCAGTTCCACGAGGCCGGGCTGCTCGACGAGGTGTGGGTCCAGTACGCCCCGGTGACGCTCGGTGCCGGCGCCCCGGTGCTGCCGCGGCACGTCGAGCTGAGGCTCGAGGAGGTGTCGCGCAACCGCGACTTCATGTGCGGCCGCTACTCGGTGGTGCGCTGACCTGCTCCCCGGGTAGGAGTCGAACCTACGTCGCTAGTCCTGATTCAAAGTCAGGCGGGCCCTGCCGGCAGACCAACCGGGGAACGATGCGCGCGGGAGACCCGCGGCATACGACGCCCAAGGGTAGTTGACCCACGCCGGAGCGCTGCCCGCCGCCCGAACGGGCGCAGGGCACAATGGTGCGAGTGAGTCGAGACGAGGCAGGGGCCAAGGCGCGCACTCCGCGGGGGCGGATGACGGGGGCGCAGCGACGCGAGCAGCTCATCGGGATCGGGCGCAAGCTGTTCGCCAACCGGGGCTACGAGGCGACGACGGTCGAGGAGATCGCCAGCGCGGCCGGCGTCTCGAAGCCGGTGGTCTACGAGCACTTCGGCGGCAAGGAGGGGCTCTACGCCGTCGTCGTCGACCGTGAGATCCAGGCGCTGCTCGGCGCGATCGCCGGGGCGCTGACCTCCGAGGGCGGGTCGCGGGCCCTGCTGGAGCGGGCGGCGATGTCGCTGCTCGACTACATCGAGACCTCGACCGACGGCTTCCGGATCCTCGTGCGTGACTCGCCGCCCGGACAGCAGACCGGCAACTTCGCCTCGCTGATGTCCGACGTGGCCTCGCAGGTCGAGCACCTGCTGGCGGCGCAGTTCACCTCACGCGACCTGGACCCGAAGCAGGCGCCGATGTATGCGCAGATGCTCGTCGGCATGGTCGCCCTCACCGGACAGTGGTGGCTGGAGAACCCCAAGGCCAAGAAGCGCGACGTCGCCGCGGCCCTGGTCAACCTCGCGTGGAACGGCCTGACCGGCCTCGAGCCGAAGCCCGCGATCTCCTACCACTGACGGCGGTGTCGCTCAGACGGTGAAGTCGAGCTTGGGCGCCCGGACCTGCTGGAACTCGATGCGGTTGCCGACCGGGTCGTCGGTGTGGAAGCGCTGGGCGCCGGGGACTTCGTGGTTCCAGCGCACCTCTCCCCCGGCTCCCGCGATCGCCGCCGCGAGCGCCGACACGTCGTCGACGCCGAAGCAGGGGTGAGCCTTGCGGGCCGGGCCGAAGCCGTCCTCGACGCCGCAGTGCAGCTCCTGCTCGCCCGCGGCGAACCAGACACCGCCACGCGCGGCGAGCACCGGCGGCTTGGGGATCTCGGGCATCCCGCAGACGACGGCGTAGAAGTGGCGCAGCAGGTCCTCGCTGCCGGCGGGGCAGGCGACCTGGACGTGGTGGATGCCGAGGACGGTCATGACGCCGCTCCCTTGCGGGCCACCGCGAACACGCGACGGAACGGGAACACCACGCCCACCTCGGTGCGCGGGTAGGCCTCACGCAGGGCCGCGGCATACGGCCCGAGGAACGCGTCGCGCTCCTCCCCCTCGGGGAGGATGTCGAGGACCGGTCGCAGCCCGGTGCTGCTGACCCAGTCCAGGACCGGGTCCTCCGCGCTGCCCCCGGGGTCGAGGACGTGCGCGTAGACCGTCTCCCACGCGTCGACCGTGCAGCCCAAGCGGCTGAGGAAGGTGAGGTAGGTCTTGGGCTCCCCGACGGCCGGCAGGTCGAGGGCGGCGAGGAGCTCGTTGGCCCGCGCGTGGGTGGCCGCCGTGGCCCGCATGAGGGCATGGCTCGGGGCGTCGAAGTTGTTCGGCACCTGCAGGGCGAGCCACCCTCCGGGTGCGAGGGCGTCGACCCAGGTCGGGAGCAGGTTGAGGTGGCCGGGAACCCACTGCAGCGTCGAGTTGGTGATGACGACATCGGGCGCCTGACCGAGGCCGGCCGGGTCCCAGTCGGCGAGGTCGGCCTGGACCCACTCGACCCGGTCCTCGGTGTCGAGGCGGCGCGCGGCCTCGAGCATCGACTCCGCGCCGTCGACGCCGACGATGCGGGCCTGCGGCCAGAGCCTGGCGAGCGTCAGGGTGGCCGGCCCGTGGCCGCAGCCGAGGTCCACGACGAGCTCGGGCGCGTCGGCCCGCACCTGCGCGAGGAGGTCGGCGAAGGGTCGGCTGCGCTGGTCGGCGAACCGTGCGTATGCCGTGGGGTCCCAGCTCGGCTGTGCGCGCATCGTTGCTCCCTCTCCCGACTCCGACGACCGGCGGGTCGCTCGGCCTCACTCTCTCCGTCATGTATCTCGATGTCAAGATACTTGACGGAGTACAGTTCCTCCCATGCCCGAGGATGATGTCGACCGTATCGTCTCGGCATGGCGCCGTGAGCGACCCGAGCTCGATGTCACCCCGCTCGAGATCCTCAGCCGCGTGTCCCGGCTCGCCCGGCGCCTCGACCTGGCCCGAGGTGCGGCCTTCGCCGAGCACGGCCTCGACGGCTGGGAGTTCGACGTCCTGTCCGCGCTGCGCCGGGCCGGAGCGCCCTACGAGCTCTCCCCCGGGCAGCTCGTCGCCGAGACGCTGGTGACGAGCGGGACCATGACCAACCGCGTGGACCGGCTGCTGACGCGGGGGTACGTCGAGCGCCACCCGGACCCGCGGGACCGTCGGGGCGTCATCGTGCGCCTCACGCCCGAGGGGATGAAGGCCGTCGACGCGGCCCTCGACGACCTCCTCGGCCACGAACGCACGCTGCTCGCCGAGCTGCCCCGGGCCGACCGGGGGTCGCTCGCCGACCAGCTGCGCGCGCTGCTCGTCTCCCTCGAACGCCCCTGACGCACGCACCCGCACCCCCTCCCCTGCACCGCTCCCCCGCCGCTCCCCCATCTTTCGACCAATAGGTCACTAAATGCGGTGGCGCCGGCGCAGTTCGTGACCTATTGGTCGAAAGATGGTGGCGGCGGGGGCCGGGGCGAGTGGCGGGGAGGGCCGGGTCAGGGTTCGAGGACCTCGCCGGCCTCGAGCCACTCCAGCTCGAGCACCTCGCGCTCGTCGACGATCGCGCGCAGCTCCTGGTTGAGCTCGAGCACCCTGGCGTGGTCGCTCACGTGCTCGGTCATCAGCGCGTGGATGCGCTCCTCGCGAGCGGCCAGCCGGGACAGCTGCTTCTCCACCCGCGCCATCACCTTGCGCGCCTCGCGCTGCTCCGCCGGGCTTGCCGACGACACGGGTGCCGCGGGGGCGCCCGACCCGCCCGGTGCGGCGGGCGCGGCCGCAGCGGCAGGTGCGCTCACGGCATACGACGGGGTGACGGTGGCGCGGAGCCGGAGGTACTCCTCCACGCCGCCCGGCAGCTGCCTCACCCGGCCGTCACCGAGCAGCGCGACCTGCTGGTCGGCGACGCGCTCGAGCAGGTAGCGGTCGTGCGAGACGACGAGCAGGGTGCCGGCCCAGCCGTCGAGGACGTCCTCGAGCGCGGTGAGCGTCTCGATGTCGAGGTCGTTGGTGGGCTCGTCGAGCAGCAGCACGTTGGGCTCGTCCATGAGCAGCCGGAGCACCTGGAGGCGGCGCCGCTCACCACCGGAGAGGTCGCCGACGCGCACCTGCTGTCGCGGGCCCGGGAAGCCGAGCCGCTTCGCCAGCGACGAGGCACTGACCTCCTTGCCACCGAGAACGGTGACCTTGCGGACCTCCTCGACGGCCTCGATGACGCGAGCGTCGCGCAGTCGGTCGAGCTCGCGCACCTCCTGGGTGAGGTGGCCGATCCGGACGGTGATGCCCTGCTTGCGCTTGCCGGACGCCAGGGGGATCTCGCCCGCCAGCGCCCGCAGGAGGGTGGACTTGCCGGAGCCGTTGACGCCGACGATCCCGATCCGGGCACCGGGTGCGAGATGCCAGGTCAGGCGGTCGAGGAGCACGCGGTCGCCCGCCGTGACCGTCGCGTCGAGGAGGTCGATGACGTCCTTGCCGAGGCGGCTCGTCGCGAACGCCATGAGCTCCACGTCGTTGCGCGGCGCCGGCTCGTCCTCGATCAGCGCGTTGGCCGCGTCGATCCGGAACTTGGGCTTGGACGTGCGGGCGGGCGGACCACGTCGCAGCCACGCGAGCTCCTTGCGGAGCAGGTTGTTGCGGCGCTCGGCGGTGACCTTGGCCATCCGCTCGCGCTCGGCCTTGGCGAGGACGTATGCCGCGTAGCCCCCGTCGAAGCCGTTCACCTGGCCCTCGACGACCTCCCACGTGCGGGTGGCGACGGCGTCGAGGAACCAGCGGTCGTGCGTGATGGCGACGAGCGCGTTGTCTGGCCGCGACCGGTGCTGCACGAGGTGCTCGGCGAGCCAAGCCACACCCTCGACGTCGAGGTGGTTCGTCGGCTCGTCGAGCAGGAGGACGTCGGGGTCGTCGACGAGCAGCTTGGCCAGGCCGAGCCGCCGTCGCTCGCCACCGGACTTGCCGGCCACCGTCGAGTCGAGCCCGCTCACGGCCTGGGCGTCGATGCCGCCGAGCAGTCCGGTGAGGACGTCGCGGATGCGCGGGTCGCCCGCCCAGACGTGCTCGGCGCGGTCGCCGAGGACCGCCTCCCGCACCGTCGCCGCGGGGTCGAGCGAGTCGTCCTGGGTGAGGACGCCCACGCTGGCCATGCCGAGCCGGGCCACGCGCCCGCTGTCGACGCCGAGCTCCCCGGCGATGACGCGCAGCAGGGTGGTCTTGCCGCCACCGTTGCGCCCGACGATGCCGATGCGGTCTCCGCCGGAGACCCCGAGCGAGACGCCGTCGAGCACCTGGGCGGTGCCGAGCGCGAGGGCAGCGCGCTCGACCGAGATGAGGACCGCCACTAGTCGACCCGGGCAGGGATGACGTGGGCGCCGTGGACGGGTCCGACGGCCTTGCGGACCTCGCGCGCCGCACCGGTGGCCGTGAGGGCGACGGTGAGGTCGATCGCCGACTCGACGTCCTCGACGAGGAAGGCCACCGTCGGCCCTGACCCGGACACGACCCCGCCGAGCGCGCCGAACTCCATGCCACTGGCGAGCACCTCGCCCAGCTCGGGACGCAGCGAGATGGCCGCCTCCTGGAGGTCGTTGGTCAGCTGCGGCGCGAGGACGTGAGGGTCGCCGCTGCGCAGCGCACTCATCAGCTCGGCGTTCGGGGTGGGGTCGGGCACCCGGGTGTCAGCGCGCAGGGCGTCGCACTCGGCGTAGACCTGGGGGGTCGACAGGCCGATGTCGCTGATCGCGAACACCCAGTGGTAGCTTCCCCGCGCGAGGACCGGCGCGAGGCGCTCGCCCCGACCGCTGCCCATGGCCGTGCCCCCGCGGATGAGGAAGGGGACGTCGGAGCCGAGCTCGGCGGCATACTCCTCCAGCTCCTCGGTGCTGAGCCCGAGCGACCACAGCCGGTCGCACGCGACGAGGGTGGCCGCGGCGTCGGCGGACCCCCCGGCCATGCCACCCGCGACGGGGATCGACTTGGCGATGCTCACGTGGACGGGGGTGTCGATCGCGGTCTCGTCGGCGAGCAGGCGGGCCGCCCGCAGGGCGAGGTTCGACGAGTCGGTGGGGACGGAGTCGGCGTAGGGCCCGACGACGCTGCAGCCCCAGTCGTCGTCGAGCGCCACCGTGACGTCGTCGTGGAGGCCGACCGCCTGGTAGACGGTCGAGAGCGTGTGGAAACCGTCGGCGCGGGGCGGGCCCACGAGCAGCTCGAGGTTGACCTTGGCGGGGACGCGCACCGTGACGGGCGCGGGGTCCGAGTGGGCCGAGGTCATGCCGCCACACTAGTCACGGCTCGACGGTGCGCCACATCGACGCTGTCAGCGAACAGGCTGGCGCCACGGCACCGGAGCGGGTCGACTGGGGTCATGCGACTGCTCGTGCTCGGTGGGACGGCCATGCTGGGGCGCGCCGTGGTCGCCCACGCCCTCGCCGAGGGTCACGACGTGACCTGCCTCGCCCGAGGCGTCTCGGGCGACGTACCTCCCGGGGCGACCTGGGTCCGGAGGGACCGGGACTAGCCCGACGGCCTGCACGGGGTCGCCGGTGGTGACGCGCGCTGGGACGCGGTCGTCGACGTCTCCCGCCACCCGGGTCAGGTGCGGCGGGCGGTCGCGGCGCTCGAGCCGGTCACCGACCGCTTCGTCCTCGTCTCCACCGGAAACGTGTATGCCGACCACTCCCGTCCCGGGGCCGACGAGACCGTGCCGCTGCTCCCGCCGCTGGCGGGCGACGTCATGACCGACATGGACGTCTACGGCCAGGCGAAGGTGGCCTGTGAGGCCGCGGTGCGTGACGGTTTCGGCGACCGCGCCCTCGTCGCCCGGGCCGGGCTGATCGGTGGGCCCGGCGACTGGTCGGGGCGCTCGGGGTGGTGGCCCTGGCGGTTCGCCCACCCGGTGGGCGCCGACGGCGCGGTGCTCACGCCGGACGACCCGGACCTGCCGATGTCGCTCGTGGACGTGCGTGACCTCGCCGCCTGGCTGGTGCGGTGCGCCGCGCTCGGGACGTCGGGGGTCTTCGACGCCGTCGGGGAGCCGGACACCCTGGGCGGGCTCCTCTCCGCGTCCCGCGAGGTCGTCGGTCACGACGGCCCGGTGGTCGCGGCGCCGGCGGACTGGCTGGCCGAGCACGGTGTGCAGGAGTGGATGGGGCCGGACAGCCTGCCCCTGTGGATCTCGGACCCGCAGTGGCGCGGTTTCGGCGGGCACACCGGCGCCGCCGCCCGGGCCGCCGGCCTGGCCTGCCGACCGGTCCGCGAGACGTTGCGGGACGCGGCGGCATACGAGGAGCACCGCGAGCCGAGCGAGCCGCGACGGTGCGGGCTGTCCGACGAGACCGAACGGCGGCTACTCGCCCTGCTGGGCCACTGACAGCGCGCGGTGGGCGCTCGCGACCGCGGCGAACTGGTGCACGTCGAGCTGCTCCCCGCGCGTGCGCGGGTCGATGCCCGCCGCGACGAGCGCCGCCTCCGCCGCCGGCGCCGATCCGGCCCATGTGGCGAGGGCTGCCCTGAGGGTCTTGCGGCGCTGCGCGAAGGCGGCGTCGACGCAGGCGAAGACCTCCTCGCGGGTGGCCTCCGTGTCCGGGGGCTCACGGCGGACCAGGGAGACCAGGCCAGAGTCCACGTTGGGCACCGGCCAGAACACCGACCGGCTGACGTTGCCGGCGAGCGCGACGTCGGCGTACCAAGCGGCCTTGACGCTCGGTACGCCGTAGATCTTCGACCCGGGGGCGGCGGCGAGGCGCTCGGCGACCTCGAGCTGGACCATGACGAGGATCCGCTCGATCGTCGGGAACCGCTCCAGGAAGCTCAGCACGACGGGGACGGAGATGTTGTAGGGCAGGTTCGCGACGAGCGCCGTCGGCGCCTCTCCGGGCAGCTCCTCGACCCGGAGCGCGTCGGCGTGGACCACGGTGAGCCGCTCGGTCATGGCCGGCGCGACCGTCTGCACCGTCTCGGGCAACGCCCCTGCGAGCACGGGGTCCACCTCCACGGCCGTGACGTGCCGGGCGACCGGGAGCAGCGCGAGGGTCAGCGAGCCCAGCCCCGGGCCCACCTCGACGACGACGTCGTCGAGGCCGATGCCGGCCACGCGCACGATGCGCTGCACGGTGTTGGCGTCGATGACGAAGTTCTGGCCCCACGTCTTGGTGGGGCGGATGCCGAAGCGGGTCGCGAGGTCACGGACCTGGGCGGCCCCGAGGAGCCCGGACGTCGACATGGTCGCCACCCTATGGCCGGTGCCTGCCCGGGCACGACCGAGGCCGTGCCTCCCGGAGGGGAGACACGGCCTCGAGTGCGCTGCCGTCGGACGGCGTGGGTGTCAGGCGGCGTGCCCGCAACCCCACGGCTGAAGGCCACGGTCCGCGTAGACGCGGTTGGCGACGGTGATCTGCTCGGCGCGCGACGCGAGGTCGGCGCGGGAGGCGAAGTCGCCACCACCGGCACCGAGCCACGTGCGGATGTCGAACTGGAGACCGCCGTAGTAGCCGTTGCCCGTGTTGATCGACCAGTTGCCACCGGACTCGCACTGGGCGATCCGGTCCCACATCGCGGCGTTGGACAGGTTGATGCCCGCGCCGGAGGTGTTGCCGGCCGAGGGGGCCGGTGCGGACGGAGCCGGGGCCGACGACCGGGTGGGGGCGGGAGCGGGAGCGGGAGCCTCGGCCCTGACGACCGGGCGCTCCTTGGTGCCGACGAGGACGACCTCGGTGACGGGAGCGCGCGAGATCGTGCGGCTGAGGATCTTGTCGCCGGCGGGACGGCCGTCGACGAGCGTCCGGAGCACGCTGAAGGACCGGGTGCCGTCCTTGCCCCGGGTGGCCACCTTGCGGGTGCCCTCGAAGAGGGAGGCATCCTTCCGGGTGGTCGTGGCGTGGGCGATGGCCTGCGACGTCTTCAGCGTCTGCTGGCTCACGCGCTGGATCGCGATGGCCAAGCCGTTCTTCAGGGGCGTGGTGGGCGCCGGGCTGACCCGGTCGTCCTTGTCGGTGACGACCTTCAGCTCGCGGAGGGCGTCGGCCACCGTGGCCGACGTCGACGTGTGCGACAGCTTCTTCTTGTCGACGGTGACGGTGAGGGCCTTGGGGGTCACCACGGTGAGGGCGAGGCCCTGGCGGCCGAGGGCCTGGGAGCGGGACGCGGACAGCTTGGCGTCGCTCCCCGCGCGGATGTCGAGGTCACGCAGCGCGGCGTCGACGGTCGTGGCGGTGGTCCAGTACTCCTTCGTGACCCCGTCGACCGTGACAGTGAGCTTGCGGCCGTAGCGGACGGAGATCGTGTCCCCGTCGCTGATGGGGCTGCCCACGGAGGGGGTGACCACGTCGTGCTCGCCGACGGTGATGCCCTTCTTCTCGAGGGCGTCGCCCACGGTCGAGCCGAACACGTGCATGGAGGAACGGGTGCCGTCGACCGAGAGGGCCACGGACTTGTCGAGGTGGGCGACGCCGAAGGAACCGGCGGCCACCGTCAGTGCCGCAGCACCTTGGGCGGCGAGGCGCAGGGGGCGAGAAATCACAAATGCTCCGATGATCGAACTCTCCGGACACCGAGGCGAGCGACAGTCCCAGGGGAGACCGCGGGTCCTCAGGGGAAGGAGCCCGACAGCAGGAGAGCGAGGTTCGCCCGGTGGAACACCGGCGTCCTCGCCCCTGCTTTCGCCCGAAGCCCAGCTCCGGCCAACCCATCAACCATGACCAGAAAACGAGCAAAGGTCAAATTTTGGTAACGGTGCCATGGACGACGGGTGGCCCCGGCACGGCCGGTCGCGACGTCACCAGGGACCGTAGACCCGCTCCGAGTTGGCCGAGAGCGCCTCGCACAGCGTCGGCACTGCGACCCCCAGGGTGGCGGCCATCGCGCGGACGGTGAGGGGCACGAGGTGGGGGGCGTTGACCGCGCCGCGATGGGGGTGCGGCGTGAGGTAGGGCGCGTCGGTCTCGACGAGCAGGCGGTCGAGCGGCGTCACCGACAGCGCGTCCCGCAGCCCCTTGGCGTTCTTGAACGTCACCGTGCCGGCGAAGGACAGGTAGTAGCCGCGCTCCGCGCACTCCTGCGCCATCGTTACGTCACCCGAGAAGCAGTGCAGCACAGTCGCGTTCGGCGCCCCCTCCTCCTCGAGGATGCGCAGGACGTCGGCGTGTGCGTCCCGGTCGTGGATCTGGAGCGCCTTGTCGAGCCGCTTGGCCAGGTCGATGTGCCAGCGGAAGCTCTCGTGCTGCAGCCCCTGCCCCTCGGGACCGGTCCGGAAGTAGTCGAGACCGGTCTCGCCGACGACCCGGATCCGGGGATGTCGGGCGAGGCTCTCGATCTCGGCGTATGCCGCGTCGAGACCCCCGCTCTCCGACAGCCGGGGCACCTCGTTGGGGTGCAGGGCGACGCCGCCGAGCATGCCGGCATACGTGTCCACCATCACGACCGTCTGGCGGGCGGCCGGGAGGTCGCAGCCGATCTGGACCACCCGGTCGACCCCGACCGCGGCCGCGCGGGCGAGCAGGTCGGCGACGTCGACCGGCACCCCGTCCCGCTCGATGTCGAGATGGGTGTGGTTGTCCACGACCGCGATCGGCAGGGCGTCGGGCAGCCCCGGGACCGTGTCCCGCCCGGAGCCGGTCACGACTGGCGCAGCCGCTCGAGCTCCTCCTCGACGACCGACTCGTCGAGCTTGACGAAGACACCGGTCGGCTTGGCGATGGGTGCACCGACCGTGACCGGACGCGACTCCCAGCGCGGCGTCGACGAGTAGGAGCCGGTGATGACCGGGTAGGTCCGGTCGGCGTCACCATCCAGGCCCGAGACGTCCTCGACCACCGGCATGGGGATGAACTCGCCCTCACCGCCGAGGAAGGCGTGCACCCGGTTGGCGGCGTGCGGCAGGAACGGCGCGAGGATCGTGTTGAGGTCGCTCACGCACTGGATCAGGGTGTGCAGCACGGTGGCGAGGCGCTCGCGCTGGTCCTCGTCCTTGAGCTTGAACGGCTCGGTGTCGGTGACGTACTTGTTGACTTCACCCACAGCCCGCATCGCCTCGTTGATCGCCGCCTTGATGCGCTGCCTCGCGAGCAGGTCTCCGACGGAGCCGAAGGCCGCGAGGGTGGCGGCGCGGACGGCCTCGTCGACCGGCTCGAGCGTCCCCGGCCGCGGGATCTCGCCGAAGCTCTTGGCGATCATCGCGCCGGTGCGGTTGACGAGGTTGCCCCAGCCGGCGACGAGTTCGGAGTTGTTGCGCTGGACGAACTCGGCCCAGGTGAAGTTGCTGTCCTGGTTCTCGGGGCCGGCCGCGCAGATGAAGTAGCGGATCGGGTCGGGGCCGTAGCGCTCGAGCACCTCACGGATGCCGATGACGTGGCCGCGGCTGGACGAGAACTGCTTGCCCTCCATGGTGAGGTACTCGCTGCTGACGACCTCGGTCGGCAGGTTGAGCACGCCGTAGGTGCCGGGCTCGCCGCCCGTGGCGCCGCGGCCGGCATACGCGAGCAGCTCGGCCGGCCAGATCTGCGAGTGGAAGGTGATGTTGTCCTTGCCCATGAAGTAGTAGGAGAGCTGCTCCTCGGCGACGGCGCCCTCCACCCACCACTCGCGCCAGCGCTCGTCGTCGCCCGTCCGTCGCGCCCACTCGATCGAGGCCGAGAGGTAGCCGATGACCGCGTCGAACCACACGTAGAGGCGCTTGGCCGGCTGGTCCTCCCAGCCCTCGAGCGGCACCGGGATGCCCCAGTCGATGTCGCGGGTCATCGCGCGCGGCCGGATGTCGTCGAGGATGTTGAGGCTGAACTTGATGACGTTCGGGCGCCAGGTGCCGCTCGCCTCGCGGCCGGCGAGCCACTCTCTCAGGGCGTCGGCGAGCGCCGGCAGGTCGAGGAAGAAGTGCTGCGTCTCGATGAACTCCGGGATCTCACCGTTGATCCGGCTCTTCGGGTCGATGAGGTCGGTGGGCTCGAGCTGGTTGCCGCAATTGTCGCACTGGTCGCCGCGGGCCTCGCCGTAGCCGCAGATCGGGCAGGTGCCCTCGATGTAGCGGTCGGGCAGGGTCCGCCCGGTGCTCGGGCTGATGGCGCCCCGGGTGGTCTGCTCGATCATGTAGCCGTTGGCGTGCACCTGCCGGAACAGCTCCTGCGCCACGGCGTAGTGGTTGGCCGTCGTCGTGCGCGTGTAGAGGTCGTAGGAGCAGCCGAGGTCGGCGAGCTCCTGCGCGATGATCGCGTGGTTCTTGTCCACGAGGTCCTGTGGTGTGACGCCCTCCTGGTCGGCGAGGACGAGGATCGGGGTGCCGTGCTCGTCGCTGCCGCTGACCATGAGCACGTCGTGCCCCGCCATCCGCATGTAGCGGCTGAAGACGTCGGAGGGCACGCCGAACCCGGCGACGTGGCCGAGGTGGCGCGGCCCGTTGGCGTACGGCCAGGCGACGGCAGACAGGATTTTGCTCACCGGTCGATCCTAGGCGGCGGGCGATGCCGGCCCGAGCACCGCTGGGTACGCCGGTGTGCGGAACAGGTGAGCGGGAGGACGGGGAGGTCGCGCGGCATCGAGTAGACATGTCCTCGAGGGCGCCGGGTGCGCGTCCCGACAGGGAGGTCGACACGTGATCGCCGCACTCACCGGGATGGGACTGTCCGCCGCGGCAGGGCTCAACGCCTACATCCCGTTCATGATCGTCGCGCTCATCGCACGGTTCACCGACGTCATCACGCTGCCCGAGGGCTTCTCGTGGATCGAGTCGCCGTGGGCGATCGGCGTCGGCGCGGTCCTGCTGCTCACCGAGCTGGTGCTCGACAAGATCCCGGCCATCGACACCGTCAACGACGCCATCCAGACCTTCATCCGGCCGAGCATGGGCGGGCTCGTCTTCGCCGCCATCACCGCCGCCGAGGACCTCGACCGGTCGACCTGGATGGGTGAGAACCCTTGGGTCGGTGTCGTGCTCGGCATCGTCGTCTCCGGCCTGGTCCACTCGGGCAAGATGGCCGCCCGCCCGGCGATCAACGCCGGGACGCTCGGCATGGGCGCCCCTGTCGTCTCGACCGCCGAGGACGGCGCCTCCGTCGGGCTGTCCCTCGTCGCCATCTTCATCCCGATCCTCGTCGTCGTGGCGCTGCTCGCCCTGGCCTGGCTGCTCGTCTGGATGTGGCTGCGGGTCCGCCGCTGGAAGCGGCGGCGGGCCGACCGCGTCGGGCCGGACCCGGCATACCCCCGCGTCTGACATCGCGCGTCCAGCGGGCGCCCACGTTCGCTGCATAGGCTGCGCGCCATGGAGGCCACCGTCGAGCAGCGCCACCTGACCCGTCGCGACCTGCTCGCCGAGACGTGGCTCGTGCTCGGCGTCTCGCTCGGTGCGTCGGCGATCTGGGCGGCGCTGTCGCTCGTGCGCAAGCTGACGGCAGAGGTGCCGCTGGGCCAGCAGACGACCGCGATGAACTCCTCGGTCACGCCGGACCGGCCGTGGCTCGACCTCGCCTACCAGCTCGTCGGCATCGGGCTGGCGCTCGTGCCCGTGCTGCTCGCGCTGCACCTGCTGACCCGCAGCGATGCGAGGGCGAGGTTCGCGATCGGCTGGGACTGGACACAGCCGGCGCGCGACCTCGTACGCGGACTCGGGCTCGCGGCGCTCGTCGGCATCCCCGGGCTCGGTCTGTATGCCGTCGCCAGGGCTCTCGACCTCAACACGACGATCGCGGCGGCGAACCTCACCGACGTCTGGTGGGCGGTGCCGGTGCTCGTGCTCGCGGCGGTGCAGAACGCGGTGCTCGAGGAGGTCGTCATGGTCGGCTACCTCTTCACCCGGTGGTCGCAGGCGGGGTGGTCGACGGGCCGGATCGTGGTCGCGTCAGCGTTGGTCCGGGGCTCGTACCACCTGTACCAGGGCTTCGGCGGCTTCGTCGGCAACGCCGTCATGGGACTGCTCTTCGGGTGGGTCTACATGCGGACCAAGCGGGTGGGGCCGCTCGTCGTCGCCCACACCGTCCTCGACGTCGTCGCGTTCGTGGGCTACGCGCTCCTCAAGGACCGCCTCACCTGGCTCTGAGGTCTGCGTGGCCACCAGTCGGGCTCCCGTGACGCGTCGGTCCCTGGCCACGGGCGACTCGTCACACAGACCCCGAACGGTGGGCCCGGTCGATCCATGTCGACCGGCGCTCCGGCCGGATCCCCTTCTCCCCCAGGATGGTGAGGAGCCGCTGGGGTCGCACGAGGTCGGCCCACACCCATCGAGCGACCTCCACCTGGCGCCGCAGCCGGTCCTCCCGCTTCTTCTCGGACCACAGGACACGGCCGGCCTCCTCGTGGCTCACTCCAGGAGGCAACCGGTACTTGGTGTGCCCGTCGAACTCACCCACCACGCCCTCCCACCAGAAGTCGACGTCCCCGATGTGACCGGCGGTGTCGAACACCCCGACCTGGAGCCGGGGTCGCGGGATGCGCAGCCGGAACATCTGCACCCGGGAGAGGCTCTCGCCGGGCGACATGCTGAGCCCGTCGGCGAGCTCGAGGACCGCCCGGGCGCGGGTGCGCCCGGGTGCCCGGGGCGCCACCAGCGCCAGCTCCGCCGAGAGCTGCTCGGCCGTGCAGAGCCGGTGCCGCAGGCAGTGGTCGGCAGCAGCGACACCGTCCTCGAGCGTCCCGGTCCGGGCCAGGTCGACGACCGTCCGCGCCGGCGAGGTGACGCGCAGACCATGCACGACGGAGCACTCGGCCTCTCCACCGAGGTACGGCCGGAGCACCGACGAGCCGCTGACGCCGCGGCGCGTCACGAGGTGCCGGACGATCCGCGGCCAGGGCGTGATGCGGGGCATCCCCCACACCGCGGCGGCGGACTCCCGGGCGAACTCGAGGCGGTCCCCCGACGAGTGGCTGAGTGCCGTGGCGTGGACCAGTGCGGCGTGGCGGTCGACGACGCTGAGGGTGGCGTCGGTGTCGGTGGGGAGCCAGACACCGACCCGCACCTGCCGCCAGCCGCCACGGGAGGGCTCGGTCCCCTCCCGACGCAGGTCCGCGGTGCGCCGCAGCCACGAGGGGTCGAACGGCGGGTGGCGGGGCGGGCCGAGCATCAACCGAGGATGGCAGGACCGCCCGACCCGGCCGCCCGGTCGTCCACAGCTCACCTGCAACCGCACGAGTCGGGGCTCGCGTGACGAGTCGGCGGCGCCTGACCCCCCGACTCGTCACGCGGGTCCCGACAGACGCGAGCACCCGGCATACCGAAGACGGCTCGGTATGCCGGGTGCTCGGGTCGTGCGCGGGTCAGCGACCGTGCCGGAGCGCGGTGCGCAGGTCCTTGTTGAGCTGGGAGATGACGTCCTGCGGGATGCCCTTGGGGCAGGCCTGCGAGCAGGCGCCGACGTTGGTGCAGCCGCCGAAGCCCTCGTTGTCGTGCTGACCGACCATCGACACGACGCGGGCGTCGCGCTCGGGCTGGCCCTGCGGGAGCTCACCGAGGTGGGTGATCTTGGCCCCGAGGAAGAGCATGCCGCTGGCGTTGGGGCAGGCGGCGACGCAGGCGCCGCAGCCGATGCACTCGGCAGCCATGAAGGCACGGTCGGCGTTGTCCTTGGGGACGGGCGTCGCGTGGGCGTCGGGCGCCGAGCCGGTGTTGGCGGAGATGTAGCCGCCGGCCTGGATGATGCGGTCGAGACCGCCGCGGTCGACGACGAGGTCGCGCACGATCGGGAAGGCCTCGGCGCGCCACGGCTCGACCGTGATGGTCTCGCCGTCCTTGAACGAGCGCATGTGCAGCTGGCAGGTGGTCGTGCGCTCCGGGCCGTGCGCGTGGCCGGAGATCATCAGGCCGCACATGCCGCAGATGCCCTCGCGGCAGTCGCTGTCGAACGCGATCGGCTCGTCACCCTGCGCGTTGAGGGTCTCGTTGAGGACGTCGAGCATCTCGAGGAACGACATGTCCGGGCTGATGTCCGACACCTCGTAGGTGACGAGGGCGCCGGCGTCGGTGGGGCCGGTCTGGCGCCAGATCTTGAGGGTCAGGTCCATTACTTGTAGCTCCGCTGCTTCAGCTCGATGAACTCGTACGTGAGGTCTTCCTTGTGCAGGACGGGAGCGCCCATGCCGGCCCCCACGCCCTCCTGCTCGCCGTCCGGCGACGAGAACTCCCAGGCCGCGACGTAGGCGAACTCGTCGTCGTGACGCAGCGCCTCGCCGTCCTCCGTCTGCGACTCCGCGCGGAAGTGGCCGCCGCAGGACTCGCGGCGGTGCAGCGCGTCGATGCACATGAGCTCGCCCAGCTCGAGGAAGTCGGCGACGCGGCCGGCCTTCTCGAGGGACTGGTTGAGGGTGTCGGCCGCGCCGAGGACCCGGACGTTGCGCCAGAACTCGGCGCGCAGGCCGCGGATGAGGTCGATGGCCTTCATCAGGCCCTCCTCCGAGCGCTCCATGCCGCAGTACTCCCACATGATGTTGCCGAGCTCGCGGTGGAACGAGTCGACGCTGCGCTGGCCGTTGATGGCGAGCAGGCGCTCGGTGCGCTCCTCGACCTCGCGGCGCGCGGCGACGACGGCCGGGCTGTCCTCGGTGAGCGGCTCGAGGCCCCCGGCCGCGAGGTAGTCGCGGATCGTGTTGGGGAGCACGAAGTAGCCGTCGGCCAGTCCCTGCATGAGCGCCGAGGCGCCGAGGCGGTTGGCGCCGTGGTCGGAGAAGTTCGCCTCACCGGTGACGAAGAGCCCGGGGATCGTCGACTCGAGGTCGTAGTCGACCCAGAGGCCACCCATCGTGTAGTGCACGGCCGGGTAGATGCGCATCGGCGTCTGGTAAGGGTCCTCACCCGTGATCCGGGCGTACATGTCGAAGAGGTTGCCGTACTTGTTGCGCACCGCGTCCTCGCCGAGCCGCGAGATCGCGTCGGCGAAGTCGAGGTAGACACCACGGCGGAAGTCGCCGACGACCGGGCCGACGCCGCGACCCTCGTCGCAGACGTTCTTGGCCTGGCGCGAGGCGATGTCGCGGGGCACGAGGTTGCCGAACGAGGGGTAGATCCGCTCCAGGTAGTAGTCGCGGTCCTCCTCGGCGATGTCGCGCGGGTCCTTGTCGCAGTCCTCGCGGTTCTTCGGCACCCAGATGCGGCCGTCGTTGCGCAGCGACTCCGACATGAGGGTCAGCTTCGACTGGTGCTCGCCGGAGACCGGGATGCAGGTCGGATGGATCTGCGTGTAGCAGGGGTTGGCGAAGTGGGCGCCCTTGCGGTGCGCGCGCCACGTCGCCGTGACGTTGGAGCCCATGGCGTTGGTCGACAGGAAGAAGACGTTGCCGTAGCCACCGGAGGCGAGGACGACGGCGTCCGCGAGGTGGGTCTCGATCTCGCCGGAGACGAGGTTGCGGGCGATGATGCCGCGGGCGCGGCGCTGCGCACCCTCACCGTCGACGATGACCTCGAGCATCTCGTGGCGGGTGAACTGCTCGACCGTGCCGGCGGCGACCTGGCGCTCGAGTGCCTGGTAGGCCCCGATGAGGAGCTGCTGACCGGTCTGGCCGCGCGCGTAGAAGGTGCGGGACACCTGCACGCCACCGAAGGAGCGGTTGTCGAGCAGGCCGCCGTACTCGCGGGCGAACGGCACGCCCTGGGCGACGCACTGGTCGATGATGTTCGCGCTGACCTCGGCGAGGCGGTAGACGTTGGTCTCGCGGGAGCGGTAGTCGCCGCCCTTGACCGTGTCGTAGAAGAGGCGCTGGACGGAGTCGCCGTCCTCCTTGTAGTTCTTCGCGGCGTTGATCCCGCCCTGGGCGGCGATCGAGTGGGCGCGGCGCGGGGAGTCCTGGAAGCAGAAGGACTTCACGTGGTAGCCGGCCTCACCGAGGGTCGCGGCGGCGGCGCCACCGGCGAGCCCGGTGCCCACGATGATGACCGACATCTTGCGACGGTTCGCGGGGTTGACCAGCGACGCCTCGAACTTGCGGCGGGTCCACTTCTGCTCGATGGGGCCGGCGGGCGCCTTGGTGTCGGCGATGGGCTCGCCCTCGCGGTAGATGCCGTGGACGAGGCCGGAGGAGTTCTCAGTCATGGGGGACGACACCTTCAGTCGATCAGGCCGAATGCGATGGACAGCGGCGGGATGAGGAACCCGACCACGATGAGGGCGGCGAGAGCCAGCCCGGCGAGGTGGGCGCGGGCCCGGGCCTTCGGCGTGGAGGTCCAGCCGAGGGTCTGCTGGGCGCTGAAGACACCGTGCCGCAGGTGCTGGAAGAGGGCGACCATCGCGAGCACGTAGATCGCGGTCATCCACCAGACCTGGAAGCTCGCGACGACGAGCTGGTAGGGGTTCGCCGTGACGTCGATGCCCTGCCGGTCGGCGTTGGGCGACACCTTGAGGATCGTGAAGTGGAGCAGGTGCCACACGATGAAGAGCAGGAGGAAGACCCCGCCCCAGCGCATCCACGTCGTCGTTGAGGCCGTCTTCATCGCGGCGTACTTGGTGCGACGGGCACTGCCGGCGCGGCTCCAGAGGGCGAACGCGGCATACACGTGGCCGATGATCGACAGGATCAGCAGCGCGCGGACGATCCAGAGCAGGCCGCCGTACGGGAGCATCGGCTCGCCGAAGGTGCGCAGATGCTCGGCGTAGCCGTTGAACGACTCCTCGCCGGAGAGCGCCTTGAGGTTGCCGTACATGTGCAGCAGGAGGTATCCGACGAAGACCAGGCCGGAGACTGCCATGAGCAGCTTGAGCGCGATCGTCGTGCTCCGCGCCGTCGTCGTGCGCGGGGAGAGCGTCGTCGTGGGCATGGACGAAAGGTACCTCCCCCGACCGGGCCCTTCATGGTCAGGCGGTCCTAAGTCACGTGTGAGATTGGCACGTTACCGGCGCGTATGCTGGCCCACGCAGAGCGTGGGACCCGCGCTCCCCTCCCGCCACCACGCTCAGCCGTCGAGCCGGGCCAGCTCCTCCTCGGTGAGCCGGAGCTCCGCGGCGGCGGCGGAGTCGGTGATCGAGCCCGGCCGCTTGGCTCCCGGGATCGGGATGACGACGGGCGACTGGGCCAGCTCCCACGCCAGCGCGACCTGCTGGGCACTGACGCCACGCGCGGCGGCGACCTCGGCGAAGGCGGGGTGCTTGTCGGCGAGCTCCTTGGCGTCCCCCAGTCCGCCGAGCGGGCTCCACGGGAGGAAGGCGAGCCCGAGCTCCTCGCACACGTCGATCTCCGGACGGCTGCTGCGGAAGGCCGGGCTGAACTGGTTCTGGACGCTGACGAGGGCGTCGCCGAGGACGGCGTGGGCGGCGCGGATCTGCTCGGGGTTCGCGTTGGAGAGGCCGACCCGGGCGACCTTGCCGCTGTCGGCGATTCCCCTGAGGGTCGCGAAGACCTCCTCGTCGGGCACCTCGGGGTCGGGGCGGTGGTGCTGCCACAGGTCCAGCTGCTCGACGCCGAGGCGCTCGAGGCTGGCGTCGACGGCGCGACGCAGGTGCGCTGCCGAGCTGTCGAGGTCCCAGCCGCCGCCGTCGGTGCGCACGTGGCCGCCCTTGGTGGCGAGGACGACGCGGTCGCGCACGCCCAGCTCGTCGAGGATCGAGGCCACGAGCCGCTCGTTCTCGCCCTGCGCGTCGGCTCCCTTCTCGTCACCAGGGCCGTAGGCGTCGGCGGTGTCGAAGAGGGTGACACCGGCGTCGAGCGCCGCGGTGACGGTGTCGAGCAGCTGCTGTCGCGGCTGGGTCCCGCTCTGGTCGAACGTCAGCAGGCCCAGGCCGATGGCGCCGACCTGCATGTCTCCGAGGGTGCGTGTCTGCATGCTCCCAACCTAGCCACCACCACGGCGTATACCGTCCGCGAGGCCTTGACCGACCGGTCGAGATCGGGTGACACGTGGGGAGCCGCCCCGGACCTCGCGCGTGTCGCCCGATCTCGACTCGCCGGGTCCGCCCGTCAGGACTTCTGGGCGGCCAGCGCGGCGTCGTAGAGCACCTTCTTCGACAGGCCCGTGGCCGCGGAGACGTCGGCGCAGACGTCCTTGAGCCGCTCCCCCGCGGCCACCCGGTCGAGCACCGACGTCAGGTTGCTCTCGACGTCCCCCGAGACGGCGTCCGCGCCGGCGACGACGACGGTGATCTCCCCGCGCACCCCGTCGTCGGCCCAGGCGACGAGCTCGACCAGGGTCCCGCGCCGGACCTCCTCGTACGTCTTGGTGAGCTCGCGGCACACCGCCGCCCGTCGGGTTCCCCCGAACGCCTCCTCCATGGCCGCGAGCGACTTCGCGATCCGGTGCGGCGCCTCGAAGAACACCATCGTCCGCTGCTCCCCCGCGAGCGCCCGCAGCGCCCGGATGCGCTCGCTGCCCTTGCGGGGCAGGAACCCCTCGAAGCAGAACCGGTCCACCGGCAACCCGGACACCGCGAGCGCCATGAGCACCGCGGAGGGTCCCGGGACGCACGTCACCCGGACGTCGATCCCGACCGCCGCGGACACGAGCCGGTACCCCGGGTCGGACACGGACGGCATACCGGCGTCGGTGACGACGAGGACGCGGGCGCCCTCGCGAAGTCTCTCCACGAGGTCCGACGTCCGGGACGCCTCGTTGTGCTCGTGGTAGCTGACGACGGACCCGCGGGGGTTGACGTCGAGCGCTTGGCAGAGCCGTCGCAGCCGGCGGGTGTCCTCGGCCGCGATGACATCGGCGGTGGCCAGCTCGTCGGCCAGGCGGGGCGCCGCGTCACGGGGGTCGCCGATCGGCGTCGCCGCGAGGACGAGCACTCCGTCACCGGCGGCCTCGGTCCGAGCCTCAGTCATGGCGCGATCCTCCCACGGGGCCCGCACATCGGCGGTGCCTACGATGTGCCGGTGACCCGGACCGACGAGCTGCGCGCCCGCCTGCTCGGGACTCCCCCCACGGACCGCCTCTGGGGCTGGGTCGGGCCGTTGCTCATCGCCGCGATCGGCGGCTTCCTGCGGTTCTGGCACCTCGGCCGGCCGGACTCGCTCGTGTTCGACGAGACCTACTACGTCAAGCAGGGCTGGTCGCTCGTCGAGCACGGCGTCGAGCTGCGGGTCGCGGACAGCAACGAGAAGGCCGACCGGCTCTGGAACGCCGGAACCGTCGACGTCTTCTCCGATCAGGGCGACATGGTCGTGCACCCGCCGGTCGGCAAGTGGGTCATCGGCGCGGGCGAGTGGCTGTTCGGGCCGACGAGCTCGTTCGGGTGGCGCTTCTCGGTGGCCGTCCTCGGCACGCTGTCGATCCTCATCCTGGGGCGGGTCGCCCGGCGGATGTTCGGCTCGACGGCACTGGGCTGCACCGCCGCGCTGCTGCTTGCCGTCGAGGGCACCCACGTCGCCCTGTCCCGCACCGGCATCCTCGACATGGTCGTGTCGTTCTTCGCGCTCTCCGCCTTCGCCGCGCTCGTCGTCGACCGCGACCGGGCTCGCGAGCGCCTCGCGCAGGTCGTGGGCGGCCGGACCGACGCAACGCCCCTCACCCGCGGTCCGTGGCTCGGGCTCCGGCCGTGGCGCTGGGCCGCCGGGCTCTCCCTCGGACTGTGCGTCTCGACGAAGTGGTCCGGGCTGTTCTTCCTCGCGGTCTTCGGCCTGATGACCGTGTTCTGGGACATGGGTGCCCGGCGTGCCGGCGGAGTCCGCTCCTGGGTCACCGAGGGGCTGCTGAAGGACGGCCCGTATGCCGCGGTGCAGCTCGTCGCGACGTCCGCCGTCGTCTACGTGGCGTCGTGGTCGGGGTGGTTCGCGTCGACCAACGGCTACCACCGGCAGTGGCACACCTTCCACCCGGGCGAGGGCATCCAGTGGCTGCCTGCCGTGCTCCGCAACTGGGTGAAGTACCACCAGGACATGTGGCAGTTCAACACCACGCTCTCCACGCCGCACTCGTACTCCTCGAACCCGTGGGGCTGGATGGTGCAGGCCCGTCCCACGTCGTTCTTCTACGAGGGACCCAAGCGGGGCGAGGACGGCTGCACGGTGGACTCCTGCTCGCAGGCGGTCCACACCATCGGCACCGTCTCGGTCTGGTGGGTCGGCATCGTCGCGCTGCTCGTCTGCGCCTTCTTCTGGGCGGTCCGGCGCGACTGGCGGGCCGGCGCCGCGCTGGCCGGCGTCGTCGCCGGCTACGCCCCGTGGTTCCTCTACCAGCACCGCACCATCTACGCGTTCTACTCGGTCGCGTTCGTGCCCTACGTCGTCCTGGCAGTGACGTTCTGCCTCGGCCTCGTGCTCGGTGGGCGTGCCGCGGCCCGGGAACGACGGCGGATCGGCGTCCTGGTCGTCGGGGGCTACCTGCTCGTGACGATCGCGCTGTTCGCGTGGTTCTACCCGATCCACAGCGGCGAGGTCATCCCGTACGAGCAGTGGCGCCGGCTCATGTGGTTCCCGTCCTGGATCTGAGTCGCTCCATGGAGGTGTCGGCGGGCGTCCCTATCGTGTGAGACATGTTCCTCCTTCGCGACGACGAGCGCCTGGTCCTCAGCCCGAGCGACCTGCGCCTCGCCTCGCAGTGCGAGTTCGCGCTCGTCCGCGAGCTCGACGTCACGCTGGGTCGCGCGCCGCGGCCGGCGAAGGCCGACGAGATGATGATGGAGCGGCTCAAGGAGCTCGGTGACGCGCACGAGCAGCAGGAGCTGCTCCGGCTCTCCGGGGCGCACCCGGGCCGGGTTCGGCAGTTCCCGCGACCCGCCTACGACCTGTCCTCGCTCACGGCGGCGCACGAGACGACGCTCGCGACGCTGCGCGGCGACGACACCGACGTCGTGTTCCAGGCGACGTTCTTCGACGGCGGGCTCGTCGGGCACGCCGACTTCCTCGAGCGCACCGCCGACGGATGGCTCGTGTGCGACACCAAGCTGGCGCGACACGCCTCCGTGCCCGCCCTGCTCCAGATCGCCGCGTATGCCGCACAGCTGCGTGCCGCTGACATCGCCACTGCTCCGGTGGCCCGGCTCGTGCTCGGCAGCGGGCTCACGACCGACCACCTGCTCGACGACATCCTCCCCGTCTACGCTGCGCGCCGCGCCCGTCTCGAGGACGTGCTGAGCGAGCACCGGGCGGAGCCCGGGCCGGCCGTCTGGGCCGACCCGCGCTGGCTGGCGTGCGGGCGCTGCGACGTGTGCGAGGCCGAGGCCGAGGCCGCGCGGGACGTGCTGCTCGTCGCAGGGGTCCGCCTGCCGCAGCGCCGTCGCCTGCTCGAGGCGGGCGTCACGACGATCGACGAGCTCGCGGTGCGCACCGAGCCCGTTCCCGACGTGCGGGAGTCGACGCTGGCACGCCTGCGCGAGCAGGCGCGCCTCCAGCTCGTCCAGGAGTCCGACCCGGACGGCCGGGTGGTGGCCGAGGTCGTCTCCGGTGAGGCGCTGCTGGCGATGCCGGCGCCCAGCGAGGGCGACGTCTTCTTCGACTTCGAGGGCGACCCGCTCTGGTCCGAGCGCGGCTCGCACGACTGGGGCCTCGAGTACCTCTTCGGCATGGTCGAGGTCGACGGCGTCGACCTGGCCGGCGGCGAGAAGCCACGTTTCCGCACCTTCTGGGCGCACGACCGGGCGCAGGAGAAGCAGGCGCTGGTGGACTTCGTCGCCTACCTCCACGCACGGCGCCGGGAGTGGCCGGACCTGCACGTCTACCACTACGCGCCGTACGAGAAGAGCGCGCTCCTCCGCCTCGCCGCCCGCCATGGCGTGTGCGAGGACGACATCGACCAGTTCCTGCGCGACGGGGTCTTCGTCGACCTGTACGCCGTGGTGCGCTCGGCGATCCGCGTCTCGCAGCGCTCCTACTCCCTCAAGAAGCTCGAGCCCCTCTACATGGGTTCCCGCACCGCCGGCGTGGCCAAGGGCGACGACTCGATCGTGGCCTACCACCGGTTCGCCCTGGCCCGGAAGATGGACGACCACGAGACCGCCCGGCGCGAGATCGACGACATCGCCGACTACAACGAGGAGGACTGCGTCTCGACGCTGCTGCTGCGCAACTGGCTCCTGGCGCAGGCGGTTGCGGCGACCGCGCCGACGGGCAGCGCCGGCGGCGCCACCGACTCGCCGTTGGAGGGTGCAGGATCGCCGGCTCAGGCCGACGCACAGGTGCCCAGCGACTCGCGGCTGGCCCTTCTCGACCTCGAGCGGCTCCTCCGTTCGAGCATCGGGGACGTCAAGCCGCAGGACCGGACGCCGGAGCAGCAGACCGTCGCGATGGTCGCGGCCACGCTGCTCTTCCACGCCCGGGAGGACAAGCCCTTCTGGTGGAAGCACTTCGACCGCCTGCGCCTCCCCGTCGGGGAGTGGCTGTCCGACCCGGGCGTCTTCGTCGTCCAGGATCTCGAGGTCGTCGAGGACTGGCGCCGCGACACCCCGAGGCAACGTCCCCGGCGCAGGATCATCGTCAGGGGTGAGCCCATGGGTGGGGTGCTTCTCGGCCCCGGGTCCGAGGTCTCCGCGGTCTATGCCTGCCCCCCACCGCTCGGTGTCGAGGTGCTGCCCGGCCACCTCAACGCGAAGTCGTCGGCGTCCGTCCGGGTCCTCGAAGCCGACGACGTCGTCGCGCCCAACGGGCACATCCACCAGATCCTCACCCTCGAGGAGCTCATGCCCAAGGACGGGGACGAGCACGACTGCGTCCCCGTTGCTGTCGTGCCTGCCGGGATCGTGCGCACAACGAACATCGACGCCGCACTGGAGCGGCTGGCGCGTCGCGTGCAGGCGTCGTTGCCGGAGCTCCCCGCGAGCGCCGGTGTCGACGTGCTGCTCCGTCGTCCGCCGCGCCTGCGCTCGGGTCGACCCCTGCCGGGGGTCGGCGAGGGCGACGACCGCCATGTCCGAGCGATCGAGGCGGCGCTGCTCGACCTCGACCGTTCCGCCCTGTCGGTGCAGGGACCGCCGGGGACCGGCAAGACCTACGTCGCCTCGCAGGTCATCGCCCGTCTCGTGCGCCACCACGGATGGAGGGTCGGCGTGTGCGCCCAGTCGCACGCAGCGATCGAGAACGTCCTCGCAGCGGTCGTCGCAGCAGGGGTGGACCCTGGCAGCGTCGCCAAGATGACCAAGGAGCGGGTCGACCCGCCGTGGACCGACCTCGCCTCGGCCGACGACCTCGCCGGGTTCGCCGCGGAGCAGGCGGGCGGCTACGTCATCGGCGGCACCGCGTGGGACCTGACCAACCCCAAGCGGGTCCAGCCCGGCCAGCTCGACCTCCTCGTGATCGACGAGGCCGGCCAGTACTCCCTGGCCAAGACCCTCGCCGTGGCGGAGTCCGCCGATCGGCTGCTGCTGCTCGGTGACCCCCAGCAGCTGCCGCAGGTCTCACAGGGCACCCACCCTGAGCCGGTCGACGACTCCGCCCTCGGCTGGGTGATCCGGAGCGAACGCGACGACGAGCGGGTGCTGCCCGGCTCGCACGGCTACTTCCTCGAGACGACGTGGCGGATGCACCCGGCCCTCACGGAGCCGGTGTCACGCCTGGCGTACGAAGGCCGGCTGCTCTCGCACGAGGACCGCACCGCCAAGAGGTCCCTCGAGGGCGTCGAGCCCGGCCTGCACGTCAGGATGGTCGAGCACCGCGACCGTGCCCAGTGGTCCCCCGAGGAGGCCGACGTCGTCGTCGAGCTGGTCCGGAACCACGTCGGGCGCTCGTGGCAGGCCTCCCCCGATGACGCTCCGCGCCCGCTCAGCGAGAAGGACGTCCTCGTCATCACGCCCTACAACGCCCAGGTCGGCACCCTGCGCGCGGCCCTCGACGCTGCCGGCTTGCCCGACGTCGCCGTCGGAACGGTCGACAAGTTCCAGGGCCGCGAGGCACCCATCGCGATCGTGTCGATGGCCGCCTCGGCCCACGCGGACGTTCCCCGGGGCATCGGGTTCCTCCTCGACCGGCACCGGCTCAACGTCGCCGTCTCGCGGGCCCAGCACGCGGCCTACCTCGTGCGGTCGACCGTCCTCACCGACTTCTCGCCCCGCACTCCCAGCGACCTCATCGCGCTGGGGGCGTTCCTAGGGCTGTGCGAACGCGCCGTGAGCACGCAGAGACATGCCGTTCCCGCGCACATCGGCTGACGCGACACCCTCTCCAGGCCCCATGGCACGGGCGATCTGCGGCCCTGACGCCTTGAACCGGGTGACATGACGCGGCCCGAACCGGGTTTCTCCGGCTCGGGCCGCGTCATCTCGGCCTCCTACATCACCGATGAGGACAATTTCTCGTCTGGTCCCGCGTCATGCGGGCGGGGGACCGGAGTCTTCTTCACCGTGACGAAAAGCAGCGCAACCGCTTGCTGCAGTCGTCACGCCGAATCGCCTACGGGGCCCGACCCGGTCCCAACGAAGGAGCACGTCATGCTGAAGTCCAAGATTCTCGGTACCGGTACCGCCGTTCTACTCGCGGGTGCCTTGGGCATGGTCCCCGGCGCCGCCTCGGCCAACGCTGCACCCGTCTCCACCGCCAAGGCCGTCGCCGCAGCGCAGCCCGCGGACATGGTCCAGACCGTCACAGGTGCGCTGTCCAACGGCACCACGTTCACCGGCACGCTGAGCGACCTCAGGACCACGGTGGACCGCGCCACCGGCACCCTCAACCTCGTCGGCACGATCACCGGAACCGGTGACACGGCAACAGACGGAGAGAGCTTCACGGCCCCGATCAGCAACCTTGCCACCAACGCGGGGTGCACGATCCTGACCTTGGACCTCGGTCCGCTGTTCCTCGACCTGCTCGGTCTTCAGGTCGACCTCGCGCCGATCAACCTGGACATCACCGCCGTTCCCGGCCCGGGCAACCTGCTCGGCAACCTGCTCTGCGCCGTCGCCGGTCTGCTCGACGGCCCGGGTGGGGCGCTCGGAGGCCTCGCTGCGCTCCTGAACCGGCTCCTGTCCGGTCTCGGCCTCGCGGCCTGAGCGACGCTCATCGTGCCAGTGGCGCCCTGCCCAGACCAGGGCGCCACTGGCGCTTCACCCCGGAGAACCCCCACAGCGCTCCCAGGAGGCACGACATGACCGTGATCGCCTTCCGACCGCGTCCGCCAGCGGGAGACAAAGCCTCCACCGACGGCCAGACCGACTTCACGGGTACCTTCCGGTCACCGCGGGGACGCCTCGGCACAATGACTGGTCAGCTGCGCCTGCAACGGCTGGTGATCACCCCTCGTGGCGCCTTCGTGACGGGCGTCTTCACCGGGGAGCTGCACGAACCCGACGGAACGCTCGTGGGAGTTGACAGCCGACGATGCACCGTCCCCGCAGACCTCGAACGTCGCGATGGTGGGCTGCGCACCGTCGTCCGACCGATGCAGCTGGACCTCATGGGCATCACCGTCCACGTGCGCGCGTTCACCCTGGGAGCAGAGGTGGCGTTCCCCCCTGCCCCCACCCACCTGCCCAGACGGCGTCGCTCCGGTTCCGCCATCAGGGTCGTGCCGTCTCCATGAAGGCTGTCGCGCTCCTCACCCCGGTGCTCGTCCTGGTGCTGCTTCCCCTCCTGCACGTCCTCGAGAACTGGACGCGCCACGAGGCCCGGCCCGCGGCGGTCCGCACGCCTCGACCACACGAAGGGCCACCCCATGCGCGAGCAGACACCACGTCCTGACGAGGTCGGGCTCGTCGCCCCCGTTCCACGGGACCCTCCCCCTCCGCCGGGGTATGTGGAGCCCTTGGCGGGAAGCACTGCCGAGGACACCTTGGGACCGACCTCGGCCATCGACCGGGAAGGCGCAGGTCACACCACCCGTTGAGGGGCCGGGCCGGGCGTAGGGTCACCCTCGTGAGCCACGCGCACCCCCGCGACGAGCCGCAGCCGGACACGGAGCCCTCGGCAGCCGTCGCCGATCTCCTGCCGATGCTGCGGCGCATCGTCGCGGCTCGCGTCGGGGCACACCCGGCAGCCGAGGACGTCGTCCAGGAGACTCTGGTCCGCGTGCTGGCGGCGCAGGACCGCATCGAGCCCGGGATGCTCGAGCCGTACGCGATCACGACGGTGCGCAACGTCATGGCGACCATGTGGCGGGCGAAGGACCGGGACGCCCGCAACCAGCACCGCATGCACGACCCGAGCGAGCCGGACGACGCGTAAGAGGTCGTCGTCGCCTCCGAGGAGCAGTCTGCGGTCAGCGAGGCCCTCGCTCGGCTGACCGACCGCGAGCGACAGATTCTGCTGGCCCACGAGGTGAGTGGCCAGCCGA
The DNA here is from genome assembly GCF_048606435.1 of Knoellia terrae. Taxonomy (NCBI): domain Bacteria; kingdom Bacillati; phylum Actinomycetota; class Actinomycetes; order Micrococcales; family Intrasporangiaceae; genus Knoellia; species Knoellia terrae. Next base: position 29,956 of record NZ_JBMBWH010000002.1, on the reverse strand, counting down.
CCCAGTCCTTGGCCGACGAGACCGGCAGCACGGCGGGGGCCGTGGCGGCCCAGCTCAAGCGAGCCCGAGCGCGACTTCGGGTCGAGTACGTCCTCGCCCTCGACGGAGCAGAACCGCCCACCGACCACTGCCGGCCGGTGCTGCTGGCGCTCTCGAGCGCGGACCGCAGACGGCAGCGAGAGCTCGACGCACCGCGCCACCTGCTCGAGTGCGAGCAGTGCGCCCTTCTCAGCGAACCCCTCCTCGGGCGGGGTCCGACGCGAACCGACGAGGTCCACGTCCCGATCAACGCCGACCCCGACATCGTCGCGGCCCGGCAGGCCGCACGCGAGCTCGCTGCCCGTGCCGGGTTCGAGGGCACCGACCTGACGATGCTCGCCACCGCGGTGTCGGAGGTGGCCCGCAACATCGTGCGGTTCACCGACGGCGGTGAGGTGACCATCGAGCTCCTGGAGCGCCCCCAGCGCGGCATCCGTGTCGTGGCGCGGGACACCGGACCGGGCATCGGGGACGTCGGCCGTGCCCTGCAGGACGGCTTCAGCACCTACGACGGCCTCGGCCTCGGACTGCCCGGGTCCCGGCGCCTCATGGACGAGTTCAGCATCGACTCCGACGTCGGTCAGGGGACCACGGTGACGATGACCAAGTGGATCGTGAAGAAGGGATGAGCATGGACGCTCACAACAACGAGGACGCCCCCCAGCAGGAACAGACGGCGCCTTCCGGCGACATGCTGCTCCCGCAGCTCGTCGCGCACCTGCGCGAGCACCGGGCGACGTTGCGCGACGACTGGGTCAAGCGGATCCACGACTCCCACCTGCTCGAGGCGATGACACCGCAGGAGATGGTGGCCGAGACCACGTCGGTCTACGACAACTACGTCGAGGTGCTCGAGACGGGCAGTGTCGAGGCGCTCCAGCACTACGCCCGCGACCTGTCCGAGCGCATCATCCCCCGCGGGGTGGAGACGCACGAGGTCGTCGGCATCGTGCTGCTCCTGCGGGACGTGCTCGCCCGATCGCTGTTCGAGAAGTACCAGGGCGACGTCCGACTGTTGAACCGGGTCCTCGACGCCTACGAGCCGGCGGCGAACCGCATCGCCAACACGGTGGCGGTGAGCTTCGTCGACGAGCGCGAACGGGTCATCCGCCAGCAGCAGGACGCCATCCGCGAGCTGTCCACCCCCGTGCTCCCGGTCCGTGAGCGGCTGCTGATCCTGCCGATCATCGGGGTCCTCGACAGCGAGCGGGCCAAGCAGCTCACCGAGCAGCTCCTCCGGGGGATCCGCACCCATCGGGCCAAGGTCGTCGTCATCGACATCACCGGTGCACCGGACGTCGACGAGACGGTCGCCAACCACCTCGTCCAGACCGTCGACGCATCACGGCTCATGGGCGCCAGCGTCATCATCACCGGGCTGTCCCCGACCATCGCCCAGACCCTCGTGACCATCGGGGTCGACCTCAGCAAGATGAACACCATCGGCGACCTGCAGGGCGGTCTCGAGGAGGCGGAGCGGCTCCTGGGCTACAAGGTCACCCGCAAGGGGGTGACGGACGGCTCGTGAACTCCGGACCGGCTCTCGTCTCCATCCTGCGACAGGGTGACACCCTTGTCGCGTCGGTCCACACTGCCCTCGACGACTCCGAGATGGTCCGGTTCCAGCACGACCTGGTCAGCCAGATCGGTCAGTACCGCGCGCGTGGCGTCATCATCGACGTCGCGGCGCTCGACGTGATCGACAGCTTCGCCTCCCGCACCCTGCAGACCATCGCCGACATCGCGCGCCTGCGTGGTGCCGTCACGGTCATCGTCGGCATCCAGCCGGACGTCGCCTTCGCCATGGTGCGTCTCGGCATGGGGATGGGCGAGGTGGCGACAGCGCTAGACCTCGAGGAGGGGACGGCATACCTGGCCCGGCTCCGCGGGCAGGACGCCCGGCGGTGACGGACGTCGAGGACCTGACCCGGGACTACCGGGCTGCCTTTTTGCGGTACCTGCCGCAGCGCAGCGAGGCCGCGCTGACGTTGGGCTACGAGATCGGCCGCCGCGCCGTGGGAGACGGCCTGAGCCCGCTCGACCTGGTCGGGGTCCACCACGTCGTCCTCGCCGAGGTCCTCGACGACGTCCCCAACGGCGGCGCGGGCGAGGTCGCCCGGGCCGGCTCCGAGTTCCTCCTCGAGGTGCTCGCGACGTTCGACATGGCCTACCGGAGCCTGGGCCGCTCCCCCGGCGACGACCCGTCCCGCTGAGCCGCAACGCCGCTCGCCACCTCCCACTACCCTTCGGAGGATGAGCAGGATCTTCACCACGAGCGTCGCCGCCGTCTATCCGCACTACGTCACCAAGGCGGAGCGCAAGGGCCGCACGAAGGCCGAGGTGGACGAGGTCATCGAGTGGCTGACCGGCTTCGACCGGGCTGCGCTGGACGCGCACCTGGAGGAGGGCACGACGTTCGAGGACTTCTTCGCGCAGGCCCGCCTCAACCCCAAGGTCTCGCTCATCACCGGCACCGTGTGCGGGATCCGCGTGGAGGAGATCGAGGACCCGTTGATGCAGCAGATCCGGTGGCTCGACAAGCTCGTCGACGAGCTCGCCAAAGGCCGGCCGATGAGCAAGGTCCTCAGGTCCTGACGGTCACCGGGCCGCTGACCCCGGCGCAGCGGGCGGGGGCGCCCCCTCGCCCTCGGTCCACTCCGGCGGGTCGAACCCGACGTCGATCTGCTGGTAGCCCTTGAACCGGCTGATCCGGGCCTGCCTCGTGTAGGAGCGACGGTCACCGGCGGTCAGGTCGACGTTGTCGGTGAACGGCGTGAGCAGGGCCCGCGGCCAGAGCCGCTCGTGCCTGACGACGTCGGCCTCGGCCGACAGCACGATGCCCATCGCGGCGACGTGGAAGAAGGCGAAGAGCCCGATGATGATGCCGAAGATGCCGTTGGACGACGAGCTGTTGACGGCCCGCTCCACCAGCCCGACCCCGAAGTACTGCACGACCTGCCACGTCGCGGCCGCACCCAGCGCCCCCAGGGCGACGTCCCTGAGACGCACGTCGACCGCCACACCACGACGCATCGCGAGCGCGAAGACGAGGGCTGTCACGGCATACTGCGCGATGTTGAGCAGTGCTCGGGTGGTCGCCGGATAGGTGAGCAGGCCGGTCGTCGCGATGATCGACAGGCCGGTCGTGAGGACGACGAACAGCAGCACGTTGAGCAGCAGGACGAGGCTGCGCAGTCGGGCCTTGAAGGGGTTCGGCCGCGAGTTGCGCGGGACACCCCACACCGTGTTCATCGTGTACTGGAACGCCTGCCCGATCCCGAGGCCGCCGTAGAGCGCGACGAGGCCGCTGACGACGATCACGAGCGTGCTGCCCTGCAGCGTGCCCGGGTCCCCGAGCTGGTCGCCCAGCACCGGGATCTCCGAGAGGGTCGACTCGAGCAGCCACTGCTGCAGGTCCGGGCGGCTCTGGAGCACCGCGCCGAGGACGGTGGTGAAGATGAGGAGGAGCGGGAAGAACGACAGGAAGGCGTAGTAGGCGATGAGCGCGACGAGGTAGCCCGCCTGGTCGTCGAAGAACTTGTAGACGACGGCGAGCGGGAAGCCGAGGACGGTGTGCTTCCGCTGGAAGCGGTCCACGCGGTCGACGATGCTCACTCGCGCATCACATCACGCCGGCGCCTGCAGGCTCGGGGCGCGCTGACCCCGTGGTCCGTCAGTCCGGTGTCTGGGTCGACTCGCGTCGGGTGCGCTCGGGCTCCTCGGTGCGCTCCTCGGACTCCTCGAGGATGACGCGGGCCTGCTCCTCGGGGTCGTCACTGCCTGCGGCGGCCTCCTCCGGCAGGAGCTGGGCGCGGGTGTGGACGTCGTCCTCGTCAGGTCCGTGGCTCATCGTCCGACGGTACCGGGCTCGAGGCGTGCCGCCGTGATGAGGCGCGTGAGACCGTCGCGCAGCGCCTCGAGCTCTCCGATGTCCATGTCGAGACGGTCGAGGATGGCTGGCGGCACCCTCAGTGCCTCCTCCCGCGCGCGTGCCCCCCGCTCGGTGAGGCGGACCGCCAGCGCCCGGTCGTCGTCGGGGTTGCGCTCTCGGGTGATCATCCCGCTGGCCTCCAACCGCTTGAGCAGCGGCGAGAGCGTGGCCGGCTCGAGACTGAGCCGGCGCCCGAGCTCGTTGACGCGCAGCGGGGCCTGCTCCCACAGCGCGAGCATGACGAGGTACTGCGGATGGGTCAGCCCCAAGGGCTCGAGCAGAGGCCGGTAGAGCGCGATGACGTTGCGGGAGGCGACGGCCAGGGCGAAGCAGACCTGCCGGTCCAGGGCGAGCAGGTCCTGCGCCGGTGCGCTCGTGGGAGGTGTCGCTTTCACGATTTCAGTGTAGGTGAGTTCGGGCGTATCGTTAGTGCCCTAACGTTTGGCACGACCCGAGGGAGACGTCATGGGCACGAAGGCCGACCGCGAGGGCTTGTCCCTCGTCTACCGCATCGGTTGGCGGGTGAGGTATGCCGGGTGGCACGTCTTCGGCCCTGCCGAGCTGGTCGGTCCGTCCGATCCGCACGCACGCCTCCGGCGCGAGCGCCAGGCCAAGGTCGACGCCGCGCGGGCCGCCCGCCTCGCCCGCCCATAGCCGTCGTACACCGGACGTCCTGCGGACTGCGACAGTAGGGTTCGACGCATGGTCCTCGAGGGAGTCGGTGTACGCCCGTCAGTGGATGCCGGACGCATCCTTCGAGCTGCAGAAGCAGCAGCTCCGGTCGAGGCCATCGAACAAGCTGCTCGTGAGCTCGGCCGGGCGTTCGACGCGGTCTCGGTGTCCTTCCTCATCGCTGACCTGTCGGGGCGCGGCCTGGTGCGGTTGGCACACGTGCCGTTGCACCCCGGCCGCCCTGCCAGTCCGTCCTCGTGGATGGTCGGCGAGCGTCGCGCGGACGAGGAGTCGGCGACGGTGCTGCCCTTCGACGGCGGCCCGGCCGAGCAGAGCGTGCGCACCCAGAGCCTGCAGGTCCTGCCCCCGGGTTCCACCGACGATCCGGACCACGCAGGCTTGTGGCGGGTGTTGGCACCGGTCACCGAACGCGGCGAAGCCATCGGTCTCCTGGACCTGCACCTCCCCGAGGAACCCGGCGACGAGGTGCTGGCGCAGGTCGCCGAGCTGGCGCACGCCTTCGCCTTCGTCGTCATGGCCAACCGCCGACACACGGACCTGTTCGAGTGGGGGCAACGCACGAGGTCGTTCAGTCTCTCCGCCGAGATCCAGCAGCGACTGCTGCCCCATGCCCGCACGTGCGAAGCGGCCGCGTTCACGCTGGCTGGGTGGCTGGAGCCAGCCGCCACCATCGGAGGGGACACGTTCGACTACAGCCTGGCCCGTGACCTGCTCCACCTGTCGTTGACCGACGCGATGGGGCACGGCGTCCAGTCGGCGCTCATCGCCAGTGTGTGCATGGGCAGCCTGCGCGGATCGCGCAGGCGGGGAGGCTCCCTGCTCGAACAGGTCCAAGCCGCCAACCAGGCGATCGCCGACCTCGGGTCCGACGAGTACGTCGCCGGGTTGGTCGCCAGGCTGGACCTGCGCACCGCCACCGTGGACGTCGTCAACGCCGGCCACGTCCCGCCCTTCCTCCTGCGCGGCACGGAGGTCCGGCCCCTGGAGCTGCACGTCGACCTCCCCCTCGGCATGTTCAGCGGGACCACCTACGGCACCACGAGCCACGCCCTCGAACCCGGCGACCGCCTGGTCTTCGTCACCGACGGCATGCTCGAGCGTGACGTCTCAGCGGTCGACCTGCCCCGGGCGATCCGCGAGACCAAGGACCTTCACCCGCGTGAGGTCGTCCGTGCCCTGGCCGACGCTGCCCTGGCCGCCGCCGGGAACGGCCTGGAGGACGACGCCACTGTGCTCTGTGTGGACTGGTACGCCAGACACGAACAGCCGAGGGTCGCCGTCGCCGGCGCCGAGCCGCGGTTGGCCAGCGGCCCACTGTAGGCGCTGGGCGAGCTCGTCAGCTGTCCTGCAGCCCCTAGACGTTGACGGGCGAGCCAGTGCTTGCCGGGCTCTCGAGAAACGAAGCCCAGACCGATGACAACCCGTGACGGTCGGTGTCGGTGCCCCACTCGTGGCTCACCAGTTCGACGATCATCAGTCCCCGCCCACTCTCGTCCAGGTCATCGGGGGCCCTGCGGGTCACCGTCGACGCTGAGCTGTCTGTCACAACGATCCTGACCAGACCGTTCGCCCTCGACAGTTCCACGTCGAAGGGTGTCCGCGCATGTTGTATCGCATTGGTCGCCAGCTCGCTGGCCGCCAGCACCATGTCGTCGACCAGATGTGACAGGTCGTGCTCCACCAGGTGCTCGCGCACGAAGGCACGAGCCACGGACGCGCTTGTCGGATCGGAAGGCAACGTGGTCGCGCACGACCACCGTGCGGTCGAGGCCATGCGCCGCTCCTCGCCCTGTCATCGTGGCTGAGACATCGTGGGTCGGTTCTGAGTCTACGGAGGCTGCCTCGTCGGCGGGGGAAGGGGGGAGGCTCGATTCTCGGACACCGCCCGAAGGTGGGACCCGGACACCCGGGGCACACCGGGGGTACGCACGGGCGGGCCGGCTCCGAATGACAACGACGAGACCCCGCCCGACCGAGCACATCGTGCTGGTCGGACGGGGTCCCGGACGGGTGGAGCTGAGGGGATTCGAACCCCTGGCCTTCTCATTGCGAACGAGACGCGCTACCAACTGCGCCACAGCCCCATTGAGCGGCATCACGATAACACCGGGTGCTGCCGGCCACGAAACCGGGACGGGCCGACATACGCTCGACGACATGCGCCTTCGTATGCCGTCCGGCCGGGTCGCTCGGGCCGATCCCGCCGACCTTCCGCGCCTCGGGATGCCGGCTCCCACGGCGGCCCCCGCCGCGGACCCGGGCCATCCCACCGGCGAGGTCGACCCCCACCCTGCCCACCAGCCGGTCGCCTGGCAGGTCCCCTGGGGGGTGCGGACCGCGAGCGAGTGGTCCTGGCGCCTCCTGCTCATCGCGGCCGCCGTGCTCGGCGGCCTGTGGCTCTTCGCCTACCTCTCCGAGGTCACGATCCCGATCGTCGTGGCCCTGCTGCTCGCCGCGCTCCTGCGGCCCGTCACGCGCTTCCTCGCACGAGTGGTCCCGCGCGGCGCCGCGGCCGGCATCACCGTGCTCGGCACGCTGGCGTTCACCATCGGGGCGCTGAGCTTCGTCGGGTCCCAGTTCACCTCGCAGTTCGGCGACATCCGCGAGCAGGTCGGCCAGGGCATCGACGAGGTCCGCGGCTGGTTCCGGGACACCTTCGGCATCAGCGACACCCAGGTCGACGAGTGGATCGACCGTGCCCGCGAGCAGCTCGCCTCCGGCGAGTCCAACGTGGGACAGACGGCCGCGCAGGCCGGCCTGACCGTCACACACCTCCTGGCCGGCTTCTTCATCGCGATGTTCGCGCTCTTCTTCTTCCTCTACGAGGGCGAGCGCATCTGGGCCTGGGTCGTGCGGCTCTTCCCGCGTGACTCCCGCGAGCGCGTCCACTCCTCGGGGATCATCGCCTGGGGCCAGCTGTCGGCGTTCACGCGCGCGACGATCCTCGTCGCGGCCGTCGACGCCCTCGGCATCGGCCTGGTCGCCGCCGTCCTCGGTGTGCCCTTCGCCTCCGGCGTGGCCGTCCTCGTCTTCTTCGGCGCCTTCGTGCCGGTCATCGGTGCGCTCATCTCCGGCGCGGTGCCGGTGCTGCTCGCGCTGGTCGCCTTCGGACCGGTGCAGGCGCTCATCATGCTCGGTGGCGTCATCGCCGTGCAGCAGCTCGAGTCGCACGTGCTCCAGCCGTTCCTCCTCGGGCGCGCGGTCCGCGTCCACCCCCTCGCCGTCATCCTCGGCATCGCCGGCGGTGTCGTGGTCGCCGGCATCATCGGGGCCCTCATCGCGGTCCCCCTCGTCGCCGTCCTCAACGCCGTGGGACACCACCTGCTCGACGGCGACGAGATGCCGGGCCACGCCGACGACCTGCTCACCGCGACGGAGCAGCGCCGGGCGGGCGAGGACGTCGCCGAGCAGCGCCGCCTCGACGAGCAGGCGCTCGAGGAGAAGCTGCCCGGCCGCTGAGGCCCACCCATGACGAACGCCCCGCCGGTCTCGGCGGGGCGTTCGTCATGGGACCGGCGCTCAGGCTCCGGCGATGCGGCGCTGCGGCGCCTCGTCCTCGTATGCCGTCCGCTCGAGTGCCGCTGCCGCTGCCGGCTCCGGCTGCGGGGCCGGGCGCTGGGCGGCGCGGGCCTTCATCGTGTAGGTGGGGCGGGGCACCGGGCGCGGGTCCCAGGTGAGCGGGATGTCGTCCTCGTCGAGCTCCACCACGGCGACCCGGGGCTGCGCGGCGACCGTCTCGGGGGCGGGCTCTGCGGCGTCGCCCGGGGCCGGGGCCTCGGCGGAGACGTCGTAGGGAGCCGGTGCCGGCTCGGACTCGACGGTCGTGAACTGCCCGGCCACCTCGACGGGAACCTCACGGCCCGTCGTCGCCGCGGATGGCTCGGCCTGGGCGCGAGGGGCGGCGGTACGGGCGGGCGCAGCGACCCGCTCGGCGGCGCGGCGGGCGCGGCCACGGGCGGCCCGGCGGGCCCTGGCCTCGGCCTGGACCCCCGCGCGCAGCCAGACGAAGCCACCCACGGCCATGAGCATCGGCACGACGAAGGCCCACCACACGAGGACGCCGACGGCAGCGAGGACGCCGAAGACCGGCGTGCCGGCCAGACCGACGAGCAGGACGATGCCGCGGGTGGCACGGTTGGGGTGCATCGAGGGGAGGTCGGCCTCGACGTGGTGCGGCTCCGGGTCGACGGAGTGCGACCCGACGGAGGCGGCAGCGGTGGCCGGCGACACGGCATACGCCTCGGCTCGCTTGACGGTGACCTCGGGGCGCATGGCGCGCGCCGGACTCACGGCATAGGTGCGCGGGAGGCTGCCACCGTCGTCGACGGAGGGCAGGGGGGCACGGACCTGCAGCACCCGCATCGTCTGCGAGAACGCGTCGACGGACCGGATCGTCGCGAGGTGCTCGCGACGACGCACCCAGTACTGGACGAAGTAGGCACCCCAGATCCCGATGATGACCAGGAAGATCAGGCTGCTCGGCTCCACGACGACGACGGTATGCGTGCGGAGCGTCAGGCGGTCGGACCTGTCGCGGTGTGTCGCCCAAGTGGCTGCTGTGACGAGTGGGTCAGGCGGTCCATCAGGGTCGACCCGGCGAGGTCCTCGGTCGTCAGCGCGAAGGACCGGTGGTCCCGCCAGGCACCGTCGATGTGCAGCATCCGCAGTCGCACGCCCTCGTCACGGAAGCCGAGCCGCCGGACCACGGCGAGGCTGGCGGTGTTCTCCGGGCGGATGTTGACCTCGATCCGGTGCAGGCCGAGCACGCCGATGGCGTGGTCGCTGACGAGCGCGAGGGCGGTCGGGATGACGCGCTGCCCGGCGACGGCCTCGGTGACCCAGTAGCCGACCGTGCACGAGCGGAACGAGCCCATGACGATGTTGCTCACGTTGATCTGGCCGATGAGCCGGCCGTCGGTCTCGATGACGAAGGGGAGCATCCGGCCGGCGACGGCCTCCTCCTGGTAGTAGTCGACGAGGTCGTCGAACGTGCGCGGGCCCGTCGGGGGCACCGGCGAGGTCGCGTCCCAGCGGCCGAGCCACTGGCGGTTGGCTGTCCGGATGGAGGAGTACTCGTCCGCGTCCTCCGGCCGCATCGGTCGCAGCAGGATCGACATGCCGGTCGGTGTGGACCCCACGAGGACCTGCGACCAGAGCGGGCGCTGGCGACCCCACCGCATCAGTGGTCACCTCCCGCGACCTGGCTCAGGGCGTGAGCGAGCACGGGCTCGAGGACCGCGAGGGCGTCGCGCACCCCCCCGGTGGACCCGGGCAGGTTGACCACGAGGCTGCGCCCGGCGACGCCGGCCAGCCCGCGCGAGAGCATCGCCGTCGGCACTCCCCCGGCGACACCTGCCGCCCGGATGGCCTCGGCGATCCCGGGCACCGCACGGTCCAGGAGCGGTGCGGTCGCCTCGGGGGTCCCGTCGGTCGGGCTGATCCCGGTGCCCCCGGTCGTGAGCAGCAGGTCCGGACCCAGCGCCAGCGCCGCGTCGAGCGCCTCGGCCACCTCCGCGTCCGCGACCACCGTCGCGTCCTCGACGTCGGCGCCCCACGACCGCAGGGTCTCGACGATGAGCGCGCCCCCCCTGTCGGGGTAGACGCCGGCGGCGGCCCGCGTCGACGCCGTCACGACGACGGCCCGCCGGCCGGCGAGGGGTGGAGCGGCCGAGTCGCTCACGGCTCCACCCAGTCGCCGGAGCGCCCGCCGGACTTCGCGGTCACGCGGACGTCGGTGATGCGAGCGTGCTTGTCGACGGCCTTGACCATGTCGACGAGGGCGAGGGCGGCGACGCTCACCGCGGTGAGCGCCTCCATCTCGATGCCCGTCCGGTCTGCGGTCCGCACCGTGGCGGCGATGTCGACGCCCTCGTCGGTGACGTCGAGGTCGACCGAGGCGGCGTGGACGGCGACGGGGTGCGCGAGCGGGATGAGCTCGGGCGTGCGCTTCACCGCCTGTATGCCGGCCAGCCGGGCGACCGCCAGGGCGTCACCCTTGGGGACGGTCCCGTCGCGCAGGGCGGCGACCGCCTCCGGGGCGAGCAGGACGCGACCCCGGGCGCTGGCCTCGCGGGCGGTCACGGGCTTGGCGGAGACGTCGACCATGTGGGCCGACCCGTCGGCCCTGACGTGCGTCAGGGCACGGGCCGGGTGCCCCTCGTCGCTGCTCACTCCCTAATCCTGCCCCACGAGCGGGAGCAGCCGGACCGTGTCACCCTCCCGGACCTCGGCGGTGGCGGCGTCGACGACGGCGAGGTGGGTGGCCTCGGCCAGCGCCCCGAGCATGTGCGACCCCTGGCCCCCGGAGGGTCGGACGCCGTCGGCCTGCAGCACGACCCGGGTCAGCTCCACCTTGCCCTCCACGGATGACCAACCCTGCGCCGCCAAGGCGCTCGCCATCGGCACCTCCGGAGCCAGACCGGAGAGGGCCCGCAGGACGGGGAGGACGAAGACGTGGAACGAGACGAACGAGCTCACCGGGTTGCCGGGCAGCGTGACGACCGGGGTGCGGCGCTCCCCGAGCACGCCGGAGCCCTGCGGCATCCCGGGTCGCATGGCGACCTTGACGAAGTCGACGCCGCCGTGCCGGGTCAGCACCTCCTTGACCGTGTCGTAGGCGCCCATCGAGACGCCCCCGGTGGTGAGGACGAGATCGGGGTCCCCGGGGACGTCCTCCAGCAGGGCGGCCACGGCTTCGGCGTCGTCGCGGAGGTGCCCGGAGAAGGCGAGGTCGGCACCGGCGGCGAGGACGAGCGCCGCGAGCATCGGCCCGTTGGAGTCGACGATCTCGCCGTGGGCGAGGGCGGATCCGGGTGGCAGCAGCTCGTCACCGGTCGAGACGACCGCCACCCGAGGGCGGCGGCGGACCCGCACCTCGGCGACGTTGGCAGCGGCGACGAGGGCGAGCCGGCCCGGGGTGACGCGGACGCCGGGACGGAGCACGACCTCACCGGCTCGCACGTCCTCGCCCTGCCGGCGCAGGTGCCGGCCGGGCTCGGGGGCGAGGTCGAGGGCGACGCGGTCCACTCCACCGTCGCTGCGCTCCACGGGGACCACCGCGTCGGCGCCCAGCGGCAGCGGCGCGCCGGTCATGATGCGCAGCGCGGCGCCCGGCCGCAGCACGTGGCGAGTCGTGTCGCCGGCGGCGATGTCACCGTCGACCTCGAGAACGACCGGCGTCTCGGGGGTGGCGCCGGCCACGTCTGCCGAGCGGACGGCATACCCGTCCATCGCACTGTTGTCGAAGCCCGGCAGGTCCACCGTCGCGACCACGTCCTCGGACAGGACCCGACCGAGGGCCTCGCGCAGTGGCAGGGTCTCGGCCGGGAGGGCCGAGACGAGGGCAAGCAGGGCGGTCCGGTGCTCCTCGACGGTCCTCACACGTCGCCCTCGAGGCGGGCGCCGTCGGCGATGGTGCGCGGTGCGTCGGTGCGCACCGTCACGTCACCGACGCACCTGACGTCGCGGCCGAACGTGACGTCGCCCTCGACGACGAGGGAGTGCGCCTGACGGATCGACGGGACCCCCTGCGGGAAGCGGGCGTCGAAGTCCTGGACGAACTTGTAGTGGTCGGAGAGGTCGATGAACGGCTCCTCGTCGTCGGACAGCGAGACGACCCGGCTGGCCCCGTCGAGCGTGTAGAGGTCCGAGCGGACGAGGAGGAGCTCGTTCGTCGTCTTGACCGGCCGGAACCGGTCACGGGGGACGAGCAGGGCACGCGAGCCCTCGAAGACCTCGACGGCGGTCCCCATCGCCGACTCGATCTGGATGACCGGGGTCGAGTCCTTGCGGGTGGGGTCCACGGTCTTGCGGTTGACGATGATCGGCAGCTCGAGGATGCCGTCGCGCTCGGCCAGCCGGGCGGCGAGGACGTCGAGGTCCACCCAGAGGTTGTTGACGTGGAAGTACTCGTGGCGGGTGTTGTCCTGGAAGTACTGGTCCTCCCCGGGCGCCACCATGGCCGAGTCCCGCAGGATGAGCCGGCCGTCGCTGCGCCGGGTCGCGAGGTGTCCCCCCTTGCGGTCGTTGCGCGTGCGCTCGCAGACCTCTGCGACGTAGGGGATCCCCTCGCGCGCCATCCACGCGGGGACCCTCGGGTCGCACGTGGCGCCCAGGTTGTCGGCGTTGGACATGAAGAGGTGGCGGAAACCCTTCTCCCGCAGGGTGTCGAGCAGCCCGCTGGACTGGAGGGCGATGTAGACGTCACCGTGACCGGGCGGGCACCACTCGAGCTCGGGGTCCTCCGGCCACTCCACCGGGGTGAGGTCGTCCGCACGCAGCTTGGGCTCGGCGCTCTGGAGGAAGTCCAGCGGAAGCCCGTCGACCGCGAGCCCGTCGTGCGCGGCGAGGATCTCGAGCGTCTCGTCCTGGGTGCGGAAGGAGTCCATGAAGACGACGGGCAGGTCCACCTCGTGCTCGCGCCGGATCGCCAGCACCTGGCGGGCGATGATGTCGAGGAAGCTCAGGCCGTCGCGCACCGGCAGGGCCGACTTGGGGCCGCTGATCCCCATGGAGGTGCCGAGCCCGCCGTTGAGCTTCAGCACCACCGTCGTGGCGAGCGCCTCCCGGGCCGCAGCCTCGTCGATGTCGAGGTCCGCGAGGCTGGTGACGTGACCCAGGGGCTCGATCGTGTCCTCGTGGACGTAGCCGGTCGCGTCCTGCTCGAGCATCCCGTAGAAGCGCGTGAACGCCGCGATCGCCCGCTCGTCGACCTCCCGCGCCCGCATGAGGTCCGTGCTCCGGCGGAGACCATCTGCACCCATGTCCGCAACACTAGGCGACCTGCCCCGGTGGACGGTGGACACTGGGCGCGTGAGCTCCGCTTCCCGACCCGACGCGAAGACAGCCCTGCGTCCCGGCCTCGTGGCCGCGCGTCGGGAGCGCGTCGCCGGCCGGGACCGCGCCGAGGACGATGCCGCGATCGCCCGTGAGGTGCTCGCCGTCGCGGTCGAGCTCGGGCTCGGGCCCGGTGACACGGTCACCGCCTACGAGGCATGGCGCAGCGAGCCGCCCACGGCGGCGACCATCACCGCGCTCGCGGCACGCGGCATACGCGTCATCGTGCCGGTCACGTTGCCGGACAAGGACCTCGACTGGTGCGACGCAGCGGACGACCGGCGCCGACCGCTCGGTCGTGAAGCGGTCGCGGCCGCAGGTCTGGTCCTCACGCCGGGCCTGGCCGTGGACACCGTCGGCACGCGGCTGGGACGCGGTGGCGGGTCCTACGACCGGGCGCTGGCCCGCCGCGGCGCCGACGCCCGCGTGCTCGCCGTGCTGCACCCGGGCGAGGTGCAGACTGAGCGGCTGCCGGCCGATGCCCACGACGAGCCCGTGGACGGAGTGCTCACCGCCGACGGGACCACCTGGTTCTGAAGGTCAGCCCTCGCCCTCGGGCAGCAGCGCGAGCTCGGCCTCGGTCGCCTCGCGGACAGCCTCCTCGGTGAAGGGCCAGGGTCGCTGGCGACCCTCGACCCAGTCCTCGGTCTGGTCGTCGTAGTGACCGTTGAAGGCGTGCCCGCTGGCTCCCGTCTGGTTGATCCACGTCGAGCGGTCGAACCCACCGACGTCGACGACCATGCGCATCGACGGTGCCGCGGTGACCTCGTAGCCGAGGCTGGCCCGCCAGGCCGTCGCGTTGACGATCGCGGAGCCACCGGGCATCTCGAACTCGCCCCGGTTGAAGACGCCGCGGACGATCCCCGGGACGGTGTCGCCGCCGAGGACCTGGTGGGTGAGCTCGAGGGTGTGCAGGGCGCCCCAACGCCAGTCCTCGGGGTTCTTGCCGAGCTCGCGGGTCAGCTCGAGCCGGGCCTCCACCTGCGCCTGGCGCAGGATCTCGTTGCGCCCCTCGGTGATCGCGGCGGTCTGGCGGTTGTCCCACCACGCGCTCCGGGGGTTCTCCAGCAGTCTCGCCACGGCGGTCATGTAGCGGCTGCCGCCATCGGCGCGCAGGTCCTCGGGCAGCTCGTCGTCGAAGAGCAGGCGCAGGAGGTTGGCCCAGACGGCGTTGTAGTAGGCCGCGGCGGCACCGGCTCGGGACCCGTCGGCGGGCGTCGTGTAGTCCCACTCGCGCAGCAGGTCCTGCGCCTCCTTGGTGAAGGCCACCTCCGCCTCGGAGTCGTCGGCGTCGCCGAGCGGCACCTCCAGCAGCGCGGCGACGAGCGTGGGGGCGAACTCGTTGCGGGAGTCCATCTGGATGGCGCCCATCTGCGCGACCGTGAGCTTCTTCCCATCCCTCGTGGCGCTCTCGAGCAGCTCACGGATGCGCTGCGAACGGAAGCCGTAGTCCCACTCCGTCGTGAGGAACGGGGTCGCGCTGGCCGTCACCGCCTGGTTCGCCGCGACGATCATCCCCGACGACGGGTCGAGGGACGTGGGCATGGACTCGAACGGCACGAAGCCCTGCCAGTCGTAGGTCTCGTCCCAGCCGGGGGCCGGCCAGTATCCCGGCGGCGAGCCGGGGAACGCCGACACCCGCACCGGCACCTGCCCGGGCGCCTGGTAGCCGATGTGGCCGTCGACGTCCGCGTAGACGAGGTTCTGGGAGGGCACGGCGAAGGACTTCGAGGCCTCGCGGAACTCCTCGAAATTCTGGGCGACGTTGAGCTGGAGGATGGCGTCGGCGGTCTGGTTCGTCTCCAGCCCCGTCCATGCCATCGACACGGCGTACGCCTCGGAGTCGCGCGTGGTGCCCTCGGAGGGCGGGAGCGGTGAGCGCGCGCCCGCGTCGTCGAAGGCGTCGACGACGTCGGACATCAGGGGTCCGTGGCGCGTCGACCGGACGGTGATCTCGACGTCGTCACCACCGGCCACCCGGATGGTCTCGCGGCGGGTCTCCATCGGCTCCCAGGTGTCACCGCGCAGGGCGCGATCCCCCTCGAGGCGCTCCAGGTAGAAGTCGCTGACGTCGGGAGAGAGGTTGGTGAACCCCCAGGCGATCCGGTCGTTGTGACCGATGACGACGCCTGGGACACCGGCGAACGAGAAGCCGGAGACGGCGAGGGGGCACGCGGCGCTCTTGGTGCGGCAGTGCAGACCGACCTGGTACCAGATGCCCGGGATGCCGGGGCTGAGGTGCGGGTCGTTGGCCAGCAGCGGCTTGCCGGTCGCCGACATATCCGGGCCGACGACCCAGGAGTTGGAGCCGATGCCCTGACCTCGGCCCAGGAGCTGGGGGACCGCCGACAGCGCACGCCCGACCGCGGCATACGCCTCCTGCGCGGATGGGCTGGCCAGAGCCGCGGCGGCATCCTCGGCCGACGGTCGCGGCGCCACAGCGCGCAGGGCGGACGGGACCGCCGACGAGGACTGCTGGCTCGGGGGTGGCGCCGGCGCCCAGTCCTCACCGGAGAGGATCGGCTGCCTGGTGAGGTCGTAGGGCGGATAGATCTCGGCGATCTGGCCGGCCGTCACCCGGCTCGAGAGCCGGGCGCGCGCGAGCTCGTCGGAGTAGTCGCCACGCAGGTCCCAGGCCATCGCCTTGAGCCACGCGATCGAGTCGGCGGGCGTCCAGTCCTCGATGCGGTAGTCGTCCACGGTCGTGCCGAGCACGACGTACTCGAGCGAGGCCTGCGCCGGCGACCGGCCACGCAGGTAGGCGTTGACGCCGTCGGCGTAGGCCTGCAGGTAGGTCCGTGTCGCCGGGGCGAGGGTCGGCAGCTCGGCCTCGGCCACCCGCCGCCAGCCCATCGTCCGGATGACCTTGTCGGTCTCGAGGCCGGCCTCCCCGACGAGCTCGGCCAGCCGGCCGGCGGTGATGTGCCGGCGCATGTCCATCTCGAAGAAGCGGTCCTGGGCGTGCACGTAGCCCTGGGCCCGGGCGATGTCGCTGATGCTGTCGCCGTAGATCTGCGGGACCCCCCGGTCGTCGCGCATCACGTCCACCCGGGCGCCCAGTCCCGGGACGTCGATCTCGCCCTCGGTCTGCGGGAAGGACCGACGCACCACCGAGACCCCGACGACGGAGAGGACGAGCGCCGCCACGGTGAGGATGCCGACGACGGTCAGCGTGACGCGACGGGCAACGCGGGAGGAGGACACCCTGCGAGACTAGGACAGACCCCCGATCGACCGAGCAAGGACGGGCCGTGACCGACATCCTGGGTATGCCGCACGGCAGCGCGGTCGACCCGGTCCTGCTCGCGGCCGCCGAGGGCGAGAACCTCCGGTCGCTCTCGATCGCCCTGCTCATCGGCGCGGCGGTCCTCATCGTCTCGATCGCAGCGGTCAGGCTCTCGACCCGATCGGGCCTGCCCTCGCTGCTGCTCTACCTCGGCATCGGCCTGGCGCTGGGCAACCGCGGCCTCGGCATCGACTTCTCCGACGCGGAGCTGACGCAGGTCCTCGGCTACGCCGCCCTTGTGCTCATCCTCACCGAGGGCGGGGTGACGACGAAGTGGGAGTCGATCAAGGGCTCGCTCGCCCCGGCGGCGGCGCTGGCCACCGTCGGTGTCGTCGTGTCGATCCTCGTCGTGGCGCTCGCCGGCCACTACGTCCTGGACATGACGTGGAGCACCGCGCTGCTCATCGGCGCGATCCTCGCGTCCACCGATGCGGCGGCCGTGTTCGCGGTCCTGCGCCGGGTGCCCCTGCCACGCCGGGTCAGCGGCATGCTCGAGGCGGAGTCGGGCTTCAACGACGCCCCCGTCGTCATCATCGTCACGGCCATCGCGGTGCAGTCGGCGGCCGGCGAGCAGGTGTCGCTGTGGGCGATCTCGCTTCTCGTCGCCGGCGAGCTCGTCGTGGGCTCCCTCGTCGGCCTGGCCGTCGGGTGGGTCGGGGGACGCCTCATGTCCCGGGTCGCCGGGGGTTCGTCGGCCCTGTTCGCGATCGGGGTCGTGGCGATCTCGGTGCTGGCCTACGCCGCCGCCGACGTCGTCCACGCGTCCGGCTTCATCGCCTGCTACCTCGCGTCGCTCGTCCTCGGCAACATGTCGCTGCCCCACCGGGCGGCGGTCCACGGCTTCTCCACGGCGCTCGGATGGCTCGCCCAGATCGGGCTGTTCGTCCTCCTCGGGCTGCTCGCCGACCCGGCCACCTTCCTGGAGCAGGTCCGGCCGGCGCTCGTGCTCGGCCTCGCCCTCCTCCTCGTCGCCCGCCCGCTCTCGGTGCTCGTGTCGTGCACCCCCTTCGGGCTGGGGTGGCGCACGCAGGCGTTCCTGTCGTGGGCCGGCCTGCGCGGCGCGGTGCCGGTCGTGCTCGCCACCGTGCCGCTGACCGTGGGGGCGACCGGCGTGGAGTGGATCTTCGACCTCGTCTTCGTCCTCGTCATCATCTTCACGCTGGTGCAGGCGCCGACCCTGCCCTGGGTGGCGCACCGGCTGGGCCTCGACAGCGGTCACCACTCGTTCGACCTCGCCCTCGAGGTGACGCCCTTCGACGACATCGGCGCCCACCTCATCGAGGTCACGGTCGGGCCGCTGTCCCGCCTCGCCGGGGTGCAGGTCTACGAGCTGCGCCTTCCACCGGGGGCGAACGTCGCCCTCGTCGTGCGCGACGGCGCGTCGTTCGTCCCGCAGGAGACGACTCCCCTACGGCGGGGCGACCAGCTGCTCGTCGTCACCCCTGCGACCCTGCGCGCCGCGGTAGAGAAGCGCCTGTATGCCGTGAGCCGGGGTGGGCGCCTCGCCGGCTGGTCCGCGGAGGGCTGAGCCCGGTCCCGGGTCGGTGGGCGGCCGGCATACCGGAGCACCGCTCGGCGTTCCGTATCCTTGGACCCGCTCACCCCGCAGTGCCCCAGGAGGAACCTGTGCCCACGTACGCCTACGCGTGCCGCGACTGTGACCACCGCTTCGAGGCGGTCCAGTCCTTCAGCGACGACTCGCTCTCGGTCTGCCCGGAGTGCGACGGGTCCCTGCGCAAGGTCTTCAACTCGGTCGGCATCGTCTTCAAGGGCGGCGGCTTCTACCGCAACGACTCGCGCGCGGCCTCGAGCAGCTCGTCGCCGGCGTCGCCGTCGAGCGACTCCGGCTCGGGCTCCGGTTCGGGCTCCGGTGACACGGGCAAGAGCAAGGACACGACGTCCCCCGGCTCGTCCACAGGCACCTCCTCGACCTCGGCGCCGTCCACAGCCTCGGCCTGAGCCGTCCCGAGCACCGCGGCCCCGGCCTAGCGTCGGTGGCATGCCGCGACCGCACGTCCCCAGGTTCGCCCGTCCGGAGCTGCTCGGCCCCTCGCGTCGGGCACGGTGGCGCCGGTGGGTGCTGCGTCGGGCCGCCGCCGCGGTCTGCGCGGCGGGGGCCGTCGTGGTGCTCGTCGGTGTCGTGCGGCCGCCGCCCCCAGCCACGACGCCGGTGCTCGTCGCAGCGCACGACCTGGCCAGAGGGGCCGTCCTCGACCACGAGGACGTGCGGCTCGTGCATGTGCCACGCGACCCTCCACCGGTCGCGACCACCGGCGACCCCTCCACCCTCGTCGGGCGTCGCCTCAGCACGGCCGTCCTGGGCGGCGAGCCCCTCACCACCACCCGGCTCGTGCCGCGCACCCCGGCAGACGACCTTCCCGCCGGGACCGTGGCGGCGCACGTGGTCGTCGCCGACGAGCACGTCCTCGACCTCGTCTCCGCCGGCCACCGGGTGACGCTGTTCGCCGAGCTGGGCGGTGCCGCCCTGGCACGCGACGTGCTCGTCCTCGGCGTGGACACGCCCGAGCCGGCGTCCGTGACCGGACCGTTGCCCGGAGCGGACGGGCTTCCCGGGGGCCTGGTGTGCGCGCTGTCCCCCGCTGATCTCGAGCGGGTCTTCGCAGGTCAGCGACCGGAGGGTGGCGCCCCCCGCGTCCTGCCCGTCGTCACGGGTGCAGCCGCGGGCTGACCGAGCCCCGGGGCCGGCCCTTGTCACCGCCTCTCGGGTGTCGATCCGGCTTGTACTCTGGCCAGCGCTCGGATGGGCGTCATGCCCGGCGGCATCTCTTCAACAGCAAAGGACAGATCCAATGAACGGCTTCAAGGACTTCGTGCTCAGGGGAAACGTGGTCGACCTCGCGGTCGCCGTCGTGATCGCCACGGCCTTCGGCAAGGTTGTCGAAGCGATGGTGAAGATCATCATGCAGATCGTCGGCAAGCTCGGCGGCAGCCCTGACTTCTCGGCGTGGGAGCCGGCCGGCCTCTCGATCGGCAACTTCCTCACCGTGCTCATCGCCTTCCTCATCCTGGCTGCGGTCGTCTACTTCTTCGTCGTCAAGCCCTACACCGCGGCCAAGGCCCGGTTCTTCCCGGACGAGCCCGCCACGGACACGATCGACCCGAACACCGAGCTTCTCAAGGAGATCCGCGACAGCCTTCGCGCTCGTCCGACCCTCTGAGACGGACACCTCCGCCAGGGGCGGGAGCCGGCCACCGCGCCGACTCCCGCCCTGTTCTGCTGCGCCCCCTTCCCGACCCAGATCGCGCGCCTGCATCTTTCGACCAATAGGTCACATGTGGCGCTGCCCCGCGCGCCTGCATCTTTCGACCAATAGGTCACATGTGGCGCTGCCCCCCCGCCCGCACTTTTTCGACCAATAGGTCACATGTGGCGCAGCCCGACGTCAGCCGGTGTCGCGAGCCGTGGCGTGCGGCGGAGGCGGTCAGGACCAGTGCGGGGGGCGGTTCTCGCGCAGCCACCGGGCCGAGGCGTCGTCGTCGCCGCGCTCACCCCAGCCCTCGTCGGTGTCGTCCTTCGTCTGCTGGGCGTCCGGGACCGTCGGTGGCGCGGGAGACTCTGCCGGGGCCGACCCGCCCGGCGCCTGCCGGTCGTCCGGCTCGGCCTCCCGTCGCACGTGAGTCGAGGTGAGGCCCTCGTCCGAACCCACCCGCTGCGGAGCGCTCGACGCGCGCCGCGACCGGCGGGTCATGCCCGCCCGCGGTCGGCCAGCGAGCGGATCCGGGCGACGTCGCGGGCGGGGTCGCGGAACGCGTCGCGGGTCCACACCCGCACGTGCTGCCAGCCCAGCCGGCCGAGGTGCTCCGCGCGCAACCGGTCACGATCACGGGCACTGGACATCGCGGCATACTCCGGGCCGTCGGACTCCACAGCGACGGCGAGCCGCCCCGGGTGGTGCGGGTCCTCGACGGCGAGGTCGATGGGGGCCGCGGACGACCCGTACCTCTCGTGGACGACCAGCCCGGTGTCGCGCAGTCGACGGGCGAACTCCGCCATGACGACCGACTGCGTCGGCTCGGTCGGCACCACGTCACCGGGTCCTCCCTCGTCCGCCACCACGGTGGAGGTGGCGACGTGGGCGAGGAAGTCGCGCAGCATCTGGGCGCCGCGGGCCTTGAGCCGCTGCGGGTCGAGCTCGTCGGCGCCGATCGAGGACACGACCGTCATGCGCTTCTTGGCACGGGTGATGGCGACGTTGAGGCGTCGCTCGCCGCCCTCGGTGTTGAGCGGGCCGAAGCGGTGGAGCACGCGCCCGTGCGGGGTCTTGCCGTAGCCGACCGAGAGGATCACGGCGTCGCGCTCGTCGCCCTGGACACGTTCGAGGTTTTTCACGAAGAAGCGCTCGTGGACGTCCTCGGTGAAGAACGTCGCGGCCCGCGGGTCGAGCCCCTGCAGCGCCCGGCGCAGCGCGTCCTCGATCCGCTGGGTGTGGGCCAGCCCGAGGGCGATGACGCCGAGGCTCTCGCTCGGGCGGGTCCGGGCATGCTCGAGGACGAGCTCGACCACCCGGTCCACCTCGGCCTGGGTCGTCTCGACGCTCGTCGCCCCCTCGGCGACGACACCGACCCCGTCGACGAGCTCATGGCGCAGCACCGGTGCCGATCCGGTGCCGGGGAAGGTCACGAGCGAGCCGCCGTAGACGTGCTCGTTCGCGAACGAGATGAGCCGCTCGTCCTGCGAGCGGTAGTGCCAGCTCAGCCTGCGGCTCGGCAGGGTCGCCGCCAGCACGTCGAGGATCGACTCGACCCCTTCGGTGAGACCGTCGTCGGGAGCGGCGTCACCCCCGTCCGAGACCGTCGTGAAGAACGACGTCGGCGGCAGCTGCTTGGCGTCGCCGGCGAGGACGACCTGGCGGGCGCGGGAGATCGCCGACACCGCCTCGGCGGGAGGCACCTGGGACGCCTCGTCGAAGACGACGACGTCGAACCAGACCCCGGGGGGCAGCACCGACGCGACGACGAGCGGGCTCATCACCCAGCACGGTCGCGCCGCGGTGAGCAGCTCCCCCGCCACGGGGAAGAGGTCACGCAGCGGGCGGTGGCGACGGGACTTCGCCGCCTCCGTCCGCACGATGCTCTCGAGCTCGGGCGAGTCGGACAGCACCCGGTCGACGTTGGCACGGACGGCGGCGCGCACGCGAGTGGCGTTCTGCCGCAGCACCTCCCGGTCGGCGGAGGCGAACTCACCCACCGTCCTGCGCAGGTCCTCACCGTCGTGGGCGCCGACGCGCGGGTCGCGCAGCGCGATGTCGTCGAGCACCGAGCTCCACCACACGAAGTCGGCCTCGCTCGCGACGTCGTCCACGGCCACGCGCCGGGTGGCCAGGTCCTCGAGCAGTGGGCCGAGCCCGGCCTCACGCATCGACTCCACCGGTCCAAGGATCGAGGGCACCACCGCGAGGCGCTCCGGCGCGTCGGCCAGGGCCTGGAGCCGGGCGGCGAGCTGGTCGCGAGGCACGTCGAGCAGCGACTCGGCGTCGGAGTCCGCCGACCGCGGGACGCGCTCGTCGAGCCAGGCCAGGTCGGCGGCCAGGGCGGCATACGCGGCGGTGGCCCGGTCGAGGTCGGCGGGCATCTCCGGGCGGCCCCCGGCTCCGGCCATCTCCTTCCACGCGCTGCGCTGCTCGCTGGCGGCCAGCAGGGCGGCGTGCAGGTCGGCCGGCGGCCGGCCGGGCCGGACGTGGCGGCGCACCTGCCGCTTGAGCTGGCGGCGCTCCCACCACCCGAGCTCGGACCCGACCGAGGAGCGGTATGCCGGCGTGCCGGTCGCCGCGACGAAGTCACCGAGCGGGACGTCGAAGATCTCGGGCCGGAACGTCTCGAGCGTGTCCCGCACCCGGGCCACGGTGTCGAGGATCCGGCCCCACTCCCGGACGGTGCGCGTCGGCGGCAGCCGCAGCCCGGTGAAGACCTCGCGCAGCGTCTCACCGACGTCCTCGACGGCGTGACCCGACCAGCGCTCGACGAGCTCACGGGCACGGATCGCCTCCTCGGGGGTGCGCACCGTCGCGCCGTACCAGGGGTCCGAGCCGCGGTCGGTGCGCCAGGCGCCGAGGGAGGCGACCCGGGTCAGCTCGCGGGCGAGCACCTCGAAGCGCTCGCGCGGCAGCGACTGGAGTGCCTCCCCCCGGATCCGGACGCGTGAGTGAGGTGGACGCTCCGCGGCCCCGAGAGCGCTGATCGCCTCCTGCACGTCGTGGACGGAGACGCCCCAGGGGTGGCGACCCTCGTGCATGGCGTCACGGTGCTCCCGCAGCGCGGAGGCGGTGGCGCGCAGCCGGTCGACGTCCCGGCTCGCGGGGTCGGACGGCCGCGGCGAGCGACCGGGCAGGGAGTCCGCGAGCTCGGTGGCGATGCGGCGCCGGCCACGGGCGCCGTCGTGGAGGTCGAGGACGAGCTCGCCGAGGCCGATCCGGTCGAGGCGGCCGACCACGGCGTCGATGGCCGCGCGCTTCTCGGCGACGAAGAGCACCCGCTTGCCGTCGGCCGCGAGCGACGCGACGAGGTTGGCGATCGTCTGCGACTTCCCCGTGCCGGGCGGGCCGTGGATGACGAGGTGGGCACCGGAGCGGGCGGCCTCGATGGCCTCCTGCTGCGAGGAGTCGGCGTCGAGGACGAGCATCCCCCGGGCGGGGTCCGGCACGACGTCATCCTCGCGCCGGGGCAGCTCGTGACGCACCGAACGCAGCGCCGTCGGGTCACCCGCGATGGCGGCGATGACGTCGTGGTCGGCCAGGGCGTCGCCGTGTGCCGCGAGGTCCGCGACCATGGGCAGCTTCGCGTAGGAGAAGGTGCCGAGGACGATCCGGGGCGTGACCGCGAAGTCAGGCACGGAGGCGCAGGCCGCCGTCAACGCGGCATACGCCGGATAGGGGTCGAAGCCCCCGGGGCGGTGTGCGAGCGCCTCGAGCTCCTCCGGGTCGAGCACGACGCCCTGCTCGGACGCGAGGTAGTGCTCCAGGACCGGGTTGAGCTCGATCTCGTCGCCGAGGTCGAGCTCGTAGTCGTCGTGCTGGGGCGTCGTCGGTCGCAGGGTGCAGCTGCGCAGCAGCACCGGTGCGGCCGGTTGCCGAGCGGCGGCGGCGCCACGTCCCCCGCCGAGGCTCCATGTCGCCATCCCCACGGCGACGAAGCCGGTGTCGATGCCGCGCTCCTCGCGCAGCTCACGCGTCTTGGCGGCGATGGTGCGGGCGCGGCGGCGGGCCTCGTCGAAGGCCGCCGGCTCCCGGACGAGGTCGGAGAGCCGCGTCGGGCGCCCGGCGAGCAGCATGGCCACCCCGCCGGGGTGCGCGGTCGTGAGGTCGAGCGTGCCGGTGGGCAGGTCGCGGTACCACAGGAGCGTGTTGCGCCCCCCGAGGTCGACGAGGTGGCGGGTCCACCCCTCGACGGCGTGGCGGACCTTCTCGGTCCGCGAGTCGATCTCTGACTGCGGTCCGGTCTCACTCACCGCAGCAGGCTAACAACGACGAGCCGGTATGCCGTGTGCCGCCACTCGACGTCCGGCCTCCGGTGGCGTGGCGCCGGGGATCGGGGAGGATGTCGGCATGTCACAGGATGCAGCGCCGGACCATGGATCCGCCTCGACCGGGCTCGTCCGGGTGCTCCGGCACGACGCCGGGGTCGCCGAGATCGTCCTCGACCGCCCGGAGGCGATGAACGCCGTCTCGACCGCGATGGCCCGCGCGCTCTCCGAGGCCGCCCGCGGGCTCGCCGTCGACGCCACGACCCGGGCGGTCGTCGTCTCGTCGTCGCACCCGAAGGCGTTCTGCGTCGGCGCCGACCTCAAGGAGCGCAACCTCCTCACCGACGAGGAGCTGCGGGCGCAGCGGCCCGGCAACCGGGCGGCATACGGCAGCATCCTCGAGCTCCCGGTGCCGGTCGTCGCGGCGGTGGCCGGCTACGCGCTCGGTGGCGGCTGCGAGATCGCGCTCTCGTGCGACGTCATCGTGGCCTCGCCGGGTGCGACCTTCGCGCTGCCCGAGGTGTCCGTCGGCGTCATCCCCGGCGGCGGCGGCACCCAGCTGCTTCCCCGCCGGATCGGCTGGTCGCGTGCAGCCGACCTGATCTTCACCGCCCGCCGGGTCGACGGCACCGAGGCGCTCGCCCTGGGGCTGGCCGACCGCGTCGTCGAGGACCCACGAGCCACGGCGCTCGAGCTGGCCGCGACGATCGCCACCCACTCCCCCGTCGGCGTGCGCAACGCCAAGGCGGCCATGCGGGACGGCATGGACGTGTCGCTCGCCGAAGGGCTCGACGTCGAGGACGCCCGGTGGCACGACACGGCGTTCAGCGCTGACCGCGCCGAGGGGGTGGCGGCGTTCGCCGAGAAGCGTCGGCCCCGGTGGCCCGGCCTCAGCGGCCGCTGAGCTCGCCCGAGCCGCGCAGGACCGCGGCCAGCACGCCGATGGACAGCGCGACGACGAGGGCCGCGAGGGCGAGGACGTTGAAGCTCGCGACGTCCACGACGACACCGGCGAGCGCCCCGCCGAGACCGGCCGTGAGCCCCATGACGAGGTCACTGGCGCCCTGCGCTCCCGGGCGCTCGGCCGTCGGGAGCGCGGCCGTGAGCATGGTCGAGCCCGAGACGAGCGTGCAGGACCAGCCCAGACCGAGGAGGAACAGCGCGACGAGCAGGCCCGTCGAGTGCCCCTCCGGCGCGGTCGACGCGAGCAGGGTGGCCGCAGCGAGGATCGCGGAGCCTGTGATCGCCACCACCCGTCCGCCGAGCCGGTCGACCGCGAGCCCGGTGAGGGGTGAGAAGGCGAACATCCCGAGGATGTGGACGCTGATGACGAAGCCGATGACGGTGAGGTCCGCGTCCCCGTGCCTCATGTGCAGCGGCGTCATCACCATGACGCTGACCATCACCATGTGTCCGAGGGCGAGCGTCAGCAGGCCGAGCAGCGCCTGGGGCTGGGCGACGACGACGCGGAGGCCGCGGCCGATCCGGCCGTGCGTGCGACCGGAGGCACCGGGGTCGGCGGCGACGGCACGACGGCGCGCCTCGAGCAGCGGGTCGGGCCGCAGGCGGATGACGAGGACGAGGACCGCGAACGCGAGTCCGACGAGCGAGAAGACGAACGGACCGGTGAGACGGGGCAGGCCCAGCAGCTCCGACACCGGCTCGCTCGGCCCGACGAGGTTGGGACCGACCACGCTGCCGATCGTCGTCGCCCACACGACGAGGCTGAGGTCGCGGCCGCGGTGGGCGGGCGCGGCCAGGTCGGCCGCGGCATACCTCGCCTGGTTGTTGGACGCCGTCGAGCCACCGAAGAGCAGGCTGGCGACGAGCAGCAGCGCGAAGCTGCCGACGATGCCGGACGTGATGAGCCCGAGGGCACCGACGAAGGCCAGGCAGTAGCCGAGGACCAGCCCGTGCCGCCGCCCGCGAGCCGCGCTGAGACGGGCCATCGGCACGGCGATGAGGGCCGACCCGAGCACCTGGAAGGTCGATCCCAGCCCGGCGTACGTCGGTGAGCCCGAGATTTCCTCGGCGAGCAGGGCGCCGACGGCGACGCCACTGGCGAGCGAGATCCCGCCGAGCACCTGGGACATCGACAAGGTCGCGACCGTGCGGCGCTGGACGGGGTCACCCTGCCGGTCGAGCTCGCGGCCCTGCGTCGTGGTCACCCGCCGAGTATGCCGCCTCCCCTCCGAGACCTTCCCGCCCGACGTGGGTTTCTCTCTCCTCGCCGCACCGCCTCGGTCAGCGAAGTGGGAGCCGGCCCGGCGAAGAGCCCGCGACCGGGGGACCCTGCCGGTCAACTAGGCTGGTTCGCGGCCTTCGGGCCCTTCCCGCCCTCGTAGCTCAGGGGAAGAGCACTTCTCTCCTAAAGAAGGTGTCGCAGGTTCGAATCCTGCCGGGGGCACCCTGCCTGACCTGCGGAAACGCGACCGTCCGACCGTCCGACCCGCCGTCGAAGGCCCGAATTGGGCACCAAATGGGCACATCTCAGATCTCCCGCGCCGCTTCGCCGGCCGTGTAGAGGCCGTCGAGCGCGGCAGCGATGGTGTCGAGCTCGTCGTCGTAGAGGTGGGCATAGATGCGTGCCGTGGTGGTGATGGACTCGTGTCCCATCGCCTTCTGGATGAAGCGCAGGTCAGCGCCGGCCATCCGCGCGAGGCTTCCGAAGGTGCGCCGCAGATCGTGCGGAGTGGCGGCCATGCCGAGCTGCTCGAGAGCCCTGTCGAAGCCGGCTCGCCGACGCCAGTTCCGCACGCGCAGGTAGTCCCCTTCCGGCGAGGCGAAGACCAGTGCATCCCTCGGCCGACCGGCCAGCCTCGCCGTCAGTGCTGGCACGAGGAGCTGCGGGATCGGGACGTAGCGATGTCCCGCTCGGCTCTTGGGCTGGTCGACGTCGATCCGACCATCGACCTCGGTGGCGCGCTGCACGACGTGGACCCGTCTGCGCGTGAGGTTGACGTCCTCGACCCTGAGGGCCGCCAGCTCGGACCACCGCAGCCCCATGTAGGCCAAAGACAGCACGATGTCGCGGTCCTGCGGCATCGCCTCGGCGAGGGCATGGATCTCCTCCACGGTGAGGATGCGTTCCCGAACGGGCGCGCGTTTGGGCAGACGGACGCCCCGCGCGACGTTGACCGGCACCCGACGGGTCGAGGCCGCGTAATCGAGCACCCTCGACAGCACTCCGTGCGCCTTGCGAACCGTGTCCGTGCCGAGCCGGGCGCTCAGGGCAGTCACCCACTCCGCCACGTCGGCGTGCTCGATCTTGGCGACCGGCCAAGCGCCGAAAGTGGGTTCGATGTGCTTCCACGCGTGTCGGTAGCCAGCCTGGGTGGTCGCCCTGAGATGGCTGGTCCCTCCGCTCTGGTACTCCGCCCAGACGGCACCCAGCGTCGCTCTGCCCCGTTGCGGATCGACCCAGTCGCCGCGGCGCCGCTGCGAGAGCACCTGCCTCTCGTAGTCCGCCGCTTCCGACCGTCGGGCGAAGGAGCGGGAGCGGAACCGGCCGTCGGGCGTGCGGTAGCGCACCCGGTAGGAGCAGGTCCCGTCCCGCCGCTCGCGACGCTCGATCATCTCGACCGAGCTCCAGCCGCCCTGGACGCGTTGATCCACGCCAGGACTTCCTCGGCGTCGAACCGTCGATGCTTGCCGAGCTTGAACGACGGCGGGCCGCCGCCCCTTACTGCCCAGTGGTGCACGGTCGAGACCGGCACTCCGCATACCTCGGCGACATCCCGCACGGTCATCAGGGAGGGGAACTCCCTCACGGTCTTTCGCACTGCCCTCACTTCCCTTCTGCTGATTGACTCTTCGCTTCTCCGCTGACGAATTGCGTTGGGAGAGCGCGGATGCGAGAGAGGGCTGCTGATCGGACGGCCTCCGCCGCCTCTGCCGACGAGAGGTAACCGCGACCGACGTACGTGAAGGAGGAGACGTGGACGAAGCCCTCCGGCGGCTCGTCCTCGTCGAGGACGCGTCGGATATCCGCGTCCGGGTCGAGGCGTGCAGGGCGTCGGTGGTGCAGCCGTCGCAGTCGTCGCAGCTGGCCGAAGGTCACCGAGTACGCCCGTGACTTGGTGATCGGGTGACCCCGATAGCCCAATGTCGCATGTCGGTCAGCGATCCGGGCGAGGTTGTCCACAGACCCAGCGAGTTGCTCGGCCGCCGCGATGATGCGGACGACGTGGGGGCTGGCACCGAGCAGGCGCGCATGTTCCGAAGACCGGACTCTGCCGCTCAGGCCGAAGTCCTCGGTGCTCTTCGTCAGGTACTTCGCGAGGTAGGCCGCCACCTGCTCCGGATGGGCGGCGGATCGCGAACGGTCGTCGCGTGCCGTGGCTCCACTGATCGTGCGCGTGTCCACCTGCGTCCCCCACCGGAGCTCGTATGCCGTCCGTTCGAGACCGGGTTCAGTGAGGGTCACGCTCGCCGCAGCCACGCGGACCCCTTCCTCGAGATCGGCCACGGTCAGCGCCAGTGAGGTAGGTGGCCCATCGGGACCCTCCGGACCGTCCAGCCGGAACGGGGCGTGGACGTGGATCAACCCGCGCGCCTGGAACTCGATCACCTTCGAGTAGGAGATCCGGCACCCGGCGCGGAACGTCGTGAGGTCGACATCCGCCTTCTTGGCGAGGGCGCGCTGCAGGGCGATGGTGAACCGGCGCCATAGCTCGGGAGCGTGCCACTGCCACAGGACATGGCCGACATAGTCGTAGCACTGCGCGCACAGGGGCTGCCCGACTTGCGGGTCGCTCTCCTCGTGACGCTTCGAGCACCACAGCGGGCGCCCGTGCGGACAGACGGGATGGTCGCGCCGTGGGCGACACAGCCCTGTTCGGCGTTGGCCGTGGACTGCGCCGAAGGATGGTGCGGTGAGGGTGACGAAGGTGCACGGGTGGTCCGCGACGTTGGCAGGCACGCCCTTGCCGCCGGCCAACCCACACATGAGCAGGTGCCACGCATCGCCCTTGTACTCATGGCTGCACGACGCGCAGACACTCGCACGACGGTTGCCGCATCGCACGTACGTGCGGCCGTCCAGCTCCTGGTCGGACGAGTAGACCGTGGTGATCTCACCGGTGGCGGTGTTCACCGACTGGCGCGAGCCGACGAGCCTGATCGGACGGGAGCAGCCGCGGGCACGGCTTTCGGCGTCGCCCACTCCGGCCGCACCGAGGACGGCATCCGAAGGTCCGACGTCGAGCATCGGCGACACCACGCGCTCCCAGCAGAGGGTGTGCCACGCGGATCGCTGCGGTCCTGGATCCGCGTGACACACCCGGTCTGTGGGTCGGTCGAGGCTGAGGGTCGCCGGCGCTCAGGACCGCTCGCACGCCGGGTCGCGCCCCATCGAGGCGCTGAGCGGGTCAACGAGTCTGCGTGTGTAGCGGCTGTCCATGAGTACGACCGTTGCGGCCAAGGGTGGGGAGCCGACCCCCTGGAAATATCCCGTCTGAGTGATGTGGTGCTGATCCCGCAAGTCCACCGAACCGCGGCAACAGCCCTCAATCAAGGTGGAGCAGAAAAAAGTTCCGCGTTCAGTACTTCAGCGCGCCTTCGGCCCGTCTGCTTCAGGACCCCACCCATGAGCGTGCGGCTCAAGACGGCGTTCGCAAACGTCCGGAACTGCTTGATATGTGGGTGATCCTCGTGATCGCCGGCGCTTCTACGTTGGGGTGTCCGTTCCCTT